>NZ_JBEOUK010000075.1:0-21464 GCF_040304045.1 Kitasatospora sp. NPDC094016
GGGCGGGGGGGGGGGTTTTGCCTTGGTCCTGTGGCCGCCCACCCCCCCCGCGGGGGGGCACCCCCCCCCCGCCGGGGCGGGCCGCACCGCGGTGCGGCCGGCCAGGGCTTGCGGCGCGGAGCAGTCGCCGGAGCGGCACCCCGATCGCACGGGCGATCGCGCTGAGCTGGTCGAGCGTGGGCAGTTCCTGCGAGCGCGGGGATTGCCCCGGCATTGGGTGAGCAGCGGTCTGACTTGCCGCCGGCCCCGCCTCCGGGATTGCCGCAGAAGAACCGACCAGATGGCTGTGGACCGGTATTAATCGGTTGGTATAGGGGTGAAGTGCCCGGTGGGGGGCCTGTTTTCAGATGTGCGGTGCTCTGGGAGCATGGTGCGATGGATCATCGGCAGATAGTCAGTTCCGGCTCGCCTCTCGAACCTCGGATCGGGTTTTCCCGGGCAGTCCGCAAGGGGTCACACGTTGCAGTCGCGGGGACTGCTCCCATCGGGGACGGTGGGACGACCGTGGGGAAGGGCGATGTGTACGCCCAGACGGTCAGGTGTCTGGATATTGCGGAGGCCGCGCTGAAGGAGGCGGGGGCGTCGTTGGGGGACGTTGTGCGGACCCGTCTCATGCTCACTGATGTGACGCGCTGGGAGGAGGCCGCGCGAGCGCACGGGGAGCGGTTCGCGTCGGTCCGCCCGGTCTGCACCGTCGTCGAGGTCTCACGTTTCATCGATCCCGAATGGCTCGTTGAAGTGGAGATCGACGCCGTCCTCGACTGATTCCGAAGAGCGCTGGTCGCGGCCACACGTGGGTGGCTGCGACCAGCGCTGTGGTGTCTCGTGGCGGGTGGGTGTGCCGTGCCGCGCTACGAGGCGGGGTGGTGGTGGCGGGTGTCGGCCAGGCCCTGCCAGCGTTCCGCGATGTCGGCGGTGCCTGCGGGGAGGTCGAACTGGTCGAGGATGCGCATGACGATGTGGTCGACGAGGTCGCTGATGCCGTTCGGGGTGTCGTAGAAGGCCGGCATCGGCGGGACGATGCGTACGCCCATCCGGGAGAGCGCGAGCATGTTCTCCAGGTGGATCTCGTTGAGGGGCGTCTCCCGGGGCGCGAGGACGAGTGGGCGCCGTTCCTTGAGGGTGACGTCGGCTGCGCGGGCGATGAGGTTGTCGGCCATGCCGTGCCGGACGGCCGCGAGCGTCTTCATGCTGCACGGGACGATGGCCATGCCAGCGACCGGGTAGGAGCCGGAGGAGATGGTGGCGCCGAGGTCGCCGAACTTGTGTGTCACGTCGGCGAGTTCGGCGAAGTGTCGGGCGCTGTAGGGCGTCTCCGCCTCGATGGTGGAGCGGGCCCAGGTGCTCAGGACGAGGTGGGTCTCCACCTGCGGTACCTCGCGCAGGACCTGGAGCAGGCGGACGGCGATCGGGGCGCCGGTGGCGCCGGTGACTCCGATGACGAGGCGGGTGGTGGGGGGTGCGGCGGACACATTGTGCTCCTGGCGTAGGGGGCGGGGCCGTAGGGGGAAGGGCCGGAGGGGGAAGGGCCGGAGGGGGCGGGGGATTGCTCACCGCCCTCGGCGGGCTACAGCGCCAGGACGCCCGCCCACCGTTCGCGCAGCCGCTCGCGGGTGGCCTGGTCGACGCGGTTGGCCGGCGGGTACCGGTCCTTCCACGCGAACGGCTTGCACGCGTCGATGAGCACGATGCCCATCGACAGGTCGCCGGCGGCGAGTCTGTCGGGTGCGAGCCGGGGGTCGATGGCGGTGGTGGGCGCGCGCAGGACCTGGATGGACTCGGTCGGGTGGACGCGCGTGAACATCGCCCACAGGACGTGGTTGATGTCGGTGATGTCGATGTCCTCGTCGACCACGACGAAGTACCGTTCCATGCCGCCCGTGCGCTTGCGCCCGGCCGCCGCCAGCAGCGCGTGCATGGCGTCCCCCGCGCCGGTCTGCTCGATGGAGACGACCATCAGGAGCTGCCGGGCGTAGGCCCACACGCCCTTGACGTTCTGCACGCCGGACGCCTCCAGGTGGTCCCAGGTCAGCGACGCCGAGTAGAGCGGAACGGCCTGGTCGCCGGCCGGGATGGTCGGCAGCATCGGCGGGGCGCCCAGGATGATCGGGTCGTCGCGGTGCAGGATCCGGGTGACCCGGACGACGGTCTCCTGACCCGAGTGCGTGTAGTAGCCGGTCCACTCGCCGAAGGGGCCCTCCAGGACGGACTCCTCCTCGACCGGCGGCAGTTCGCCCTCGATCACGATCTCGGCGTGTGCCGGGATCGGGAGCTCGCTGCCCGGCGCGTACAGGACCTCGACGCCCTCCCCGCGCAGTCCGCCCGCCAGGTCGTACTCCGACATCCCGGACGGCGCGGCGATCGCCGCGGCGGTCGACAGGATCGGGTCCTGGCCGACGACCACGGCGATCGGGCAGGTCTGGCCGCGCGCCCAGTACTTCTCGGCGATCGCCTTGGCGTGCCGGTTGCCGAGCATCCACAGCGACAACCGGTCGCGGCCCTGGACGCAGGCCCGGTAGGTGCCGACGTTGACCCAGCCGCTGTCGGGGTCACGGGTGATCACCATGCAGGCGGTGCCGATGTAGCGGCCGCCGTCCCTGTCGTGCCAGCGCGGGGTGGGGAAGATCCCGAGGTCGACGTCCTCGCCGACCAGGACGTTCTCCAGGACCGGGCCGGTGGCGACCTCCACGGGAGGAACGGGCTCGATCCGCTTGCTGAGGTCCTTCCAGGCCCGCACGATGTCGAGCGCAGGGGTGTCGTGCGGCAGCCCGAGCGCCACCGCGGTGCGGGCGGGCGTGCCCATGAAGTTGGTGAACACCCGGTACCCCGCGGGGAATCCCGGAATGTTGTCGAACATCAGGGCGGGGCCTTCCCGCTCCGCCAGCAGTTCGGTGATGCCTCCGATGTCCAGGTCCCGGTCGGCCCCGTCGATCCGGAGGACTTCGCCTCTCCCGAGGGCCTCGGTCAGGTGGTCGATGTAATGCCGGAGATCACGAAATGCGCCCATCTGCTGTCGGGGAGCCGGGTGGTGTGCCCGGGTCTCCCCTCCTCCTCTTCCTCGCGTTCCTCGCGGTCGGCGGCCGAGCCTCGGCGCGGCCGTCACGGGGGCCGCAGTTCCGCGCGGACAGGTGCCGCGTCGGCCTGCGCACCGATGATCCGGATCGGCCGCGAGCAGGCGCAACGAGTCCGGGCGTAGGCGCCGGATACCGCCCCGGGTAGGGTCTGGATCCGTGGAATCCCTCAATCTCCGGCTGATCCACGCCCTGCAGATCGACGGGCGCGCCCCCCTGCGCCGGATCGCTTCGGTGCTGGGCGTCTCCGAGCAGGTCGTCGCCCGCCGCTACGCCGCGCTGTGCGAGAGCGCCGGGCTGCGCGTCATCGGCCGGCTCAACCCCCGGCCCGTCGGGCAGACCGTGTGGGCGCTGCGACTGCAGTCCGCCCCCGGCGCTTCGCTCGGCCTGGCCCGGGCCCTGGCCGCGCGGGAGGACACGCGGTGGGTCCAGCTCGCCTCGGGCGCCACCGAGATCATCTGCCACCTCGTGGCGCACCGGGACCGCGCCCAGGACGCGCCGGTGCAACTGCTCGACCGGCTCCCGGGGGTCACCTCGATCACCGCGCAGCGCGTGCTGCGGCTGTTCAAGGGCGGTCCGACCACCTGGGGCGCCCTGACCTGCGCGCTGGACCAGGAGCAGCGGGACGCGCTCGCCCCCGCGTTCCCGCCGCCTGCCTTCCCACCGCCGAGGCTCCCGCCGTCCGACGCCCGGCTGTCGTCGGCGTCGCCGTCGCTTGAGCCCACCGGTCTCACCGAGCTCACCGACCTCGACCACACGCTGCTCGCCGCGCTGGCCCGCGACGGCCGTACGACGTACGCGGCGCTGGCCGCCGAGGCCCGCTGCCACGAGTCGACGGTGCGCCGCCGGATCGCCCACCTGCGCGCGGCCGGAGCGCTCTTCTTCGTCGTGGACGTCGACGAGCGGCTACTGGGCAGTCCGACCACCACCGCCATCTGGATGTCGGTGCGGCCCTCGCACCTCGCCGCCGTCGGCGCGGCGCTGGCCGACCACCCCGAAGTCGCCTACGCCGCCGCCACCACGGGGCGGACCAACCTCCTCGCCGCCGTCCTCTGCCCCGATGACGAGTACCTGTATGACTACCTGACCGACCGTCTCGGCGCCCTCCCGGGCATCGACACGGTCGAGACCGCCCCGATCGTCCGGACCCTCAAACGCGTCGGCACTGTCGGCCGCCACCGGAACCGGCCAGCCGGCACCCGGCGCGGCTGAGGCCTCGCCGGGAAGCGACGGCCGATGGTCGACGGGCACGCGTGGATGCGGGACGATCCGCGCAACGACGAGCGACGGCGGGGAGTTCGATGATTACTCAGGGCGCGAAGATCACGACACGATGCGCGGACTGCGGCGGTGCGCTGGTCCGCGACGTCGGCCAGTTCCTGGACCGCGGACGGCTGTGCTGGGGTATCGAGGCCTCCTGCCGGACCTGCCCCGCGGCCTGGTGCGAGGAGGACGGGGACGGGCCGACACCCGAGGAGATCCGCCAGGCGCTACTGGCGGAGCACGGACCGGCGCGCCTCTACCTCGTACGGCCCGAGTTGAGCCTCGTGCCGGTGCTGCGAGCCCTGCGCGCGGCCCACGGGCTGTCGCCGGCGCAGGCGCGGGCGATGGCTGTCGAGCTGAGGACGGCCGGGCTGGCGGGCACGCTCGTCGAAGTGGAGTTCACGGCCGCCGCCCTCCGGGACCGCTCAGTCGCGGTGACTGTCGAGACGTCGGCCGGCCGACCGCCCGGCGAGCCGTCCAGAACGGCCTGGGCGGCCCCGATCGAACGGAGGCCGCCCGGGCCGTGATCTCCCGCGTCTCCCGCAGCTCCCGTTCGGACCGGGGCCCGGGGGAGGAGGGGGAGGGACTGCTACTACCCCACTACCTGGACCTCGTCGGCCTGGAGCCCCTTCTGGCCCTGGACCGCCACGAAGGTCACCTTCTGGCCCTCAACCAGGGACTTGAAGCCGTCTCCCTGGATCGCCCGGAAGTGAACGAACAGGTCCGCTCCGGACTCCGGGGTGATGAAGCCGTAGCCCTTCTCGTCGTTGAACCACTTCACCGTGCCGTTCTGCCGCTCTGCCACAGCCACTCCTGTTTTCCGAAGATCGAGGATCTACGAGACGCAACAGGCCGATCATGACAGGGCTCGGGGCCTCGGCGGGGCCGTAACGCGAAGTTGGTCGGCCGCTGCGGCGCGTAGCCACCCGGACCGGTGACGGCAGCACAGGTGCCGCACGTGCCGGAGGCGCGGCAACCGTCCACCGTCCACCGTCCATCTGCACGGACGTGATCGGGTAGCCCGGCGGGCCGGCCTGAGTACCTGTACTCAGGCCGGCCCGGTCGTGCCGCCGGAGCATGGAGGCATGCACACAGCAGCAACACCGAGGATCGGCATCACCGCCGTCGGCTCCCACCTGCCGGCCCGCCGGCTCACCTCCCAGCAGCTCCAGGACGAGGTCACCGCCGGCGGCCGACTCGCCCTTCCGGAGCGGATGTTCGAGAAGGCGACCGGTATCCGCACCCGGCACTTCGCCGCCGACGGCGAGTACGCCTCCACCCTCGCGGTCGGCGCCGCCCGACGTGCCCTCGCCGCCCGCGCGCTGCGCCCGCAGGATGTGGACCTGCTGCTGTTCGCCTCCGCCACCCGGGACGTGTGCGAGCCCGCCACCGCCCACATCGTGCAGGCCGAACTCGGCACCCGTGCACACGCGTTGGACGTCAGCAACGCCTGCAACAGCTTCCTCAACGGGATCGACCTGGCCCGCGCGATGATCCTGGCGGGCCGGGCCCGGCGTGCCCTGGTCGTCACCGGTGAGACGCCCAGCCGGGCCATGCTGCGCACGCCGTCCTCCCTGGCGGAGTTCCGGGACGGCTTCGCCGGCTACACCTTCGGCGACGCCGGGGCGGCCGTCGTCGTCGAGGCCGTGGAGCGGGGCGGAATCCTCGACGTCGGGACGGAGACGGCCTCCGAGCACTGGCCGGCCGGCGGCATCCTCGGCGGCGGCTCCCGCCACCCGCGCGGCGACGAGTACAGCTACTTCCGGGGCGGCGGCAAGGAACTGCGCGGCATCTTCGAGGAGATCGGCCCCGCCGCGCTGGCCCGGCTCGCCGCCCGCACCGGCCTGGGCTGGGACGACTACGCCCGGGTGCTGGTGCACCAGGTGACGATCCCCTACCTGGAACGCTTCGTCGAGCTGACCGGGGTGCCGGCCGGGAAGCTGGTCCTGACCGTGCCGGAACTCGGCAATGTCGCCAGTGCCACGCTGGGCGTGCAACTCGACCGAATACGCGGCACGTTGGCGCCCGGCGAGAAGGTGCTGCTGATCGGGCTCGGCGGTGGCGTCAGCCTCATGACCATGGTCTGGGAGGCCTCGTGAGGACCGACCTGTGGGTGGTGGTCCCCGCCTACCAGGAGGAGGCCCGGATCGAGGGCGTGCTGCGCGCCCTCGCCGCCCAGCGCGACCGCGACTTCACCCTGCTCGTCGCCGACAACGGCTCCACCGACGGCACCGTCGCCCTGGCGCGCGCCTTCGCCGCCCGCGCGCCGTTCCCGGTCGAGGTGGTGGTCGAGCGGGAGAAGGGCGTCGGCTCCGCGGTGGACACCGCCTTCCGGTACGCCATCGCCCACGGCGCCACCCTGCTCGCCCGCACCGACGCCGACTGCCTGCCCGAACCCGGCTGGACGGCCGCGGCCCGGGCGGGGCTGGTCGCCTCCGGCGGGCTGGTCTGCGGCCGGGTCACCGCCCGCCACGACGAGCACGGCCCGGTCGGGCGCGCGGTGTTCCTGGCGCTGGTCGCGCTCGGCGCCTTCTTCGGCCGGATCCGGCCCGCGCACCGCCGTCGACACGGCTACCTGACCCCGTACCGGATGCACGCGGGCAACAACATGGCGGTCACCGCCGAGCTCTACCTCGCCGTCGGCGGCATGCCCCGGCGGCCCTCACCCACCGACCGGGCGTTCCTCAACAGGGTCCGCCGGCACACCACGGCGGTGGTGCGCCGCCGCGACATGGTGGTGCAGAACTCCACCCGGCGCATCCGCGCGTACGGCGTGGTGGGCACCGCGCGCTGGTACCTGGAGCGCGGCGCGGGGCCGCGCGCCGTCGACGTGCGCTGACAGCCCGCCCGCGCCCTGCGCCCTGCGCCCCGCGCGCTGCGCGTCCCGCCCCGCGCGCCCTACGCGCCCCGCGCGCCCTACGCGCCTCGCTCCCCACGCCCCGCGCCCCGCGCCACGCTCCCCACGCCACGCGCCCCGCTCCCCGCTCCCTACCAACCCTTTCCCGACCGGACCCGCTCCGCGCCACCCCGCAGCCCGCCGAAGGACCCCGCCATGCTCGACCGGCTCACCCATGCCCTGCGCACCGACCACCCCGACCGGCCCGCCGTCCTGCGCCACACCCGCCCGGGCACCGTCCGCCCGGTGCTCCGCCGCGGCGAACTCGCCGACCTGGCCGACGGCTACGCCGCCGCGCTGCACGCCCACGGCCTCGGCCCCGGCGACACCGTCGGCGTCGCCGTCCGGCCCGGGCCGCGCGCACTGGCCGTCATGCTCGCCGCGCACCGGCTGGCTCTGCGCATCGCCGTCCTCGACCCGACCGCCGGGCCCGACGTGCTCGCCGCCCGGCTCACCCTGGCCCGCCCCGATCTCGTCCTCGCCGACGCCGCCGCCCAGGCGGTGGCCGGCTGGGCCGGGCCGCTCGCCCGCCGAGCGGACCTCGCCCTGCCCCGCCTCACCGCACTCGGGCCGGTCGCCACCCTGGGCCGCCGCCTGCCCGGCTGCGCGCCGCACCTGCGCCCCGGCGGCGCGACCCCGCCCGCCCGGCCCGACGGCGGCCCGGAAGCGGACGCGGTGATCGTCTTCACCTCCGGCACCACCGCCCGCCCGCGCGCCGTCGTCCACACCCGGGACGGGCTGGCCGCCGGGCTGCGCACCGTCGCCGACCTGGTCGACCCGCGCCCCGGGACGGTCGTCCTCGGCGGGACGTTCTTCGTGCTCGTCCCGGCCCTCGCCGCGGGCGCCGCCGTCGTGCAGCCCGCCCGCCGCCCCGCCGCGCTCGGCCGCCAACTCGCCCGCCTCGACCCCGCCCACACCTACCTCACCCCACCACAACTGCGCGCCGCCCTCGCCGCCGGGGCCCGCTTCACCGGCCGGGTCTGGACGGGCTCCGCCCCCGCCGACGCCGCCCTGCTGCGCCGGGTCAAGCAGTCCGGCGCCCACCAGGCCTGGAGCGTCTACGCGCTCACCGAACTGTTCCCGGCCGCCGCCGTCGAGGAGGCGGACAAGAGCGCCCACGACGGGGACGGCGACCTGGTCGGAGCTCCCCTGCCCGGCGTCCGCGCCCGGATCGCCACCGGCGGTGAACTGCTGCTCACCGGCCCGGGCGCCCGCCACCGCTACCTCGGCGAGGACCCCGACCCCTGGGTGCGCACCGGCGACCGCGCCGCGCTCACCCCCGGCGGACGGATCGTCCTCGCCGGCCGCCTCAAGGACATGGTGCTGCGCCGCGCCGAGAACATCTACCCCGGCCTGTACGAACCGGCGCTGCACCTGCCGGGCGTCGAACTCGCCGTCCTGGTCGGCATTCCGGCGGGGGACGGCGACGAGCGGCTGGTCGCCCTCGTCCAGCCGGCGCCGGGCACCGACCCGCGGCGCCTGCGCGAGGCCCTGCGCGGGCCGCTCGACCGGATGGCAGCGGCCCGGCCGGACGCCGTCCTGTTCGGCGAGGTCCCGCTCGCGGGCCGCTCCCGCAAGCCCGACCGGGCGGCGGCCGCCGCGCACTGCGCACGGGAGCTGGCCCGGTGACCGACCCCATGACCGCACAGCCGCCCGCACCGGCCTTCCCGCCCGCCGCCGCCCGCCGGGCCCGCCGCCGGGACCGCCGGGTCTACCTGCGCAGCCACCCCCTGCTCTTCGCCCTGCTCGCCGCCACCCGCCGCCGCCCGGTGGTCCGGCTCGGCCGCACCGTGCTGGTGCACGGCACCGACGCCTACCGCGAAGCGCTCACCAAGGTCCCGCTGGACCGCACCGCACCGGGCACCACCGGCGGCGCAGCGGCCGAACTCACCGTCGGCGGACTGCTGTTCGACCAGGACGGTGCCGAACACCGCAACGCCCGCCGCGCCCTGGCCGGCGGCCTCGACACCGCCGCACAGCAACGGATCCGCCCGCACTGGCAGGCCGTGCTCGCGACGCGGGTCCCGGACGTGGCCGCAGGCGAGCTCGAACTCGTCGCACTGGCCCGAGAGTTGGCCGGTGTCACGGCCGCCGCCCTGACCGGCGCGCAGTCCTGCCCGCACCGCCTCGCCCACGCCGCGGCCGAAGCCGCCGCCCACGCCGCCCGCGACCACCTCCCCGGTCCCCGCCGCCGCGGCCCGGACGCGGCCGCCGCCACGGTCGCCGCCGCGGCCCGGCTCGCCGCCCTGCTGCCCGACGCGCCCGACGCGCGTGACGCCATGGTGGCCGTCGCCGCCGTGAACACCACCGTCGCCGCACTGCCCCGGGCCGTCGCCTGGTGCGCCGACGCCGGGCTCTGGCCGACCGTGAGCGAGGCGACCGCACCCGGCCTCGCCGCCGAACTCCTGCGCCTGACCGCCCCGTCCCCGCTGCTGCCCCGGGTCGCCGCCGCCGACACCACCCTCGCCGGGCACCCCGTACGGGCCGGCGACCGGCTGGTCCTGGTCGCCCGGCACGCCGCCCGGGCCCACCGTCGCAGCCCTGCCGAAGATCCGGCCGCCACCCAGGCCGTCTTCGGCGCCGGCCCGCACGCCTGCCCCGGGGCCGGCCTGGCCCGCACCCTGCTCGCCGACCTCCTCCTGGGGCTCGCCCCCCACCGCCCGGTCGTCACCCGCGCCCGGGTCGACCGCCGCAGCGCCCTGCCCGGCTACGCCGAACTCACCGTCCGACGGGGAAGATCCTGATGCACCTCGCCATCACCGGCGCCACCGGCTTCTGCGGCGCCCACCTCGCCCGCACCGCCGCCGCCCTGGGGCTCGAAGTCTCCTGCCACGGCCGCCGCCCCGGCCCGGTCGGCCACCACCGCCCCTGGGACGCCGCCGAGGGCGAGCCCGACTTCACCGGCGCCGACCTCGTCGTCCACTGCGCCGCCGCCGTCGCCGACCTGCCCCCGGGCGATCCCGCCGAAGCCCACCAGCACGCCGTCAACGTCACCGGCACCGAGCGCGTCCTGCGCGCGGCCGCCGGCCGCCCCCTCGTCCACGTCAGCAGCGCCAGCGTCTACGACCCGCGCACCGCCACCCCCGCCGTCACCGAGGACCACCCCACCGCCGCCGGCCACCTCAACGCCTACGGCCGCACCAAGGCCGCCGCCGAACGCCTCGCCCTCACGGCCGGCGCCGTCGTCCTGCGCCCCCGCGCCGTCTACGGCCCCGGCGACCCCCACCTCGTCCCCCAACTGCTCGCCCGCGCCCGGCACGGCCTGCTCCCGCTGCCCGGCCGCGACATCCCGCTCAGCCTCACCGCCGTCGCCAACCTCACCGACGCCTGCCTGTCCGCCCTCGGCCTCACCGGCACACCGCCCTGGCCGCCCGGCGCCTACAACATCGCCGACGCCACCCCCTACCGCCGCGACGACGCCCTGCGCCACGTCCTCGCCGCCCACCGCGTCCCCGCCCGCATCGCCCACCTCCCCGCGCCCCTCGCCCGCCTCGCCGCCCGCACCACCCGCATCCCCGGGCTCACCCCCTACACCGTCGACCTCCTCACCCGCAGCGTCGTCCTCGACCTCACCCGCGCCCGCACCCAGGGCTGGACCCCCACCCGCACCCTCACCGACTACCAGGGGTCCAGAACTGGCGACCTCGCGTAATCGGCTGTCGTGTATTCCTCGTGTGCTGAGGGCTCGGGGTCACCGTGAGTGGTCGCCGGGGGCATGGTGGCGCCAGGTTCCTCCGGCCTCTTCGGCGAGGCGGGCTGTGGTGTCGTCGTTGTAGCCGAGCATCCGGGCGATCACCGAGGCCGGGGCCTGGAGGACAAGGTGGCGGATCGCTGCTGTGCGTCCTCGCTGGATCGGGAAGCCCAGGTGCCGGAGCCGAAGTTCCAGAGTGCTCGGGGTCATGGGCTGCCCGGCCCGGCGGCCGGGGAAGAGCCATCGGGCGTCGGGGTTCGTCGCGGTCATGGTGTTCGGTCGCTGCCCCAGGTAGTCCAGCAGCATCCCGGCGAAGGGGGCCGGGACGGGTGACGGCGCGCTGGAGTTCGCCGGCGGCGGCGAGGGTCTGCACCATGAACTTCACGGTGGACAGGAGTTCGCCGGTGCGTCCGGGTTCATTGGACGTCCGACCCGCCTGTCGTCAAACGATCGTCTGACGACAGTCAGGTGACGCGTCTGCTGGAACTCTGAAATCCAGGGGTCTGTAAGGTTCGACGGGTCATTCTCGCGGTCCTCCAGGCTACGGTCCGCCGGCAGGACGAGCACCATGTCAGCGCGCTCACACCTCGATCATGATCTTTGTCGGCGCCGACCGCCGCACTGGCGTCCAGCGTCGGGTCGGGAGTCTCGTGCAGGGCCGTGGCAGGGCCTCCCCGTGCGGGGGAGGCCCTGTCGGTCGACGGACGGGTCAGGTGCAGTTGATGAGGAGTCCGGTGGTGGCCTTGCAGGTGCGGGAGGCTGTGTCGTTGGCGGGGTTGGGGTCGGTGGGCACGCTGGCGGTGCGGGTCGCGGTGACCGTGTAGGGAGTGCCGAGGCTGAGAGAGGCGACGGGCACGGTGATTCGGCGGGTAGTGCTGGCGCCCGGGGCGAGGTCGATGGCAGCGCAGGTGGCGGTGCCCGGGGTGACGGTGCAGTCGGGGCTGGCCGGGCCCGTGCCACCAGGCAGGTTCACGGTCACCGTGGCCGAGGCGAGGGTGCGGGGGCCGTGGTTGGTCAGGGTGACCGTGTAGTCGATGCGCCCGTTGACCAGGTCGGGGCGGGGGGTGGCGGTGAGTTCCACGCCGAGGTCGGCGGTGGGCCGTTCGGCGATGACGACGCCGGCGGGGGTCTTGCCCACGGGGATGCCGTTGGTCGTCTGGGTGGTGGTGTCGATCACGGAGACGGTGGCCGAGTTGCCGTTCGTGGCGTAGACCTGCCCGCCGTCCGGGGTCACGGCCACCGCGGTGGGCGTGTCGCCGGAGGCGGTGTCCGCGCTCACGGTGTTGGTTGCGGTGTCGATCGTGGCGACGGAGGCGCCCCAGCTGCGGGCCACGTAGACACGGCTGCCGTCCGGGGAGGCGACGACGCCGTACGGGCGGTCGGTGAGGGGGATGGACGCGGACACGGTGTTGGTGGCCGTGTCGATCACCGCGACGGAGTTGGCGAAGGGCCGGGTGACGTAGGCGCGGCTGCCGTCGGGGGTGAAGGCGACGCCCTGGGGGAATCCGCGGACGTTGACGGTGGCGCTCACGGTGTTGGTTGCGGTGTCGATCACCGAGACGGAGCGGTCGTTGTAGTTGGTGACGTAGGCGCGGCTGCCATCGGGGGAGACGGCGACGTCCTGCGGGGCGCTGCCGACGGCGATGGTCGCGGTCACGGTGTTCGTGGTGGTGTCGATCACCGTCAGTCGGCTGGTGGCGCTGCTGACGACGTAGGCACGGGCCTGGTGGGGCGAGACGGCGACGCCGTTGACACCGCCGCCGACCGGGACAGTGGTGGTGACCGCGCGGGTGGAGGTGTCGACGACCGATACGGTGCCGTCGTTCCCGTTGCTCACGTAGAGGCGGGCTCCGTCCGGGGTGGCGGCCACGCCCTTGGGGCCGTCGCCGACCGGGAAGGTGGAGAGGACGGCCCGGGTGACGGTGTCGATCACGGAGACCGTGTCGTCGCTGTAGTTCGTCACGTACGCGAGCGGCGCCTCGGCCGCGATCCGAGGCGCGGACGCGGCGGGAGCCGCGTGCGCTGCCGGGGAAACGGCCGCCAGAGAGGCCACGGCCAGGCCACATGAACCGACGGCCGCGAGGAGTCGGCGGCCCGGCTGCTTCCGGGGGGACCGGTCAGATGTACTGGACAGACGCATAGGGGGTGCTTCTCCCATCAGGCCCGGCGCAGGAGGCGCGGGGCGATCAGCCGGTCTGCTCCCCGGTCTCGACGAGGGGAGCAGTCGTTCCGTCAGGGTCCTGGAGATGGCGACCGGGGAAGCTCGGCGCACCGTCACGAGGACGTCCTGGGAACAGATGCCAGCTGATCAACGCGGGAGGCGACGGCGGCGTCACGCGGAACCAGGGCAAATGATCAAGCAGTGAGCGGTCGCCCTTGGCTGCCCGGTTTTCGGCGGCCTCGCCCTCGTCCTCGGCGAGCCCGATCTCCACCAGATAGGCGGGCAGTTTCTCCTCCACGATCTCCCACGCGAGCAGCTGCTTGGACCAGTCCCCGTACTCCTTCGATCCGGCCACCGCCACATCCCCGGTGCGCAGCTCCTCAGCGAGGTAGGTGAAGACCATCGCCTCGAAGTGCCGGCGCACGAACTGCCCCGGCCGCGTCCGGTCGACCACGGCCTTCTGCCGGGGTCCAGAACTGGCGACCTCGCGTAATCGGCTGTCGTGTATTCCTCGTGTGCTGAGGGCTCGGGGTCACCGTGAGTGGTCGCCGGGGGCATAGTGGCGCCAGGTTCCTCCGGCCTCTTCGGCGAGGCGGGCTGTGGTGTCGTCGTTGTAGCCGAGCATCCGGGCGATCACCGAGGCCGGGGCCTGGAGGACAAGGTGGCGGATCGCTGCTGTGCGTCCTCGCTGGATCGGGAAGCCCAGGTGCCGGAGCCGAAGTTCCAGAGTGCTCGGGGTCATGGGCTGCCCGGCCCGGCGGCCGGGGAAGAGCCATCGGGCGTCGGGGTTCGTCGCGGTCATGGTGTTCGGTCGCTGCCCCAGGTAGTCCAGCAGCATCCCGGCGAAGGGGGCCGGGACGGGTGACGGCGGGTCGCCGAGCCGGATGAGGACTTCGCCGTCCTCGTGCCGGACGTCGTCGGTGCCGAGCCGTGCGATCCGGGTGAGCGGCTGCGCGTAGAGGAGGACGAGCACGGCAGCCACGCGGTCCTGGAGCGGGACATCGTCGTGGTCCGCGAGCTGTCGCAGCAGCGCGAGCCGCTGATGCTGGGCGATTGGAGCGGGATTGCTCGTCGAGCGGTGAGGGACGGTGACGGCGGGCATCTGCTTGGACCGCATGGCCCAGCGGAGGAAGGCGTGGGTGAGGCGCCGGGCGGAGAAGCCCCGCAAGAGCGCGCTGGCCCTGGAGCAGGCCATCAAGGAGCGGATGCCCGAGCGCACGCTGCTGGGCATCGTGGCCCGCACCGCGTACTGGATCGAGTGGTGGCACCGGTTCGGCCCGGCCTCCGGCAACGACCCCAAGCTGAAGGACCCCTTCGGCCGGTACGTCATCACAACCTTCGTGAAGGGCACGAACATGACGTACGCCGAGGCGGCCCGGCACATCGCCGGCGTCTCCGGTCACGAGCTGTCCGTCGCGGCCCGGCGGCACGTGACCACCGCGAAGCTGAACGAGGCGATCGGTGACGTGGTGGACCGGCACGCCCAGCTCGACCTGTCCCGGGCGTGGGGCAACGGCACCACCGCGGCGGCCGACGGCACCCACATGGACACCTACCTGGACAACCTGCTCGCCGAGACGTCCGTGCGGTACGGGGCGGTCGGCGGCATCGCGTACCACCACGTCTCGGACCTGTACATCGCGCTGTTCACGCACTTCGTGCCGTGTGGCGTGTGGGAGGCCGTCTACATCATCGAGGGCCTGCTGAAGAACACCTCCGAGGTCAAGCCCACCACGATCCACGCGGATACCCAGGGCCAGAGCTACCCGGTCTTCGCGATCGCGCACCTGCTCGGCATCGACCTGATGCCCAGGATCCGCAACTGGAAGGATCTGCTGTTCTTCCGCCCCTCCCGTACCGCGCAGTACGAGCACATCGACGCCCTGTTCGGCGAGGTGGGCCGCAACGTCATCGACTGGACCCTGATCGAGAACCACTTCAAGGACCTCATGAAGGTGATCGTCTCGATCGGCGAGGGCGCGATCTCCTCCGTGACGCTGCTCAAGCGGCTTCGCTCCGGCTCGCGCCGCAACGCGACCTACACGGCCTTCCGTGAGGTCGGCAAGGTGATCCGTACCGTCCAGTTGCTGCGGTATCTGTCGGACGCGCCGCTTCGGGCGCGGGTGACGGCGGCGACCAACAAGGTCGAGGCGTTCAACGGCTTCTCCGACTGGGTGCGCTTCGGCCAGCACGGCACGGTGGCGGCGAACGATCCGGTCGAGCAGGAGAAGGAGGTGAAGTTCACCTCTCTGCTGGCCAACCTGGTGATCTTCCACAACACCTTGGACATCGCGGATGTCGTGCGCCAGCTGCAGGCGGAGGGATGGATCGTCGACCCGCTCGACCTCGCGCAGATTTCCCCGTACCTGACCGAGCACATCAAGCGGTTCGGCGAGTACTCCACCCACGAACTCGGTATCACCCCCGACGACTACGACGCCCGCTTGGACGTCGACTTCAGCGTGCTCGGCGACGACGAGAAGGCGGCAGCAGCATGACGGACAAGCCGGCGGGGAAGCCCGGCCGACCCGCAGCGGTGATGCTCGCCGAGGCGTACCCCGCGGTCGCGGCGACCTGGCACCCGGAGCGCAACGGCTCGACGACCCCGGAGCGGATCGCGGCCAAGGCGACGTTCGAGGCGTGGTGGCGCTGCCCGGCGGGCCACGAATGGCAGGAGAAGGTCGGCGCGCGGACGGCAATGGCGAAGTGGAAGAACGGCGACGTCGCCGCCTGCCGGCAGTGCACCGGCTTCCGTGTTCCGTACACCTACCCCGTGTGCGGGTGCACCGTGAAGGTGACCGCCGAGGTCGCCGAGCGGCACCGGGAGAGGGTCCATCCCCGCTGCTTCAGCTGCCACAGCAAGTGGTGGCGTGAGAACGAGGCCAAGGTCAAGGCCGAGATGTCGAAGGCCGCGAAGGGCTCCTCGGCGAAGGTCGGCGAGCTCCTCGACAAGGTGCCCCTGCCCGCCGACGTCCCGCCGGCGCTGGCCGCCGAGTGGCGGTTCTGGGCGGCCAAGACACTGCAGGGCGCGTTCGGGGCCGAGGCCGCGCTGGCGGGCCGCCAGGGCGAGGTGAACGCGGCGCTGGTCCGGGTGACCGCCCAGGCCGCCGCGATGCTGCCCACCAAGGCGGAGGCTGGACGAGCCGCTACGGCCGCCTGGACACCGTCATCCGCCAGCTCGGCGCGGCCGACATCGTCGTGGAGATCGACTCCGCGCCCAAGGCCTCCTCCGCCGCCAAGCTCGCCTTCGCCCGCGACGCCGGCGCCGTCCCGATCTGGCTCCGCTTTGGCAAGGGCAACATCGACGCCCCGGACGGGGTGGCCGTCATCGACCTGCGCGCGGTCATCAGCGGCATCCAGAACACGGCCGCCGAGCCCGTCGAAGAAAGAGAAGGCGCGGACATCACCGAGCGCGTACAGCGTGCGATCCCCGAACTGGATCACTGCACGTACTACGAACTCGACTACCGGGGCGAGATCCTGTGCGTCGCCGTCGACTTCAGCCTGCGCGGCGTGTGGGCACTGCGAAAGGGCGACATCCATGGGGTCAGCCCCGACGACGATCCCGAGTTGACCGCTCTCCTGCTCCGCAACGGGATCCGGCTCTCGCCCGGCGCCGGACAGGTGGGCTGCTGATCGTGGGTCAGTGCCGGAGGGCTGCGTGGCGCATGTCCGCGAGCGCGGTGGCCAGGCGGGCGGAGCTGACGGCGGCCGCGAGGTCGGTGACCTTGTCGTAGGCGTGCTCGGCGGCCACGAGGTGGCGGGCCGCCTGCCGCTCGTCGCCGCCAAGGGCGTGGGCCTGGGCGCGCACGGCGGCGAGCATCGCCCGCGCGGCGGCGGGCAGGCGCCCGTCCACCCGGCCGACCAGTTCCAGAGCCCGCTCGGGGCGGCGAAGGTGGATCTCCTGGCGGGCGGCGTTGGTGGCCAGATGGCACAGCAGACCCGCGTCGCCGTGCTCGTGGCCGGCGGTGAGGCCGAGCTGGAAGAGCGGGCGGGCCTCGTCGAACAGGCCGGCGTCGAAGGAGGACCAGGCGGTCAGGTTCGCCAGGCGGGCGATCGTGCCGAGCAGGGCGGCGCGCACGGCCGGGCTGGTCGACGCCTCGGTGAGTGCCACCGCGGCCTGCAGCTCGCGCAGCGCGAAGTCGCGCACGGCCCGGCCGCCCGCGGCCCGGTCCCAGTGCTCCAGCACGCTGGTGCGAGAGGCGATGGCCCGGACGTCGCCGATGCGCAGGCGCGACAGGGGCGGCGCGGGCGGCAGCAGGGCGACCAGGGCTGCCTGGAGAACGTCTCGGCGGTTCGAGGAACTCACCTCATCGGGGTGTTCGCGGTGGTGGACCTGCTTGGCGATCAGGCCCAGCTCGGCCGCCGTCCCCGCCCCCAGCACGACGCAGAGGGCCTGCCGGTAGTGCTCGTGCGGCCAGGTGATGAGGCCACGTTCTATGCGCGAGACGTAGCCGGCGTCAAACGACGATTCCCGTCTGGTGACCGCCTCGACCAGCGCGCGCACCCGCTCGGCGACCTGGCTCTGCGTCAGGCCCAGCGTGAGCCGCGCGCGCTTGAACAGCACGTTCGCCACGATGCCCGCCCCCAACCCTCGGTCCAGGCAGAGAGCTCAGCGTACCGAGACGGCCACGGACTGCCTACCGATCTGCCCTGCCGCTGTCACCCGATCCGGTGGTCTCCTGGACATGCCCCACCCGCCACCAGGCACCGGCCGACAAGCAACAGCGGAACGGCCGCCTAGGCCGGGCCGGAGCCGTACAGTCCTGGCCATGACGACCGACACCACCACCGCGTCGTGGCGCGAGATCGAACGCACCACCGTATTCAGCAAGTTCGGCCGGTCCGTGGACCGCGTCGAGTTCGAGCTGCCCGACGGCCGGAAGGAGGAGTTCTACCTCAAGAGCGAGCGCCCGGCCGGCGCGGTACTCGCCCTCACCACCGACCGGCAGGTCATCCTCGCCCGCCAGTACCGGCCCGGCCCCAACCAGGTGCTCTACGAGCTGCCCGGCGGCTTCCTGGAACCCGGCGAGGAAGCGCTGGACGCCATCGCTCGGGAGTTGCTGGAGGAGACCGGCTACCAAGGCGAGGTCCACGCCGCCGGACCGTACTGGCTGGACGCGTACTCCAACGCCCTTCGCTTCGCCTTCTTCGCCACCGACTGCGTCAAGGTCGCCGAACCGACCCCCGAACGCAACGAGTTCATCGACGTCGTGACCCTCGACCTGGCGGAGTTCCGCGCGCGCGTGCTCCGCCGCGGCCAGATGACCGACACCGCCGCCGCCTACCTCGCCCTGGACGTGCTGAACCTCCTGTGACCCAGGGGCGGGCAGGTGCGGCACCCCACGCTCACCCACCCGCCACCCGGGAGGACCCCCCGTGACCGAACGGAGCACCACCGACACCACCGCCCCGTACTACAGCAGCACGCTCGTCTCCCTTCCCGCCCGCGCCGTCGCCCTGGTGCTGGCCGGCGGCAAGGGCAGCCGGCTGCGGGCCGCTGCCGACGCCGAGCTGCACCGCACGCCGAAGGTTCTGGTGCCGATCGACACCGACACCGGCCGCACCCCGATGCTCGGCCACGCGCTCACCCAGCTCACCACCGCCGGGTTCCGCCGAATCGCCGTGCTCACCAGCACCGACCCCGCCACCGGCGCCGAAGCCGTCGAGACGTACGCCCTCGCCCACCCCTCGGCCCGGCAGGCGGAGCTGACGATCCACCGCGAACAGCACCCGCTCGGCACCGCCGGTGCCGCCTACGCGGCCCTGGCCCACCTGCCCGACACCCCGGCCGCGGTGGTGCTGCCCGCCGACACCCTCTTCCCCACCGCCCTGCTGCCCTCCGCCGTCGCCGAGCACCGCTCCCGCCCGGTGGCGGTGACGTGGACCGTGACCACCGCGCCCGGCCGCTCGGCCCAGAACGCGGGCCGGCTCTTCCTCGACCCCGACGGCCAGCACGTCGTCCACGCCCTCGAAGGCGTGGACGCCACCTTGCCGGCCGGGAGCCGCAGCGGGCTGCGGCAGGCCACCAGCACCGGCGCCGTCATCATCGCCCCCGCCCCGTTCCGGGCCCTGTTCGAGGAGTACGCCCGGCGCCTGGCCAACCCCGGCGAGGCCGACCTGTACCGGCAGTTCATGCCCTGGGCGATCAGCCAGGGCCACCCGGTCGGCGCCTTCGACATCCGCACCGCGGCGCCCGACCTCGGCACCCCGGACCGCCTGGCCGCCTTCGGCCGCACCGCCTGAGAGGGGATCAACCGCTGTGCCCACCACCACCTCGCCCGTACTGACCGAGCAGCAGGCCCGCCACTTCCGCGACCTCGGTTACCTGCGCCTGCCCGATGCCGGTCTGCCCCAGCGACTCCTGGACGACGTCGCCGAGGCCGTCCGCGCCCGCGCTGCCCGCCTCCCGGCCGGGCAGGCCAAGGTGTACCGGCTCTACCAGCACGACCGCGCCCTGGTGCACCGCCTCGTCGCCCACCCCGCCCTGACCGGGCCGCTCACCGCGCTGCTCGGCCCGAACGTGGTCTACGTCCTCAACCGGCACAACCAGGGCTCCCTCAATGCCCCCGGCGCTCACAAGGTGCGGCTGCACCGCGACATCCTCCAGCCCACCCGCGGCCTGCTGACCGCCGTCGTGTACTTCGAGGACGCGACCGTGGAGACCGGCTGCACCTGGATCGTCCCCGGCTCCCACCGCGCGCCGTACGTCGGCGTCCCGCAGCCAGACGGTGGCGGCACCTGGATGGACGAGCACCCCGAACTCGCCGACCTCGCCGACCAGGCCGTGCCAGTGCCGGTCCCCGCCGGCGGCGTCCTACTCTTCGACGGCACGCTCTTCCACACGGTGGGCCCCAACACTGGAGGAACGACCCGCACCAGCGCCGTCCTCGGCTACCGCAGCGCGGACGAGCTCGACGCCCACCCGGACCTTGACCGGCAGGTCGTCGTCGCCGGCGCCCAGCTGTACCGGGGCAACGACCGGCCGAACTGACGCAGCGCCTGGCGAACACCTGTCCAGGAGGGTTCGACCGAACCACCTCCGTACCGATGATCCGACCTGAGCATCCGCCGGTGGTCGGATCATCGGCACGTCGCACTGCCGGAGCGACTTAACGATCTTCAAGAAACCATCGTTTGTTGAAGATCTCCGCGCAGGCCGCCGGAAGGACCCCAGGGCCTTAAAAAAACTCCTTCAAAAACCCAGGTGGTTCAATAACCCCCCGACCACCGTTTTCTGACAGGATTTCGTGCGTGAGCACGCCACTTGAAGACGCCCAGTTCGAACTCCTGGTCGCCGAGCCCGCCGTCCGTACCGAGATCCGCATCGGATACGCACGGGTGTCCACCGGCGGACAGAAGCTCGACCGCCAGCTCGACGCCCTCAACGCGGTCGGCTGCCGCCGGATCTTCGCCGACAAGAAGTCGGGGAAGAACGACGCCCGGCCCGAGCTGAAGGCGTGCCACGCCTTCCTCGCCCCCGGCGACACCCTGGTGGTCCCCGCCCTCGACCGCTACGGCCGCTCCCTCCAGGACCTGATCGCCATGGTCGGCGAACTGCGCAAGCGCGAGATCGGCTTCACCTCGCTGCACGAGCGCCTCGACACCACCACCCCCGGCGGCCGGCTGGTGTTCCACGTCTTCGCCGCCCTCGCCGAGTTCATCCGCGAGCTGATCGTCTCCGGCACCCGCGAGGGCCTGGCCGCCGCCCGCGCCCGCGGCAAGGTCGGTGGCCGACCCACCGTCGTCAACCCCGACATCATCCGGGCCGCCCGCGACATGCTCCCCAACCCCGAGAACTCGATCACCTCGATCGCCAAGCTCCTCGGCGTCAGCCCCGGCACCCTCTACAACCACATCCCCGACCTGCAAGAACTCCGCGCCAGCCGCATCCTGGCCCAGCTCGAAGCGGGCACCCGGTGATCCCCGGCCCGCACCGCCTCAAGGGCGGAGCCCTCCAGCTCGGCGCCGACGAGCCCGGCCTAGCCGGACCCTTTGGAACCTGGACCGATCAGCACGACAACGAGAGCGAGCCCGACCCGGCCGAGGACGCCGACACCGAACCGCACTGCTGACGCAGCAAGATCATTCCACTGCCCCTTTTGGGCTCACCTTGGCTGGACCCCTACCACCCCTGACGCCGCCGTGTCCCCCCGTGGCCGGCGGTTTCCAGCTGCCGTTGCCGCCGTCCCGCTCCGTGTTGCCGGCGGTCGGCAGCAGACGCATCGGTGTCGCACAGGTCGGACGGCCCATCGGGTGCGGGTCGGTGGCGCACCCCGCCACAAGCGTCGGTCCCGGCTCCCCGCGAGCGGGGCCGCCTACATCGAGTGCGATGACGTGCTTCACGGAGGACAGTTTCCCTTGGTCGGGTCGAAGAGGTCT
>NZ_JBEOUK010000076.1:0-19541 GCF_040304045.1 Kitasatospora sp. NPDC094016
GGCGGTGATGAGGGCGGTGGCGGCGGTGGTGGTGATCAGGGTGCGCCTGGTGAGGCGGGGGTTGGGCATGCGGGGTTTCCTGTTCGGGTCGTGGGCGGGTGTGATGGGGTGGGTGTTGGGGTGGGTGTTGGGGTGGTGTGTGGTTGTCCGTGGTGTGGGTGTCTGATGGTGTGATGTTCCGGGGCGGCCGGTCGGGGCGGTCGGGGCGGTCGGGTTGGCCGGGTTGGCGGCCTGGTGTTGGTGTGTGAGGGCGGGTGGGCCGGTCCCTGAGGTGGTGAGGGCTGTGCGGGTGTCCGGCTGCCGGTCGTGTGTCTGGTTCCGGTGGGTTGTCCCGGAGTGCGGGCCGGCCGGGCGGCGGGGTCCCTGGGTGGGCGGGGTCCGTGGATGGTGGGGCTGTGCGGGTGTCCGGCTGCCGGTCGTGTCTCTGGTTCCGGTGGGTTGTCCCGGAGTGCGGGCCGGCCGGGCGGCGGGGTCCGTGGGTGGGCGGGTGCCGCCCGGCCGTGTTGGGTGTGCCTGTGTTTCTGTGTTGCCACGTTCTGCCCGGGGCCGTGACGGATCCGGTTGTGCCCGTGTGCCCGTGTGCCTGTGTCCCGTGTGTCCGGCGGGTCTGGCTGTGGGTGGGCCGGGGCCGGGGCCGGGGTTGGGGTTGGTGGGCCGGGGCCGGGGCCGGGGTTGGTGGGTTAGGGGCCGGGGGTGGGGGTCGGGGGTGGGGGTCAGGGGGTGGTGTGGGTGGTGGTGGCGCGTTGGTAGTTGAGGAGGTCGAAGTGGCGGGTCTGGCGGCGGAAGCGGTAGGTGTAGGTGGGCCAGATGGAGGGGTTGTTGCCGTGGTGGTCGGTGTACCAGCTCTGGCAGCCGCCGGTGTTCCAGACGGTGTTCTTGAGGCGGTTGGTGAGGGTCTGGTTGTAGGTGTCCTGGGCTTCGGGGCGGACTTCGACGGAGGTGATGCCGTGGGTGTCGATGGTTTTGAGGGCGTCGATGATGTAGGCGATCTGGGCTTCGATCATGACGGTCTGGGAGGAGTGGCCCAGGGTGGTGTTGGGGCCCAGGAGCATGAAGAGGTTGGGGAAGCCGTGGATGGTGGTGCCGCGGTGGGCTTTCATGCCGTGGGTGTGCCAGGTGTCGCGCAGGGTGGTTCCGTCGCGGCCGTGGATGCGGCGGGCGATGGGGCGGTCGGTGGCGGTGAAGCCGGTGGCGAGGATGATGGTGTCGATGGTGCGGGTGGTGCCGTCGGTGGTGGTGATGTGGGTGGGGCCGATGTTGGTGATGGTGTCGGAGATGATGTCGACGTTGGGTTGTTGGATGGCGGGGTACCAGGTGTTGGAGAAGAGGAGGCGTTTGCAGCCGACGGTGTAGTCGGGGGTCAGGCGTTGGCGGAGGGCGGGGTCGGGGACGGATTTCTTGAGGTGGCCGGCGGCCATGTTCTTCATGCCGGTGGTGCGGGTGGGGCGGGACATGAAGAACGCGACGATCTCGCGGCCGTTCTTGTTGAAGGCGCGGCGGAAGCGCTGGTAGCCGGGTAGGTGGCGCAGCATCCAGGTGTGGCGTGTGGTGTTGGGTTTGTCGGGTTTGTGGGCGACCCAGGGTGGGGTGCGCTGGTAGAGGTCGAGGCGGGCGACCTGGTTCTGGATGGCGGGGACGAACTGGATGGCGGAGGCGCCGGTGCCGATGACGGCGACGTTGCGGCCGGTGAGGTCGTGGTCGTGGCGCCAGCGGGCGGAGTGGAAGAGGGTGCCGGTGAAGGTGGACAGGCCCGGCAGGTCGGGCAGGGCGGGTTCGGAGAGGTAGCCGGTGCCGGTGACGAGGATCTGTGCGGTGTAGTGGCCGTGGGTGGTGTGGATGCGCCAGTGGCGGTGGTCGGTGTCCCAGTGGGCGTCGAGGAGTTCGTGGCCGTAGCGCAGGTGGGGTTCGACGCCGAAGCGGTGGGCGGTGTCCTTGAGGTAGGTGTGGACTTCGCTCTGGGTGGCGAAGGTGGACTTCCACTCCGGGTTGCGGGCGAAGGAGAAGGAGTAGAGGTGGGCCTGGACGTCGCAGGCGCAGCCGGGGTAGGTGTTGTCGCGCCAGGTGCCGCCGAGGTCGGTGGCGCGTTCGAAGACGAGGAAGTCGTCGGTGCCGGTCTGCAGGAGGCGGATCGCGGTGCCCAGGCCGGAGATGCCGGCGCCGATGATGGCGACTTTGAGGTGGCGTACGGCGGTGGTGGCGCCGAGGTGGGTGGCGTCGGCGGGTTCGGGGTGTTCGGCGTCGGCGGGTTCGGGGTGTCCGGGGCCGGTGGGTTCGGGGTGTTCGGGGCCGGAGGGGGTGGGGTGTTCGGCGGTGGTGGTCATGGCCGGGGTGTCCCCTTTCAGGCGCGGCGGGTGAGGGTGACGCGGAAGTTGTTGAAGATGTGGTCTTCGAGGGTGTAGGCGAAGATGTCGAGGTAGCGCTCGAAGCGTTGGACGGTGGTTTCGTCGGCCATGGCGACGGCTTCGTCGCGGCGGGCGGCCAGGAGTTGGAGCCAGGCGCGGCAGGCGCGGGCGAAGGACTCGGGTTCGTTGCGGATCTCGGTGACTTCGAAGAGGCCGTCGAGGCCGGCGGCGAGTTCGGGCAGGCGCGGGATGTGGCAGCCTTCGAACTCTTCGCGCTGGAGGAACTTGAGGTCGTCCAGGAGCTGGCGGCGCAGCGGGGGGTTCTCGACGGTCATGGTGTGCAGGACGAAGCGGGCGCCGGGCTTGAGGAGGGAGTGGACCTGCTTGAAGAAGACGCGGTAGCGCTGGGTGCGCTCCTTGGGGGTGAGGGAGGAGAGTACGAAGTGTTCGAGGGCGTTGATGCAGAACGCGGCGTCGTAGGGCTCGCCTTCGGCTTTGTGGTCCTCCCAGCTCTCGACGCGGGCGTGGATGGCGGGGTTGTCGAGGGCGGTGACGAAGTCGGCCTGGGTGCGGGAGAGGGTGACGCCGACGGCCTGCTGGACGCCGTGGACGGTGGTGAGGCGGTTGAGCATGGTGCCCCAGCCGCAGCCGATGTCCAGGACCTTGGTCTTGCCGGCGGCCTGGGCGAGGTCGGTGAAGACGTCGAGCTTGCGTTCCTGGGCCTCGTCGAGGGTGGCGACGAGGTCCTCGCCGTCTTCCCAGTAGCCGCCGGAGTACATCATGGTGGGGCCGAGGATGAGGCGGTAGAGGTCGTTGCCGACCTCGTAGTGGTGGCGGATCGCGTCGACGTCGGGGTTGATGGAGCGGGTCTCGGCGGTGGTCATGCGGGTGTGCCCCTGTTCTGGTGGCGGATCGGGTGGACTGGAATGGGATCGGCCGGTCCGGTCCGGACCGGGCCCGACTGGGCCGGACTGGACTGGACTGGGCCGGACTAGGCGCAATGCCACTGACTTAAGCGGGCCCCGTAGGGTGCTGACCTGCGAAAACCTGCCCTGGAAGCCGTCAAGGTCACCGGCATTGGGACTAGGCGGGACTGGGCCGGACTGGACTGGACTGGACTGGACTGGGTGGTGCGGGTGTCCGGTGGTGCGCGGCGGCGGCGCGGTGGGCCGGGGCGGCCTTCCTCGCGCGGACGGCCGTGTCGGTGACGGTGGTGGGTCCCGTGCGGTGCGGGCGTTCGCGTGGGTGAGGGCGGTGGGTGTGGGGCGCGGTGCGTTGGGATCGGCCGGGCAGGGCCGGACTGGACTGGGATCGGCGTGGCCCCGGTGTGGTGTGTCCCGGTGCGGTGGCCGGCGGCGTTGTGCGGGTGCGGTGTCTGCGCCGCGGTGCGGGCCGGTGCGTCGCGGTGCTGGCCGGTGCGGTGCTGTCCGGTCCGGTGCGGTGCGGTGTGGTGTGGGTGCGTCGCGGTGCGGGCCGGTGCGGGTCGGTGTGGCGCGTCGCGGTGTGGTGCGTCGCGGTGTGGGGTGGTGGGTGTCGTGCGTGTGGGTGCGGTGTCTCGGGTCAGGTAAGCGTGTGTCTCGCAAGTGGTGCGCAAGCGTGGGTGGGGGGCCGGGGTTGCGGGGCGTTTGCGTGGGGGTGGGTTTCATGCGGTTTCGACAAGACACGCGGCCCCCACGGCCTTCCCGGGTTTTTCCTTGGTGGGGTTTGCGGGTTCCGTTGCGGTGCGTCCTGCGGCCTGTGGGCGGTGGGGGGTGTGGTGGCGGTGTCCGTGGCCTTTTCCGGGGTGTCCGGGTCTGTTCTGCCTCATCACGTGTTGGCGCCTGTTTCGGGCGTCCAGGAAGGAACGATCACTCATGTCCGACATCCCCACCATCGAGGACCTGGCCGCGCAGTTGCAGGCGGTGTCCGGGGCGCAGGAGATCGACGCGGACGCGGCGTTGCAGCACATCGCGGATGTGGATTCGCTGGATCTGATGGAGTGGCTGTACGGGTTCCAGAACCAGTACCCGCACATTCCGGCGGACGAGTCGTTGTTCGCGGACATCGACGACACGACGACGTTGCGGGTGGTGCACGAGCGGATCCTGGCGCTCGTGGCCCAGGCCGGCGTCTGAGCGCGGGGCACTGCTCGATGAGCGGTTTCGACGTCACCGGGTGGGGGATGTCCGTCCCCGAGCGTGTGGTGACCAGTGTGGAGCTGGCGGAGCGTTTCGGTGTGGACGAGCACTGGATCGTCTCCAGGTGCGGGATCCGGGAGCGGCGGGCGGTCGGGGCGGGGCAGAGCACCGCGTCGATGGCGGTGGAGGCCGGGCGCCGGGCGTTGGAGCGGGCGGGGCTGTCGGGTGCGGACATCGCGCATCTGATCGTGGCGACGGCGACGCCGGAGCAGCCCTCGCCGGCGACGTCGGCGTTCGTCCACGACGAGTTGGGGATCGCGGGCAGCGCGCATGACGTGAATTCCGAGTGCGCGGGGTTCGTGTACGCGCTGGTGACGGCGGTGGGTCTGCTGCACATGGATCCGCGGCCGATCCTGGTGATCGGTTCGGACACGCACACGCTGACCGCGAACCCGGCGGACCGGGACCTGTCGATCCTGGTGGGTGACGGGGCCGGTGCGGTGGTCCTGCAGCCCGGTCCGGTGGAGCGGGTGCTGGCGTGGAATCTGGGTGCGGACGGCTCGTGCAAGGACAGTCTGAAGGTCCTGGCGGGGGGTTCGCGGATGCCCACGAGCGAGGAGACGGTGCGCCGGGGTCTGCATTACGCGCAGATCAACGGCAACGAGATCTATCTGAACGCGGTGCGCTACACGGTGCGTACGATCCGCGAGACGCTGGAGCAGGCGAAGCTGACGCCGGCGGACGTGGACCATGTGGTGCCGCACCAGGCGAACATCCGGATCATCAACTCGGTGCTCGCCCATACCGGGATTCCCGCGGACCGTCTGGTGGCGAATCTGGACCGGTACGGCAACACCGCGGCGGCGTCGATTCCGATCGCGTTGGCGGAGGCGTTGGACGCCGGGCGTATCCGGGACGGGGACACGGTGCTGCTGGCCGGGTTCGGTGCCGGGATGACGTGGGGTTCGGTCCTGTTGACGTGGGGAGGGGCGCGGTGAGCGGCAAGGGCGTCTTCGGGCAGCGGCCCGCTTCCCCGGTGGCGTTGGTGACCGGTGCGTCGGGGGGTCTGGGCCGGGAGTTGGCGCTGGCGCTGGACGCGGCGGGGTGCCGGGTCGCGGTGCACTACAACAGTGCCCGCCGGGGTGCGGAGGAGGTGGCGGGCGAGCTGGCCGGCGATCACGTCCTGGTCACCGGGGATGTCGCGGACTATGCGCAGGTCACCGCGATGTACGAGCGGATCACCGAGGCGCTCGGCCCGGTGGACGTGCTCGTCAACAACGGGGCGGTGCGCAAGGACGCGCTGATGGCCATGCAGGATCCGGCGCAGTGGCGGCAGGTGATCGACACGAACCTGGTCGGTTCCTTCCACACCGCGCGGGTGTGTGTGCCGGCGATGCTGCGGGCCCGTTGGGGCAGGGTGGTCAACATCGTCTCGCCGTCCGCGTTGATCGCCACCGCCGGGCAGACCGCCTACGCGGCGTCCAAGGCGGGGCTGATCGGGCTGACCCGCACGCTGGCGGCGGAGTGCGGGCGCCGGGGGGTGACGGTGAACGCGCTGTCGCCCGGGTTCATGATCACGGGGATGACGGACACCCTGCCCGAGCACGTGGTCGCCGGGATGCGGGAGAAGGTGCCGGTGCCGCGGTTCGTCACCCCGCGGGAGGTCGCCCGTTCCATCGGGCTCTTCCTCGACCAGGACTGTATGACCGGGCAGGTCGTCAGTATCGACTCGGGAGCCTCCATCACCTGACCCGCCCCCTTGTTCCCGGGCCTGGCCCGCCCGGCGCCCTTCCCGGCCCGCCCCTCCTTTGGTGAAGACCTGAGGGGGGCGGGCCAGGCGGCGTTGCGCGGGCGGGCCGGGCGGGGTGGTGCGGTGTGGTGTGGTGTGGTGCGGGGGTCCTAGGCGAGGACGGCGAGCGCGGCCTCGTAGTTCGGCTCGTCGGCGATCTCCGCGACCAGTTCGGTGTGCAGGACGGTGTCGTTCTCGTCCAGGACGACGACGGCGCGGGCGGTCAGTCCCGCCAGCGGGCCGTCGGCCAGGGCGACGCCGTAGTTCTCGTGGAAGTCGCGTCCGCGCAGGGTGGACAGGGTGCGGACGCTGTCCAGGCCCTCGGCGCCGCAGAAGCGGGCCTGGGCGAACGGCAGGTCGGCGGAGATGCACAGCACCACGGTGTTGGCCAGCGAGCCGGCCTGGGCGTTGAAGGTGCGTACCGAGGTGGCGCAGGTGGGGGTGTCGATGCTGGGGAAGATGTTGAGGACCTTGCGCTTGCCGGCGAAGTCCTGCAGCGAGGTGTCGGCGAGCCCCTCGCCGACCAGCGTGAACGCCGGGGCCTGGCTGCCGGCCTGGGGCAGCGCGCCGCCGACCTGGACCGGGTTCCCCTTCAGCGTGACCTGAGCCATGAAAAGCCTCCTACCAGCGGTGGAATGTGGTGACAACGCCGCCGATCCTACTGCGCGCGCCCGGTCCCGGATGCCGGGCGGCCGTTCCTTGGACGCGGGAGGGCGTGCGGGTGGCGCCGGCGGGTCTGCAGGCGGGTCTGCCGGTGCCGCTGGCCGGCGGGGCCGGCGGTGGGTCTGGCGGTGGGTCTGTCGGTGCCGCTGGCCGGTGGGTCTGGTGGTGGGTCTGGTGGTGCCGCTGGCCGGCGGGTCTGTGGGTGTGTCTGGCGGCGGGTGTGGTGTTCAGGTGGACCAGAACGGGTCGTCGTGGCGGGGAAGGATGTCCAGGGTGCCGTCGGGCAGGGTCGGTTCGGGCACGTAGGTGCCGAAGGGGTCGCGGTCGCGGATGACGGGGATGGGGCCGACGGTGGCCTGGAAGGTGATGTTCCCGGCGGCGCCGAACAGGACGGCGACGCCGTATCCGGTGGGTGTGGTGGCGAACATGGCGGGCTGGCGGGGGTTGACGGCGGTGATCCGGTAGCCGCGGGCGTGCCAGCCGCGTTCGGTGACGCCCAGCAGTGCCCCGTACTTGGCGGGGGCGACCCTGGTGGTGACGTGCCGTTCGCGGGTGGCGGTGGCGTAGCCCAGGGGGCGGTCCTGGAGGCCGCCGGTGGTCTGTTCGGTGGAGCGCGGCCAGCCGTCCCAGTGGCGCAGCGGGGGGCGGATGGCGGACATCGCCTCGTCGAGGAGCGCGTCGAGGGTGTGGACGGCCTGTTCGGGGGTCATGGCGGGGGCTTTCGGCTGGTGCGGGGTCACGCGGCTGGTGCGGTGTCACGCGGTGGGGGCGGGGCGGGTGCTGGGGGGCGGGTGGGGTGAGGGGTTCGTGCCGGTCCTGGGGCGGGTGGGGGTCGGCGGTGATCAGGCGGACGTGGCCGGGTCTGGGGAGGGCGAGCACGGTGTCGCCCGGGCCGGTGTTCACGCCGAGGGGGATCTGCCGGGGGTCAGGTGGACCAGTAGGGGTCGTCGTAGGCGGGGAGGGTGTCGGGGTCGCCGTTGGCCGGGGTGGGTTCGGGGGTGGGGGTGGCGAAGGGGTCGGTGCCGTGGGGGAGCGGGATGGGTCCCGCGCTCGCGCTGATGTCGATGTTGCCGGCGTAGGGGTGGATGGTGATGCCGACGCTTGCGCCGTCGGGGGTGGTGGCGGCCACGGTGTCGGGGCCGGTGGTGAGGTGGTAGCCCTTGGTCTGCCAGGTGCCGCGTACCGCGTCCAGGAGGGCGCCGTACTTGGCGGGGGCGACCTTGGTCGTGATGGTGCGCTGGCGTGAGGCCCGGGCGTAGCCCAGGGAGTGTTCGTCCAGGCCTTTGGAGTACTGCTCGCGCCAGTCGGGCCGGGCGTCGCGGTAGCGCAGTGCGGGCTGGATGCCGCTGGTCGCTTCCTGGAGCAGGTCGTCGAGTCGGTGCAGGGCCTGTGCGGGCTGCATGAGGGGGCCGGGTGTCGTGCCGGTGTCCGCGCCCCGGTCGCCGGTGGCGGCGCAGCCGGCGGCGGTCAGGGCGAGGGCGAGGGCGGTGCAGGCCGCGGCCAGCGGGGACGCGGGCCGCGACACGGGCCGCGACACGGGCCGGGGGGCGGGTCGGGGTGCGGGGTGGGGTGCGGGGTGGGGGGTGTGGTTCATCGCCGGCCCTGGGTTTTGACGTTGTCGTACCGGCCGGCCACGATCTGGCCGATGTTGTTGACCGATTCCAGGGTTTTGGAGTCCTTCTCGCCGGGGTCGGTCATGTAGTCGGAGTGGGACTGGAAGGAGTTCTCCGGTCCGTCGGCGACGGTGAACCGGTTGGCGCCGAACTCCTGGCTGGCGGGGTCCTGGCCGAACCAGAGCTGGTTGTCGGGGCCGAACCAGTCGTACATCTTGTCGGCGATGTAGCCGCCGCCGAGTATGCCGAGCGGGCCGGCGGGGGCGCCGCTCAGGGCGCCGCCGAGGTCGTTGGAGACGCGGCTTTTGGAGGGCAGGTGGCTGACCGGGTCGTTCTCGGCGTCGCCGACCCACACGTGGTGGGGGTCGATGTGCAGTTGGGAGGCGGTGGTGGCGCCGGTGCCGGGGGAGCCGACCAGGATGATGTCGTCGGCGCCGGTGCCGCCGGGGCGTTGTGCGCCCAGGCCCACGGTGGTGGAGCCGTAGCTGTGGGCGAGGGCGACCAGGTGCGCGGGGGTGCCCTCGTGGGTGGCGCGCAGTGCGGCCATGAACGTGTCGTAGGCGGCGCCGCCCTTGGCGGCGCGGCCGGTGTCCGTGACGTCCAGGGGCCGGGTGTCGCCGTCGGCGAGTTTCTCCAGTCCGGGTGGCGGGTCGTAGCCGAGCCAGACCATGGAGGCGGTCGCGCTGGTGGGGTCGGCGTTGTGTGCGGCGTTCCACACGTTCAGGGCGCGGTCGGCGTCCTTGCCGCCGACGGCGGACAGTGTGGTGCCAAGGCCCGGCACGTAGGCGCTGACGTTCTTCGCGGTGTCGGGGTTGCCGAAGGACAGGATGCCGCGGCCCTGGCCCTGTTCGCCGACGCCCAGCAGGAAGGCGGGCGGGACCATGTTCCGGCGTTCCTGGAGTTTCTGGCGGATCGCGCGGAAGCCGTCCAGTTTCTGCTTGTCGTCGTCCGACGGGTTCGGTTTGTGCTCGTAGGTGTCGATCAGGTGGGCCAGGTTGAGGCGGTTGGCCTGGTCGCGGGCGGTGGCGGGGATGCCGTCGCGCATGCCCAGCAGGTCGGGGTGGGCCTGGATCAGGCGTTGCTGCCCGTCCGGGGTCAGGCCTTTCCACCAGGAGTTGACCTCGGTGGGGGCGGCGCCGGCGGGTGGCCAGCCGGCGGCGCTCAGGCCGGTGGCGAGCTCGTCGGCGGACCTGCGGTCGGCGGCGGCCTGCGTCGGGTCCAGTCCGGTGCCGGTGCGGGCCCGGGCGCTCAGGTCGTCCAGCAGCTTGGCGATCTTCTGGTCGGCGCCGTCGGCCTCGGTGACGGCGTGGCAGATGCGTTCCGCCAGGGCCCTGGCCCGTTGCGGGGTGTCGTAGTCGGGGTCGTGGCGTTCGGCCTGCGAGGGCGCCGGCCAGCTGACCGTGCCGTCCTCGGCGACCGTCAGCCCGGCGCCCTGGGCCTCCTGGAGGGCCTCCTGCAGCTTGGACTGCGCCAGCTGGAAGGCCTCCGAGGCCTGGCGCAGCAGTGCCGAGACCGCGGACATCTCGGTGTGCGCGGCGTCCAGGCGCCCGCTGGTGCGCTGCAGGGAGGCGTTGGCGGCGCCGGCCGCGGTGCCGACCCACGTGCTGTTGAGGACGTGCTTGGTGACCTCGGTGTCCATGGCCTGGACGTGCTGGCCGAACGCGCCGGCCAGGGTGTCGTAGGCGCCGGCGGCGCCGGTCAGGGCGGACAGGTCCGTGTCGCGCAGCTGGGCGAGGGTGACCATCAGTTCACCGCCGGCGCGTAGGGCCGGGCGCCGGGCGGTGGGAGGGCGGCGGCGTTGCCCGTGTCGGTGCCGCGGTAGTTGCCGGCGGTCTGGCTCAGTTTCAGGCTCACGCCGTCCACCTCGGCGGCCAGCTTGTTCAGGCACTCCTCCCACGCCGCCGTGCAGGCGTGCAGCGACGCCCCGGTGCGCCAGCCCGACAGCGCCGCGACCGCCGTGTCGGAGGGCTCGTGGACGTGCTTGAGCTCGCCCGGCATCGCCTCGCCGGTGTCCTTGGCGACCTTCGCCGCCGCGTCCAGGTCCGCCGGGTTCACCCCGAACAGCGGCCCGCCCGCCGGCGGCCCGTACGGCCCGTACGGGCCGGCAAGGCCCGGCCCGTCGGAGCCCGCGTACGCGTTCATGGATCCCGTCCCCCCGCTGGTCGACCTACCGCTGTGCCCGCCCCGGTCCGGCCCCGGTCCCGCTTCGGGGCCCGCGCCCGGTCCCGCCCGGGGGCCCGCGGCCGGGCTCGCGGCCAAGGTCCCGTGCGGGCATGCGAAAGCGCACGCTTGTACGGTTCGCGTCGAAGCATGGCGAAAATAGCAGATCAGCCCGCCGGCGCCGACCAGGCCGTGACCCGGCGCCCGCCTGGTGACGGTCCGGCACCCGGGCCCGGGACTGTGGCTGTGGCTGTGGCGGCCGGGCGGTGGTGCGGGCGCGGTCCGCGTCCGCGGTGGCCGGGCGGCTCGGGGGGCGGGGTCCGCCGGCCGGGCCGTGCCGGGGGTGGGCGGGGTCCTCGGTGATCCGCACCTGCCACGGGGCGTCGCGGGGGAAGGCCCGGATCCGTCCCGGGGTGCTGGTGGTGCTCACCGCGGTGCCGTCCAGGGCGGTCGGTGGCCGGGTCGAAGGAGCAGGAGGGCGCGAGCCGCTCCAGGGTGTTCTCGTCGTCGTCGCGGGTCGGCGCGACCCGGCCGATGCCGCCGTGCTCGGACGCCTCGCCCGCGAGGGCGCGGCTGCCGGCGTGGGTGCTGGTGGCGAACGTCGTGTCGACGTCCGTCCAGTCGGTGGGGGTCCACGCGGTGGCCCGCAGCAGTTCCCACCAGCTCCACTGCTGGGCCCGCAGGTCGTGGAGCCGGCCGGAGGGGGAGAACCGCATGAGCCGCATCACCGACAGCGACCCGTCGCCGAACACGATGAAGTCCCCGTGGGGCGCCTGGCGGGCACGCCAGCGCTCATGGACCAGGCCGGCCAGGGGTCGTGCGTCGTTGGAAGCCACGCCCGCCATGATCGCACCCGGCGGCGCCCCGGCCGCGGCCGGGCCCGAACTCCCCCGCGCCGCACGGCCGGTGCGGCACCGCCGTGCGGCGGGCGGACCGGGCCACCCACCCCCTCCACATACTCGGATCCGAGTAGTACGATCCGAGTATCACCGGTCCGGGGCCCGAATCCCGGGTCCCGGGCCCCACGTGCGACCACGGAGCGCCATGACCGCCAAACGACCCGCCAACCCCCTGGCCCTCGCCCTGCTCGGCCTGCTCCTCGAACAGCCCCTGCACCCCCACGCCATGGCCACCACCCTGCGCGAACGCCACCTCGACCAGGCCTTCAAACTGACCACCGGTTCGCTCTACGACACGGTGCGCGCCCTGGCCCGCGACGGCTGGATCGAGGCCACCGACACCGAACAGGTCGGCGCGCGCCCCGCCCGCACCGTCTACCGCCACACCCCCCAGGGCCGCGAGTACTTCACCCAGTGGCTGGACGAACTCATCCGCGAACCCTCCCGCGAATACCCGAGATTCCTGTCCGCCGTCAGCTACCTCGGCGCCCTGGGACCCCACCGCGCCGCCCAGGCCCTGCGCGAACGGGCCGCCGCCCTGCAGACCCGCATCACCGAGAGCGAACACGCCCACCACCGCGCCACCCGTGAACACCACGCCCCCCGACTGTTCGTCATCGAGGCCGAGTACGGCAACGCCATGCTGCGAGCCGAACGCCGGTGGGTGCTGCGCACCGCCGAGGAGATCGAACAGGGCACCCTGGCCTGGCCGGAGGCCGCCCCCGATGCCTGACACCCCCGCACCCGCACCCGTACTCGCCGCCACGCCCGTCCCCGTCCCCGTCGCCGCGCAGGTCCCCGCCGCACGGCGCTTACCCGCCGCCGGGCCCGCCGGAGCCGCCGGAGCCGCCGGGCCCGCCGGGGCCGCGGACGCGGACGTCCTGGTCGTCGGCGCCGGCCCCGCCGGCCTGATGCTGGCCTGCGAACTGGCCCTGGCCCGGGTGCGCACCGTGCTCCTGGAACGCGACCCGTCCCCGCCCGGCTTCTGCCGCGGCTTCAACCTCAACGCCCGCAGCCTGGAACTGCTGGAGCGCCGCGCCCTGTCCGAACGCCTCCTCGCCGAAGGCCCCACCGCGGCGAGCACCGCGTTCACCGCACAGGCCCGCCTCGACCTCGCCGCCATGCGCACCCGCCACCCCTACGTCCTGGGCATCGCGCAGACCAGGGTGGAGGAGATCCTCACCGAACACGCCCACCACCTGGGCGTACGCATCCTGCGCGGCCACCGCCTGAACGCCCTCGACCTCGACGACGACGGCGTCCACGCCCACACCGACACCCCCGACGGCCCCGCACTGCTGCACGCCGCCTGGCTGGCAGGCTGCGACGGCGCCCGCAGCACCGTACGCAAACTCGCCGCCATCGCCTTCCCCGGCACCCCCGCCCGCCGCTTCACCCTGCTCGCGGACGTGGTCCTGGCCGACCCCCGGCAGATCCCCTTCGGCGTGAACACCGGCCCGGGCGGCACCGTGTTCGCCATCCCCAGGCCCGGCTACGTCCGCCTGATCACCGCCGACCCCCACCCGCCCCGGGACCGGCACGAACCCCTCACCCCGCCCCGCTTCCAACAGGCACTCGACCACGCCCTGGGACACCACGTCCCGATCACCCGCACCCACTGGCTGACCCGCTTCGGCGACGCCGCCCGCCTGGCCGAACGGCTGCGCCAGGGCCGGGTACTGCTGGCGGGAGACGCCGCCCACATCCACCCGCCCGCCGGCGCCATCGGCGTCAACGCCGCCATCGACGACGCGATGAACCTCGGCTGGAAACTCGCCCTCGTCGCCCGCGGACAAGCCCCCGAAACCCTCCTGGACACCTACCACGGCGAACGCCACGCGGCCGGCGCCAGACTGCTGCGCAACACCCGCGCCCAGGCACTGCTCGCCGGCGACGACGAGGAACTCGCGCCCGTGCGCGACCTGCTCGCCGACCTCGCACAGGCCAAGGACACGGCCGGCCCCCTCGCCGAGGAGATCACCGGCATCGCCACCCGCTACCCGGCCCCCCACGGCAGCGGCCACCCCTGGGAAGGCGCGATGGTCCCGGACATCCCCCTCCAGCACGACACCCTCCACGACGCCACCCTCCAACACGGCGCCCTGATACCGCTGCTGGCCCGCACCGGCGCCGGCGCCCTGCTCCTGGAGGACACCACCGCCACCGACGCGCTGCGCACGGCGGCCGCCCCCTGGACGGACCGGGTGAGCACGGCGACGGTGCGCCCCGCAGCCCTGCCCGGCACGTCCGCGGTCCTGGTGCGCCCGGACGGCCACGCCGCCTGGACCGCACCACCCACCCAGGCGCCCCAAAGCGCCGCCGAACAACTGCGCGCGGCCCTGCACCTGTGGTTCGGGCCGCCGGCGGCGCCGGGGCCGGGGCGGGGGGCGTCCGGCCTCCCGTAACGGGGCCCCGGGTGCCGCGCGGGGTCCGGGTGCTCCGGCGCTCCGGCCGGGTGCCGCCGGTGTGCCGCCGGGTGAATCGGCGGTGGTGCGCGAGGCGTTGGCGGCGCCCGCGGCTCAGGGGTCCGCTGTGCCGCGAGGCCCGTCCCGCCCGCCGTCCCGCCCGCCCGCCGTCCCGCCCGCCCGCCGTCCCGCCCGCCGGGCGGGGCAGCTCCCGCGGCCGCCCGGGGCGGCGGGCCGCCCCGGGCCCGGGTACGGCCTGCGCGCGGTGCGGCCCCCGCTGCGGCCGCTACAGGTTGACGCCGCCGGTGACGTCGATCTTGGTGCCGGTGATCCAGCGGGCGTCGTCGGAGGCGAGGAAGGCGACCGCGTCGGCGATGTCCGGGATCTCGCCGATCCGGCCGAGGGCGGTCAGGGCGAGGTTGCGTTCCAGGTTCGCCGGGTCGGCCAGCACATCGGCGGTCATGTCGGTGCGGGTGAACCCGACGACGACGGAGTTGACGGTGATGTTGCGGGGCCCGAGGTACTTGGCCAGGGTGTGGCCGAACACCTCCAGGGCGCCCTTGGTGAGCGGGTAGCCGATGCCGTGGGCGGAGGCGATACGGGTGGAGACGGAGGAGATGTTGATGATCCGGCCGCCGTCGTGCAGCCGTGGCAGCAGCCGCTGGGTGAGGAAGAACGGCGCCTTGACGTTGACCGCGACCATCTCGTCGAACTCCTCGGGAGTGAGGACCTCGATCGGGCGCCCCATGAGATTGAGCCCGGCGTTGTGGACCAGGATGTCGAGCGCCGCTTCCCCGTGCGCGCGCAGCCCGGCCTCCAGCCCGCCCACGAGGGTGTCCACGTCGCCGGGAACACCCAGTTCGGCGCCCACGGTGAACGCCCGGCCACCGGCTCCGGCGATCGCCGCGACGCACTCCTTCGCCGCCGCCTCGTTGCTGCCGTAGTGCACGGCGACCAGGGCGCCGTCCCGGGCCAGGCGTTCGGCGATGCCCCGCCCGATGCCCCGGCCGGCGCCGGTGACCAGCGCGACCTTCCCGCTGAGGTTTCCCATGTCCACCCTTTCGACCGTGTTCCGCCGAGATCCCGCCGTCCGACCCCCAAAGGTCAGCCTCAGCCGAGTTTGACGTCCACTCAGGTACTGCGGGGTGTGGTGCCCGGCCACGGCCACGCCACGGCCGCGCACGCCTGGGCCCGAGCCCGGGCCCGGGCCGCTCCCGCCGCCGCCGGTCCCGCCGGGCTCAGGCGGCCAGGCCCGGGAGGACCTCGGCGCCGGGCAGCCGGGCCGCCGCCCAGCCGGGGAGGATCAGCTTGCCCCGCCGCCGCCCGCTGCCGATGAGCACGTGATCGGCGGCGGCCACCGCCTCGTCGACCAGCAGCGGCCAGCCGCCCGGCAGGCCGACGGCGGTGATGCCGCCGTACTCCATGCCGGTGGCGGCGACGGCGACGTCCACCGGCGCGAAGGAGGCCTTGCGCGCGCCCAGGTGCCTGCGCACGGCGGTGTTGACGTCCAGACGGGTGTCGGCGCGCACCAGGCAGGCGGCCAGGGTGACGTCGCCGCCGCGTTTGGCGGCGACCACCACGCAGTTCGCGGAGAGCTCCAGCGGCACGTCGTAGGCCTGGCAGAACACCGCGGTGTCCGCCTTGTCGGGGGCGGTGTCCACGTACAGCACGGATCCGGCCCACCGTTGCGCGTCCGCGTTCTTCAACGCGTCGGCGACGGGGGCGGCGAGGTCGTCGCAGACCTCGACCGCCGCGCGGACGAGGGTGAAGTTCCCGAACGGGGCGCGCACGTTCTCGTTCATGAAACGGACTGTACCGCGCACCCCGGCAGACCCGGCACGGTCCCGCCGCGGCCCCCGGGGCGGCGAAAACCGGCGCCGGCCCGAGTCGGTGGCGCCGGGCGCGGGAAAGGGGCCCGCCATGGAAGATCCTGCGCAGAACACCGATGAGGCGGCCGCCGGACAGGACGCTCCGCCGCCGCACCTGCTCCCCGGCCCGGCGGCCCACGCGGTGCGCCTGGCCGGCGGCGCCGCGAACACCGTCTGGCTGGTCACCCTGGCCGACGGCCGGCGCGTGGTGGTGAAATCCACCCCGGCACTGGCCCCCGACGTGTACGCGAAAGAGGCCCGGGGCCTGCGGGCCCTGAGCACCCACGGCGCCCTGTCGACCCCCCGCGTCCTGGCCCTGCACCCCGACGGCCTGGTCCTGGAAGCCCTCGAACAGCCGCCCGCGAACGACACCGCGTTCTGGGAACGCGCCGCACACGCGCTCGCCGCCCTGCACGCCACCACCGGACAGCGCTTCGGCTGGACCGAGGACGGCTGGCTCGGCCGCCTGGTCCAGCGCAACCCCTGGACCGAGGACGGACACGAGTTCTTCGCCCGCCACCGCCTGCTGCGCTACCTCGACGAGCCCCTGGCACGCCAGGCACTCGGCCCCCGGGGCCGCGCCGACCTGGAACGGATCTGCGACCGGCTGCCCCGACTCCTGCCCGCCGCACCGCCCGTCCTCACCCACGGCGACCTGTGGCACGGCAACATCCTCGCCCGCCCGGACGCGACCACCGACGCGGCCCCGGCGTTCATCGACCCGGCGGTGTGCTGGACATGGGCGGAGACGGACCTGAGCATGATGTTCTGCACCGGCGCCGTCCCCGCCCGCTTCTTCGACGCCTACCGCGAACACCACCCCCTCACCGACGGCTGGCAGCACCGCATGCGGCTGCTCCACCTGCGCGAACAGCTCAGCTGCGCCGCCCACTTCGGCGCACGCGACGGCCACACCGGCGACCTCCTCGACGTGCTGCGCACCTACCGGTAGCGCGGGCCGCTCGGACGGTGGCCTCAGCGGCGGTCCTGCGGTGCGTCGGGGACCAGTTCCTGGTCGTGGCGGGCCAGGAGGGTCCGCATCGCCTGGCGGTCCGGGCGTCCGTCGGCGGCCAGGGCGGCCGCCGCGATGAAGAACTCCTCGAAGCCGGCCGGGGTCAGCGTCACCAGGATCGTGGCGGGGGTGTCGCCGATCGCGGTGAAGGAGTGCGGGTGGGTGCGCGGGACGTGCAGGAAGGCGCCGGGGCCCGCCTCGGTGGTGTGCTCGTCGCACCGCAGGCGGAACGCGCCGCTGACGACGTAGAACGTCTCGTCGTGGCCGCGGTGCAGGTGCAGGGGCGCGCCCTGGCCGGGTTCGAAGGTGGACTCCAGGACGGCGATCGATCCGCCGCTCTGGGCGCCCGCGAGTTTGACGACGTACGGGCTGCCCGGCACGTGGCGGCGCCCGCCGTGCCCGGGCGCCAGGATGACGGGTTCGCGGTGGACGCCGCCCCGGCCGGGCTGCCCGCCGGGCTGCCCGCCGGGTTCCGTGCCGGGCTGCTCGCGGTGGGTGTCAGCCACGGCCGGGCTCCTCACCTGGCTCCGCGCCGGGTTCCCCGGTGAACTCCGCGCGGTGGCGTTCGGCCCAGGCCCAAAACGGTGTCGCCGCGCGGCCGGTGATCTGCTGGACCGCGGAGGTGACGGTCGCGGCGAACGGTTCGAGCGAGGCGGCGCGCAGCGCCATGACCGCGTCGGCGCTCTCCGGGCGCAGGCCGTGGTCCAGGAGTGCCTGGCGGGCGGTGTGGGGCGGGATCTCGGTGAAGTCCAGCGGGGTGCCCAGGACTTCGGCGAGCGTCGTGGTCATCTCGCCGGGGGTGAGGGCCTGGGGGCCGGTCAGCAGGTGGGCCCGGCCGTCGTGTCCGGGCCGGGTCAGGGCGTGGGCGGCGGCCGCGGCGATGTCGGCGGGGTCGATGACGCAGACCCGGCCGGCGGCGAACGGGGCCCGGACGGTGCGGGTCGCGCGGATCGATCCGGCCCAGGCGAGGGTGTTGGACATGAAGCCCATCGGGCGCAGGAACGTCCATGCCAGGCCGCTGTCTTGGACGGCCTGTTCGCCGGCGCGGTGCCAGCGGGCGACGGGGTCGTCCGCGTCCGGGTCGGCGGCCCGGCCGGAGGACAGTTTGACGACGGCCTCGGCGCCGGCGCGGGCGGCCGCGGTGGCGAGGTTGGCGTCGTGGCGCGGGATGTCGGGGCCGTCGGAGAGCAGGAACACCCTGCGCACGCCCCGCAGGGCGGCGGCCAGGCTGTCCGGCTCGCCGAGGTCGGCGCCGACGACGTCCACGCCGCCCGGCAGGCGGGCCCGGTCGGGGCGGCGGGTGGCGGCGCGCACGGGGGCGCCGAGGGCGGCCAGGTGGCCGACGAGGGCGCGGCCGACGGTGCCGGTCGCGCCGGTCACGAGTATCACGGGGTCCTCCGGGTGTTCGTCGTCAGAGTGTTCGTCGTCAGGGTGTCGAGCAGGTCGTCGTGCCAGGCCAGATCGGCCTTCAGACGGGCGAGGCAGTGCTCGAAGATCCACGGTTCGAGGCCGGTCAGGTCCGGCCGGGCGGCCTCGAGCTGCTCCTCGAACAGGGCCACCTGGTCGGCCACGGCCTGCCGGCGCCCGGCGACGGCCCCGGCGAGGTCCTCGTCCGTGAGGTCCGCGGTGTACTGCAGGGCCAGGTCGACCGGGTCGGGCAGCAGGCGCACCTTGCGCAGGGCGGCGTCACGCAGGGCGGCGAGCTCCCGGCGGCCCTGGTCGGTGATCGCGTAGACGGTCCGCTCGGGCGGGTTGCCGACCTTCTCGCTGCGCACCACCTCGACCAGGCCGTCGTCGGCCATCCGGTGCAGGACGCTGTAGAGCGATCCGGGCTTGACGTCGGTCCACAGCTCGGTGCGGTCGAGCTGGGCCGCCTGGCGGATCTGGTAGCCGTGCATCGGGCCGCCCCGGGCCAGCGCGCTGAGTGCGAAGAGTCTCGAAGTGCTCACAGTAATAGTCGAACACGACTACGGGTCATAGTCAAACGCGATTATGGGCGGCATGGGGCGGGGCAGGGTGCGGGTGTGGCCGGGGCAGGGGAAGTCGGCCGGTCCGACTTCCCACGCCGCCGCGTCCGCCGCTGGGGGCGGGCGCGGCCCGGGGTGAATCGCTCCCGCGGCCCCGTCGCTCCCCGCAAGGGGCCGCCGGTACAACAGAATTGGCCGTCCCGGCTGTCTCCAGCACCTGCGCGGTGAGGTCGTGGCCACCGTAGTGCGGGCGAGGCGGGTCGTCGGGCCGGACGGCGGCGCGGCCTCTTCCGGCGGCTTCCGGCCTTTCTCGTGCCCGCCGTTCTGTTCGGCCTGGTGATCCTGCTGGTCGAGGCGGTGTGGTGGGTGCGCGGGACGCCTCGCTACCGACCGAGCGTCGAGGTCGGCGGGCCGCAGCCGCGCAGCCTCCTGCTCGGTCTCAAGTCCCGGACGCAGGCGCAGGACCGCCGCCGTCGGCGAGCACGGCGGGGGAGCGGTGCCCCGCACCCCCGAGGGGGCGGGAGGCTACCGGTTGCGGCCGGCCGTCGGCCTGGAGTCCCCAAGGACCGCAGGGCGGTGAGGGCGGACTGAAAGCGCGGAAGTCGGCCGGTCGATTCTGCTGGCGAAGTGGTTCGGGGTGGCTGTGGGACAGTAAGTGCCTGCCGGTTGGGGTGGGTTGGCTGTTTGTGGGGGTGGGTTGTGCTGC
>NZ_JBEOUK010000077.1:0-18067 GCF_040304045.1 Kitasatospora sp. NPDC094016
CGGGAGAACGGCGCCGGCATCGGCGCGGTGACGGTGGAGGTCAAGCGGGGCCGCCACCACAACGAGCTGACCCGCTACCGCTACGACGTCACCCTTCGCCAGCGGCCCGCCGCCCCGGCGCAGGGCGACGAGCCGGTCGAACTCCGCTGGGGCCGGGACGTGGCCGCTCTGCCGGAGCTGTGCGAGCTCCTCGGGCGGCACGACGGCCGCCCGGTCCGGATCACCGGGGCACCCAACCGCCGCGTGGTCGGCGAGGCGGCCCTGGCCCGGGCCGTGCAGGAGGAGGACATCCCGCTCGGGCCGCTGCTGGAGCGGCTGCACGCCCCGCAGCAGGACGCGGCGCCCGATCCCGAGGACTTCCACGCCCTCGGGGACGCGCTCGGCCGCCGGGTGTCCGTCACCTGGTCGGCCACCGGCCCGGACGCCCTGGACGTGCTCTTCAGCGGCGCACCCAGCGACGCACTCAGCGACGCACCCGACGGCACACCCGGCGCCGCACTCAGCGCCGCACCGGCCGACGCGTACCGCCCCACCCGGGGTGCGGGCACGGCGCTGTCCGCGCTCACCAACCGCCCGGCAGGAAAGCGCGGCGCCCCGGCCCTCGCCGCCGAACTCCGTAGCTGGCTGGGCGCCCGGCTGCCCGACTACCTGGTGCCGTCGGCGTTCGTGGTGCTGGACGCGCTGCCGCTGACCGCCAACGGCAAGCTCGACCGCCGCGCGCTGCCCGCCCCCGACCTGGGGACGGCGGCCGGCGGCCGGGAGCCGCGCACCCCGCAGGAGCAGCTGCTCGCCGAACTCTTCGCCGACGTGCTCGGCCTGCCCCGGGTCGGCGTCGAGGACAGCTTCTTCGACCTCGGCGGACATTCGCTGCTGGCGACCCGCCTGGCCTCCCGGGTCCGGGCCGTCCTCGGCGCCGAACTGGAGATCCGGACGCTGTTCGAGCACCCGACCGTGGCCGCCCTGGCGGGCCGCCTCGACGGATCCGTCACCGAGCGGCCCGCGCTGACCGCCCGTCCGCGCCCCGAGCAGCTCCCGCTGTCCTTCGCCCAGCGCCGCCTCTGGTTCCTGCACTGCATGGACGGGCCGAGCGCCACCTACAACATGCCGCTCGCCCTGCGGCTGACCGGCGACCTCGACCGGTCGGCCCTGCACGCCGCACTCGCGGACGTGATCGCCCGGCACGAGAGCCTGCGCACCGTCCTGCGGGAGACGGACGGAGTGCCCCACCAGCAGGTCTTGGGCGCGGACGAGGCGCACCCGCCGCTGCCGGTGGTCGAGCTCGACGAGAGCCGGCTGGCCGACCGGCTCGCCGAGGCGGCCCGGCGAGGCTTCGACCTGGCCGCCGAGCCGCCGGTCCGGGCGGAGCTCTACGCGCTCGCCCCCGGGCGGCACGTCCTGCTGGTCGTGGTGCACCACATCGCCGCCGACGGCTGGTCGATGGGCCCGCTCTCCTGGGACCTGGCCACCGCCTACGCGGCCCGCTGCCAGGGCCAGGCACCGCAGTGGTCCCCGCTGTCGGTCCAGTACGCCGACTACACCCTGTGGCAGCGCGACCTGCTCGGCGAGGCCGCCGACCGGGGCAGCCTGTTCGCCCGGCAGCTCGGCTACTGGAAGGACGAGCTGGCGGGCCTGCCGGACCAGGTGCGGCTGCCCGCGGACCGGCCCCGGCCGGCCGAGGCCTCCCAGCGCGGCGGCCGGATCGAGGTCCGGCTCGACGCGGACCTGCACCAGGACCTGCGGGCCCTGGCCACCGCGCACGGCGCCAGCATGTTCATGGTGCTCCAGGCCGGCCTCGCCGCCCTGCTCACCCGGCTCGGCGCCGGCACCGACATCCCGATCGGCAGCCCCATCGCCGGGCGCACCGACCAGGCACTGGACGACCTCGTCGGCTTCTTCGTCAACACCCTGGTGCTGCGCACCGACACCGCAGGCGACCCGGGCTTCGCCGAACTCGTCGGCCGGGTACGGCAGAAGGCGCTGGCCGCCTACGCCCACCAGGACGTGCCGTTCGAGTACCTGGTCGAGGCCGTCAACCCCACCCGGTCGCTGGCCCACCACCCGCTGTTCCAGGTCATGCTCGGCCTGCAGAACGCCCCGGCCGGGGCGTTCACCTTGCCGGGCCTGGAGACCGCCCACCTGGAGGCCCCCACCGGCACCGCGCGGGTCGACCTGACCGTCAGCCTGGCCGAGCAGTACGGCCCGGACGGCGGCCCGGCGGGCGTGCTCGGCGCGGTCGAGTTCGCGACCGACCTGTTCGATCCGGCCACGGTGGAGCTGCTGTTCGCCCGCTGGGTACGGCTGCTGCGCGCGGCCGCGGCCGAGCCGGACCAGCCGATCGGTCGGCTCGACCTGCTGTCCGGCGAGGAACGCGGCGAACTGCTGGTCGAGTTCAACCGGACCGGCGCCGAACTGCCGCGCGCGGAACTGCCGCGCGCCGAACTGCCCGGCGCGGAACTGCCTGGCGCCGGAAGGCCCGAGGCCGCCCTGCCGGAGCTGTTCGCCCGCCGGGTGCGGGCCGTGCCGGACGCGGTCGCGGTCGTCGCGGACGGCGCCGAACTGACCTACCGGGAGCTCGACGGCCGGGCCAACCGCCTGGCCCGGGCCCTGATCGGCCAGGGCGTGCGGCCGGAGACCCCGGTCGCGGTGCTGCTGGAGCGCTCGGCGGACCTCGTCGTCGCGATCCTGGCGATCGTCAAGGCCGGCGGCGCGTACGTCCCGCTCGATCCGCGGTTCCCGTCCTCCCGGATCGACCTGATCCTCCGGGAGACCGGCGCGGCCCTGGTGCTCACCGAGGACGTGCTGACCGCGCTGAGCCAGGCCGAACCCGACGGGTCCGATCCACAGATCCCCTGTGATCCCCGGCAGTTGGCGTACGTGATGTACACCTCCGGTTCGACCGGCCGGCCGAAGGGCGTCGGTGTCACCCAGCGTGACGTGGTGGCGCTCGCGCTCGCCCCGTGCTGGCGCGAGGGCGGCCACGACCGGGTGCTGCTGCACTCGCCCACGGCCTTCGACGCCGCGACGTACGAGCTCTGGGCGCCGCTGCTCGGCGGCGGCACGATCGTCGTCGCACCGCCCGGCCGGCTCGACCTCGACCTGCTCGCGGGCGCGGTCGCCGAGCACGGGGTGACCGGGCTGTGGCTGACGGCCGGCCTGTTCCGGCTGGTCGCCGAGGAACGGCCGCAGCTGCTCGCCACGGTCCGCGAGGTGTGGACCGGTGGCGACGTGGTGCCGCCGTCGGCCGTCGCCCGGGTGCTGGCGGCCTGCCCCGGCATCGAGGTGGTCAACGGCTACGGCCCGACCGAGGCCACCACCTTCGCCGCCCACCACCGGGTCCGCGCGCTCCCCGGGACCGCCGCGAGCGTGCCGATCGGCCGGCCGATGGCGAACATGCGGGCGTACGTGCTCGACGACGGGCTGCGCGCGGTGCCGGTGGGCGTGGAGGGCGAGCTGTACCTCGCCGGGGCGGGCGTGGCCCGGGGCTACCCGGGCCGGCCGGGCCTGACCGCCGAGCGGTTCGTCGCCTGCCCGTTCGAGCGGGGGGAGCGCATGTACCGCACCGGGGACCTCGTCCGCTGGCTGCCCGGCGGCGTCCTGGAGTTCGTCGGCCGCGCCGACGAGCAGGTCAAACTGCGCGGGTTCCGGATCGAGCCCGGCGAGGTCGAGGCCCTCCTCGCCGCCTGCCCGGGCGTGGCCCAGGCGGCCGTCGTCGCCCGCGAGGACCGGCCGGGCGACAAGCGCCTGGTCGCGTACTTGGTGCCCGCCGCCGAGGGCGCGCCCGCGCCGGACGGCCTCGCCCGCCGGCTCGGTCGCGAACTGCCCGAGTACATGGTGCCGTCGGCCTTCGTCACCCTCGACGCGCTGCCGCTGACCGCCAACGGCAAGCTGGACCGGGCCGCGCTGCCGGTACCCGAGTCCGAGGCGACGGGCGTGGGCCGCGGCCCGCGCACCCCACAGGAGCAGCTGCTGTGCTCCCTGTTCGCCGAGATCCTCGGCCGGGAGCAGGTCCACCTCGACGACAGCTTCTTCGACCTCGGGGGGCACTCGCTGCTGGCCGCCCGCCTGGTCTCGCGCATCCGCGGGACGCTGGGCGTCCCGGTGGGCCTGCGCACCCTGTTCGAGGCCCCCACCGTGGCCGGTCTGACCAGCCGGCTGGCCATGGACGACGCCGAGGACGCCTTCGACGTGGTGCTGCCGCTGCGGTCCACCGGCACCCGCCCGCCGCTGTTCTGCATCCACCCCGGCGGCGGCATCAGCTGGTCCTACTCCGGTCTGCTGAACCACATCGGCCCGGAGTATCCGGTGTACGCGATCCAGGCACGTGGTCTCGCGCACGCCGAGGCCCTGCCGACGTCGTACGAGGAGATGGCGGCCGACTACGCCGACCAGATCCGCAAGGTCCAGGCCGACGGCCCCTACCGGCTGCTCGGCTGGTCCGCCGGCGGGCTGATCGCCCACGCGATCGCCTGCGAGCTCCAGGCCCGCGGCGAGCGCACCGAACTGCTGGCGGCCCTCGACGCCTACCCGGTCAAGGACGTGGTGCTCGACGACTCCGCCGTGCCCACCGAGCGGGACGTGCTCGTCGGCATCCTGGACTGCGACCCCGCCGAACTGGGCGAGGGGCCGCTGTCCTACGCCGAGGTCGCCGAGATCCTGCGCCGTCGGGGCAGCGCCCTGGCGCACCTGGACGAGCGGCGCATCGAGGCCGTCGTCCGGATCATGATCAACAACGCCGAGCTGGCGGTCGCCCACGCCCCCGGCCGGTTCGAGGGGGACCTGCTGCTGTTCAACTCCACGATCGACCGCACCGAGGACTCGGCAGGCGCCGGCACCTGGCGCCCGTACGTCACCGGCCGGATCGACTCCCACGACATCACCACCCGCCACGACCGGATGACCCAGCCGGGCTCGCTGGCCCAGATCGGACCGATCGTGGCCGCCCGCCTCGCCGAGGTCACCGGCGACACTGCCCTTTCCCACCAGGAGGACTGACCCATGACCAACCCGTTCGACGACCAGGACGCCACCTTCCTCGTGCTCGTCAACCACGAGAACCAGCACTCGCTGTGGCCGCAGTTCGCCGACGTCCCCGAGGGCTGGACCGTCGCCCACGGCCCCGACGGCCACACCGCCTGCCTGGAGTACGTCGAGCAGTCCTGGACCGACATGCGGCCCAGGAGCCTCGCCGACGCCATGGACGCCCGGAAGTAGCGCGGCCGACGTGACCTCCACCGAAACCCTCGGAGCCGAAACGTTCGGAGCCGACACCCCGTCCGACACCCCGTCCGGCACCCCGGCCGAGGCCCGTGCCACCGCGGGCCCGGCCGGGCCCGGCGACCTCGCCGCGGCCCTGTACACGCCCGAGGCCCGCCGCGACCCGTACCCGTTCTACGCCCGCATGCGGCACGAGAGCCCGGTCCACCGCAGCGACCAGGGCATCTGGTACCTCACCCGGTACGCCCACGTCGACGCCGCCCTGAGCGACCTGCGCCTGTCGAACGACCGGGACCGGATGACCCGGGCCCTCGGCGGCCTCGGCGGCGACCTGAAGGCCCTGAGCCGGCTCACCGACCGGCTCGGCCGGGTGATGACCAACACCGACCCGCCGGACCACGCCCGGCTGCGCAAGCTGGTCAACCGGGCGTTCACCGCCCGGCGGGTCGAGGCCCTGCGGGACGGCATCCAGGCGGTCGTCGACGACCTGATCGACCGGGCCGTGGCCCAGGGCCCCGCCATGGACTTCATCGAGGCGGTCGCCTCCCCGCTGCCCCTGGCCGTCGCCTGCGAGCTGTTCGGCATCCCGCCCGAGGACCGCCCCCAGGTCAAGACCTGGTTCCGCCGGCTCGGAAACCTCACCGCCGACATCGAGCAGGCCGAGGCCGCCGTCGACCAGTACGAGGAGTACCTGTCCCGGCTCATCCGGCAGCGCCGCGAGGATCCGGGCGACGACCTGATCAGCGCCCTGGTCACCACCCAGGCGCAGGACGACCGGCTCACCGACTCCGAACTGCTGTCCACCTGCTTCGTCCTGATCACCGCCGGGGACGAGACCACCGCCAACCTGATCGGCAACGGCACCCTCGCCCTGCTGCGCCACCCCGACCAGCTGGCCCGGCTGCGCGAGGACCCGGGGCTGATCCGCACCGCCGTCGAGGAGCTGGCCCGCTACGACACGCCCACCCAGGCGATCGTCCGGGTCGTCGCGCAGGACGTCGAGATCGGCGGGCGGACGCTGCGCGAGGGCGAGCTGGTGTACCTGTTCCTCGGCGCCGCCAACCGCGACCAGTACCGCTTCGAGGACCCCGACCGGCTCGACCTGACGCGCGCCCGCAACCGGCACCTGACCTTCGGCACGGGCCCGCACTTCTGCCTCGGCGGACCGCTCGCCAAGCTCCAGACCGAACTGGCGATCGGCACCCTGGTCCGCAGGCTCCCCGGCCTCGCACTCGCCGACGAGACGGCCCTCGACTGGCGGCCCAACCCGTTGCAACGGCGGCTGTGCGCACTGCCGCTGACCTACTGAACGACAAGCCCGTCGAGTGACAACCCCATCGAACGACAACCCCATCGAACGACAAGCCCATCGACTGTGAAGGAGAACCGATCGTGGCCCGAGAGTTCCAGGTGCGCCGGGAACAGGACCTGCCCGCCGTACCCGACAAGGTCTGGCAGGCGATCGCCACCGGCGCCGGCAACCTCAGCTGGCTGTACCCCATGGAGGTCGAGCCGCACGTCGGCGGGACGGTCTCCCGCGGCGGCGGCACCGTCGTGGCCTGGGAACCGCCGCACCACTTCGCCGTCCGGGCGACCAGGGAGGGCGGCTTCTCGAACACCCTCAGCTACCACATCGAGCCGGCCGACGGCACGTCGAGCCACCTGCGGATGGGGATCCACTGGGTGCACGAGGGCGTCGTCGACGACGGCTGGGACACCAGGGCGGACGCGGCCGAGAAGCACGTCGACCTCTACCAGCACAGCCTCGCCCAGTACCTGGCGCACTTCGCCGACCGCACCGCCGTCTACGTCAAGGCCACCCGGCCCGGACCGACCGCCGAACCCGCCGACTTCGCCACGCTGCGCCGGCGCCTCGGCCTCGCCGACGACACGGCCGTCGGCGACCGGCTGTCACTCGACCTCCCGGGCGCGGACGGCGGCCGGGAGGAGGTGGTCGTGGACTACCTGAGCCCCGACTTCATCGGCCTGCGCGGGCCGGACACGCTGTACCGGTTCTACAACGGCAGCTCCTGGAACTGGCCGATCTGGCTGGGCCACCACCTGTTCGCCCAGGGAGCGGACGAGGAGCAGGCGACCAAGGCGTGGAACGCCTGGCTCAACGGCTCCTGACCCGCCGTACGACAGACGACCGGAGGGACCCCTGGTGGAAGAAACCCTGCTCTACGCCGCCGAACTCGTCGAGGAGGGCGGCACCTACAAGCTCGTCGTGCAGGACGTGGTCCGGGACACCGTCCAGGTCACCCCCGTCCCCAAGACCGCGGTGGACAGGCTCCCGACCTTCCTGTCGGTGCTCAGTGCCAAGCTCAACCCCGCACCGGCCCGCGGCCGCCGGTAGCACACCCCGCACCCGAGGAGGCCGGCGCCGCGCCCAGGCGCCGGCCTCCTCGGCGTTCAGCCGCTGATGCTCGGCCGGCCGTTCTCGACGTGGCCCATGAGGCGGCGGCGGAAGGACGCGTCCTCGGTGATCGCGAGGTCCAGGTCGTACCAGCCGTCGGCGGCCTCGGTGTCCCAGACGAGGGTGAGGGGTTTGCCCGTGACGACGGCGCCGGTCAGCGCTTTCGCGGTGCTGTAGTGCCGGGGCGCCACGGTGACGGTCTGGGGCGTGGCACTGGGTGACGTGATCGTCAGGGTGAGGGTGCGCTTCGGGGCGGCGGCGACGGCGCTGGCGACGGAGGTTTCGGCGGCGGCTCCGGCGGCCTTTCCGGCGAACTCGCGGCGGAATCCGTTGGGGCCGGTGAGGTAGAAGTCGTAACGTCCGTCGACCAGCGGCACGTTGGTGGCGGGCGCGGTGGTGCCGAGCACGTCGAAGTGCCGAGGAGCGCCGTAGGTGCCGGACGTGCCGACGTTGTCGTACAGGGTCAGGTGCACGGAGGCGGCGCCGGTGTTGACCGGTTGCAGGACGAACGCGCCCTGCCCCTGGTCCAGGGCGCCGTGGGAGTCCGGCTGGTACGGCAGCGGGCGGGCCAGACGCCGGGTGGGGTCGGTGGGTTGCGGTGGCGGGTCGCCGGTGCGGTCGAAGTCGAAGACCGAGGTGAGGTTGCCGGCCACGGTGCGTCGCCAGCGGCTGATGGCGGGCTGCCGTACGCCCAACCACTCCTCCAGGAAGCGGACTTGTGAGGTGTGGTCGAAGACCTGGGAGTTGACGTAGCCGCCCACGGTCCACGGGGAGACGACGATCATCGGTACGCGCATGCCCAGGCCGATGGGCTCCTTGCCGACGTACTCGTCGTCGACGCCCTGCGGGGGCACCGGCGGCGGCACGTGGTCGAAGAAGCCGTCGTTCTCGTCGTAGCTGATGAACAGCACGGTGGAGTCCCACATGTCCTCGTCGGAGGCGATGACGTCCAGGACCTGGCAGACGACCTCCTCACCGGTCATGGGGGCCGAACCGCCCTGGCCCGGGTGCTCCGAGTCCGCGTCCGAGGGCACCAGGTACGAGACCCGGGGGACCCTCTTCGCCGCCACGTCCTGGGCGAACGCGTAGACGAAGTCGCGGTGGTTCTTCGGGTTCTGCTTCGAGTCCGGCGGGGGCGGGCAGCGGAAGAGCCCTCGGTCGTAGAGGCTCCGCTCGGCCGGCGGCAGGTAGGCGACCGCCTTGGCGAGCGCCTCCACGTCCTCCGGGCGTACGCGCTTCGGATCCCGGTAGAAGTCGTACAGGCTCAGGTAGTCGAGCTCGGCGATCTTCAGCACGGTCTGGAAGACCCGCTTGAACTCGGCGTGGAACTCCAGGTTGTTGTCGTAGTAGTTGTCCCAGCCCTGGTAGACGCGCCAGCTGATCCTGTCGGACCCGAAGGGGTCGTTGTTGACCTCCAGGATCTCGGGGTAGCTGGACCAGTTGTACCCCAGCGTCCGGTCTCCCGCGTAGGCCGCGTCGGGGTTCTCGCGGTCGTGCGCGACCGACCCGGTGACCCGCGACCCGTCGGGCTCCCAGCCGCCGAATCCGCTGAAGAGGTAGTTGCGGTTCGAGGTGGTCTCGCCCATCACCGAGCAGTGGTAGGCGTCGCAGATGGTGAACTGCTCGGCCAGCGCCCGGTAGGTCCCGACGACCTCCGGCTGGTCGAAGTAGCCCATGGCGGGGGTCTTCTCGGCATCGATCCACTGGTCGTAGCGGCCGTTGTTCCACGCCTCGTGGCCGGTGGGCCAGTTGTGGGCCGCAGGCTCGGTCGTCACGTCGCCCGGGCCGAACCGGTAGGGCCTGTGGGGCCTGGAGGAGTCGTCCGGGTCGGGCTGGTCGAGGACGGTGCGGCCGCCGGTCCCGGGGAACGTGACGAGGTTGCGGTCGTCGTACCCGCGCACTCCTCGGAAGTCGCTGCCGAAGTAGTGGTCGAAGGAGCGGTTCTCCTGCATCAGGAAGACCACGTGTCGGATGGCCTTCAGGCCGCCGGGGCGGGGTTTGCGCTTGAGGGCCTTCAGCAGCGAGTCCGGCAGCGACGGAGCGCTCTGCGGGGAGTGGGGAGTGTTCACGCGTTCTCCTGGTCCGGCGTGGCGGGCGAACCGGAGGGTGCGTTCTCGGTGGCCCGGAGGTAGTCGAGGTAGACGAAGTCGCCCGTCGCGCCCTCGTTGAGGTTCGTTTCGACGCGGGTGTAGCCCGTTTCGGGAGGGATCTCCTGCGACCCGTCCTTCCAGTGCGCGACGGTGAGGTCGACGATGGGCCGGGCTGCGCCTTCCTGACGGGTGACGGCCAGGAACAGGGCCTTGTCGTGGACGGGTGTTCCCCTGTTGAGGTCGACCGGCAGCTTCTGGTAGCCGGCGGGCGGCTTCTCGTCGTCCGTCAGGACGCGGATGCCGGTGACGGGCCGGTCGTCGGCGGACCGTTCGAAGACGAGGTACAGGTAGGCGCCGCGTGCGCCCGTGTTCAGATCGACGTCGATCCACTCCCACCCGGTGGGCGTGTGGAACGGCGGATGTCGTACCGGGTCGTCGTAGGCGACCAGGACATCGACGTCTGTGACGAACCGACCCATGGGCGGGTCTCCGATCGGAGCAGGTGTACATGAGCGGGGGAGACGGGGCCGACGAACGGTTCGACGGCCCGGGGCACGTACGGGTACGTGCGACGCCCGGCCGGGGTCGGCCCGGTCGGGCGTCCAGTGCTGGGGTGCGGTGGGTCCGGTCCGGTCCGGTCCGGTGCGGTGCGGTCCGGTGCGGTCCGGGCACCCGAGGCGACTGTCAGCCCTTGGTGAGGCGCTCCCACTCGCTGATTTCCACGCGCCGGTGGTCGGTGTCGGAGAACACCCGGAACCGGTTCGGCTTGTCGGGTACCGCGATCACCGAGCCGACGTGGTTGAAGCCCATGGCTGAGCCTTTCCGAATTCATCTGTTCGTGTGCCGCCGAAGCCTTGCCCGGGCGGATCCGCGGCTCGGTCCCATGGCTTGCCTGCGGCGAGGAGTGCCGAGGAGGAGCACCGCGAACCACGCTAGGTCGGCCGGTCCTGGGGCGCGATGCGAAAAGTCCCGGCGACCTGCATTCCAGTGACAGGTAATTTTGCTGCGAACCTTTGGCGCGAGAAGCGCGAGAAGTCGGTCCGGCGCTTCGGGAGCCCTTGACGGCCTGCTCCGAGGCTGTCCGGGAGCGAGGACGAGCAGCCCCTCGCAGGCCGGTTCCGCGAGGCTCGACGACGGCGTTCCTTCGAGTGGACCGGTGACCGGTCACGGCTGGGGAGGGCGGCTGACACCCCGCCCGGCCGGCTGCGGCGACGCGGCCGTCGAGGCACGGGGGCGCGTGGGCACGGGGCGCGGGGGCACGGGATGGGGCGTGGGGCGGGGATGGCTTGAGTCGAACGTGATTCATATGATGGAAAGCCAGTAATTGTTTTGCCGGTGTCATGATCCTCGGAGGGCGCCCCGGACCAAGGTGCGCCCATGGAACCGGGCCGGTCTCCGGATTCGCTCCGGTCCTCGGGCTTGATTCAGGGAGTATCATGCGCGGCACCGTGCTCGCCGACCGCTACCGGCTGGTGGACCTGCTGGGCGGCGGGTCGATGGGCGACGTGTGGCTCGCCGAGGACGAGGTCCTGGGCCGCCGGGTCGCGATCAAGGTGGTGAAGCCGGCCCTGCTGGACGAATCCGGCTTCGCCGAACGCTTCCACGCCGAGGCCCGCGTCATGGCACAGCTGCGCCACCCGGGCATCGTCGGGGTGTACGACTACGGGCACAGCGCCGTGGACGGGCGGCCCTCGGTCGGCTACCTGGTCATGGAGCTGATCGACGGGCAACCGCTGAGCGCCGTGCTGGAACGCCGCGGCGCGCTGCCGGTGGAGGAGACCCTCCGGATGGCACTCCAGGTGCTGGAGGCGTTGGAGGCCGCGCACGAGTCCGAGGTGGTCCACCGGGACATCAAACCGGCCAACCTGATGGTCCGCGGCGACCGGACGGTGATCGCGGACTTCGGCATCGCCCGGCCCGGCTGCGACGCCCGGCTGACCGTACCGGGCATGGTGCTCGGCACCGCCGCCTACCAGGCGCCGGAACAGGCCTCCACCGGGACGGTCACCGCCTCGGCGGACCTCTACGCACTCGGCGTCGTCCTCTACGAATGCCTCGCCGGCAAGCTCCCCTTCGACGGGGAGACCGCCCTCGAACTGATCCTCAAGCACCTGACGGAGCCCGTGCCGCCGCTTCCGGAGGACGTGCCCGCGCCGGTGTGGGCGCTGGTCGAGCGGGCGATGGCCAAGGATCCCGGCGAGCGCTGGCCCGACGCGGCGACGATGGCCGCGGCGGTACGCGACGCCCTCGCACCGGCCGAGGAGACGGCGCCGCCGACTCCGGTCGGGCCCCGGCCGGTCGCCGGACGCGCACCGTGGGCCAGGTTCCGCCTGCGCGGGCTGATCGGGGTGACGGCGCTTTCGCTGCTCTGCGTGGTCGGGGCCTCCGGAGCGACGGTGATCCGGTCCGACGAGGACGACGCTCCGGACGCCGCCGCCGTCGCGGGCCCGGTGGCCGGACTCTCGGGCCCGGCCGTTTCCGCTGCGGTGGCAGCCGACCGCCAACCCGCCGGACAGCAGCCCGCCGAGCCGACGGCGCCAGTGCCGTCGGCCGGCCCGGAGGCGGGCGGGAGCCCCACGCCCGGCGCCGAGCCCGAGCCGGTCGCCGGGCGGACCTCCGCCGGGCCCGTCCCGCCCGGTGTGCCGGCTCCGGCCTCCGGCGCGCCCACCGCCGGCCAGAACCCCGCCCCGTCCGCGCCGACCTCCGCCTCCCCGTCCCGGCCCGGTCTGCCGGCTCCGGCCTCCACGGCGCCCACTGCCGGCCAGAACCCCGCCCCGCCCGCGCCGACCTCCGCCGTCCCGTCCCCGCCCGCCTCCCACGAACCGCCCACGCCCACGCCCACGCCGTCCGCGACGTCGGCGCCGCCCACGCCGCCCACGCCGGAGCCGAAACCGCAGCCGCAGCTGCCCTCCCAGGCACAGATCACCAGCGTCGGCGGCGCGCTGGACAACTCCTACTCCGGGGACCAGAACGGCAACCGGGTCGGCACCTTCGCCGTCAACAGCACGTCGGCCCAGGTGTGGCGGCTGGAAAAGGTCTTCGAGGGGAAGTACTTCCTGCGCAACGCCTCCAGCAACTACACCAAGGTGCTGGATCTGGACACGGGCGACGGGCGCGTGCAGATCTGGACGAGCCCGCCGTACACCGACAACCAGCTCTGGTCCTTCACGCCGGTTCCGGGCGGCTACCGGATCGTCAACGGCGCCACCAAGGGCTGCCTGACGTCCGACGGAGCCGGTTACTACGTCAGGGTGGCGGCCTGCTCGAACGCGGAGAACCAGGTGTGGGCGCTGTCCTGAGCCGTCGGACCGGTAGCCGAACACCCCCGGGGCGAGGGGAGGATCAGGCCGGCAGCCAGGACGGCCACTGCCGGCGGGGCCGGTCGGCGGCCCCGCCGAGGCCGATCAGGGCGCGCAGCCGGTCGGCTTCGGGGGAGCCGATGGAGGCCAGGATGCCGTAGGCCTCCGACCGGCACGCCCGGGCCGCGTCCGCTGCGGCGCCGCGGTCGGCGAGCGCGTCACCGAGTGCCGCCAGGGCCAGCCCCCGCCCCCGGCGGTCGCCGTCGAGCGTCAGCACCTCGACCGCCCGGTCGGCCGCCTCCACCGCCTCGTCGCCGCGGCCGACGGCTCGCAGCGACTCGGTGAGCCGCAGGAGCGTGCGGCCCGTCCGGCGCCGGTCGTCCGGCCGCAGCAGGGCGAGGGCGCCGCGGTGGTGGCGCAGGGCCTGCTCGAACTCGCCGCGATCGTGGGCGATCGTCCCCAACGAGTCGAGGGCGAGCGCCTGGAGCTCGTGGTCGGCGAGCTGGTGGCAGATCAGCAGGGACTGGTCGACGACGCGGACCGCCGCCTCGGGCCGGCCGAGCTCGGTGAACGCACCGGCCAGGTTCAGCAGTTCGCCCGCCACCGAGCGCCGGTCGCCGAGCCGCTCCCAGACCGCGATCGCCGCCGCGAAGCCGTCGACCGCGTCGCCCGGCCGACCGACCTGGACGAACAGGGCGGCCAGGGAGGCGTGGGCCAGGGCGAGCAGCGGCCCCGGCAGGCCGTGGGCGATGCACAGGTCGCGGGACCTGATCAGCTCGCCGAGGGCCGCGGGTTCGGAGCCGACCTCGGTCAGCAGCCGGCCGAGCACCAGCCGGGCCCTGACCTCGGCCGTTCGGTCGCCCTGCCGGACGGCGGCCTGGAGCAGGACCTTGGCCGCGTGCCCCAGCGGCCGGGCGGCCTGGCCGGTCTCGCACAACAGGCTTCCCCCGAGCAGCAGTTCGGCCACCAGATCGAGCCGGGGCGGCTGGGGGAGCCCGGCGTACTGGCCGACCAGGGCGCCGATGCCCTGGTACTCGCCGCGGCCGCGGGCCACCGCGCGGCAGTCGGGGGCGTACGGTGCACCGGCGCCGGTCAGGGCCGCGCGGGTGGCGGTCGGGCCGAGGGCCGCGACGGTCTCGGCGTGCTGGCGGATCACCAGGCGGGTGAGGACGGCGGCCGGGTGGTCCGCCTCCGGGGCCGAGCCCGCGCCGGCCTCGACGTCGGCCGCTGTCTCTGGGATAAGCCGCTGGGCGAAGGCGCGCAGCAGGTCGTGGTAGCGGTAGCGGTCCGGCGGCGCGGTCTCCAGCATCGAGCAGTCGACCAGCGACTCGGCCAGCTCCTCGGCCTCGTGCTCGGGCAGGTCGAGCACCGCCGCGACCGCGCCCGGCGACAGGTCGGGCACGTCCGGCACGGCCAGCAGGCAGAAGGCCCGCGCCTGGTCGGGCGTCAGCTGGTCGTAGCCGAAGCGGAACGCCGACTCGACGGCGAGGTCCTCCGTGCGCAGCACGTCCAGCCGGCGGCGGTTCTCGGACAGCTTGTCGAGCAGCCGGGCCATGGTCCAGCCCGGTCGGCAGGAGAGGCGGGCGGCGAGGATGCGCACGGCCAACGGGAGGTGGCCGCAGAGCCGCACGAGCTCCCTGGCCGTGTCCGCCTCGGCCCGTAGCCGCTGCCCGCCGACCACCTGGCCGAGCAGGTCGAGGGCCTCCTCCGGGGCGAAGGCCGGCAGCTCGACGACGTGCGCGTTGGGAAGCGAACCGAGCCGGGCCCGGCTGGTGACGAGCACGGCGCAGCCGGGCCGGCCGGGCAGCAGCGGCCTGATCTGCTCGGCGTCCCGGGCGTTGTCGAGGACCGTCAGCACGCGTCGGCCGGAGAGCAGCGAGCGGAACTGGGCGGAGCGTTCGGGGAGCCCGGCGGGCAGCGCCTCCGCCGGCACGCCGAGGGCGCGGAGGAAGGCGCCCAGCACCTCCTCGGGCGGAGTCGGGCGGCCGTCGGCCCCGTGCAGGTCGACGTAGAGCTGGCCGTCGGGGAAGTCGGCGGCCAGCCCGTGCGCGACATGGACGGCCAGGGCCGTCTTGCCCATGCCGCCCAGGCCCGACACCGTCGCCACGGGCACGGTGCGGGGCGCGAGCAGGACGGCCCGCACCGCTTCCGTCTGCGCCTCGCGGCCGGTGAAGTCGGCGAGGTCGGCCGGTACCTGGGTCGGCCGGATCGGCGCGTGGTACGGCGGGCGGGCCGTGGTGGTGCTGTCGGGCCGGGGCGGCGCGGGCGCCACGAGGGCGGCGTCGGCCACCAGGATCCGGCGCTGCAACTCGCGCAGACCGGGCCCGGCGGCGACGCCGAGCTGTGCCCGCAACCGCCGGTCCGTCTCGCGGTAGACGCTCAGGGCCTCGGCCTGCCGTCCGGCCCGGTAGAGGGCGAGCATCAGCAGCTCGGAGAACCGTTCCCTGAGCGGGTGTTCGGCCGCGACCGCGGTCAGTTCGGCGACGGCCTCGCCGGACGGTCCGGCCTCGATCTCGGCTTCCAGACACGACTCCAGGACGGTCACCCGGCGTTCGGTCCACTCGCCGCGCTGCCGCTCGGCATAGGGGCCGGAGAGTCCGGACATCGGCTCGCCCTGCCAGAGGGCCAGCGCCAGGCGCAGCGCGGCGGCGGCGCGAGCGTGCTCCCCGGCGCCGCTGAGCTCCTTCGCCGTGCCGACGAGCTCCTCGCAGCGGTGGGTGTCCAGTTCCCCGGGATCCACGGTGAGCAGGTAGCCCCCGCTGAGCGAGGTCAGCGGGGCGGGCCCGAGGACGCGGCGCAGGCGGTGGACGTACGTCCGGATCACGGCCATGGGCTTGGCGGGCGGCTCCTCGCCCCACAGGTCGTCGACGAGCTGACCGGTCGACACGGGGTGGTTGGCCCTCAGCAGCAGCGAGAGCAGCAGGTTCCGCTGCTGCGGCGACCCGAGTGCGAGCTCGCCGCCGTCCCGCCACCCCCGTATCGGTCCCAGCACCGTGAACCGCAACCCACCCACCGACCGTTCCCCTCTGCCTGCAAACGAACCCCCGGGCGCATGATACCGACCGCATCACCGCTGGCCGGGGCTGCTTCTCACGGGGTCGGCCGCGGGCAGACGCGGGTGTCCGCAGGGGGCAGCCGACGAAGCAGCGGTGAAAAGAAAAAGAAGGTGCCTCGCCCGCGCGACATGCTGACGCCGTACGTAGTCATGAGGGGTATGCACGGGGATCACAGGACAAGGGAACAGGCGGGAACCGAGTGAAATCAGCACAGGAGGATGAGTACCTGGCGTTCGTGGCGGCGAGGGCGAAGGCGCTGTACCGCTCCGCGTACGTCCTCGCGGCCGGCGACGCACATCTTGCCGAGGACCTGGTCCAGGAGACCCTCAGCCGGGTGTACGTGCACTGGAAGCGGGTGGCCAAGGCGGACAACCCGGCCGCCTACGCCCAGACGGTCCTGGTCCGCACCTTCCTCAGCCTGCGGCGTCGACGGAGCAGCGGCGAGCGTCCCACCGGGACCATGCCCGACAGCGCGGCGGCCGGCCCGGACACCGCGCTGCGGCTCACCCTGCTGGACGCGCTCGGCCAACTGCCGCCCCGCGACCGGGCGGTGCTGCTGCTGCGCTACTGGGAGGACCGCAGCATCGAGGAGACCGCCCGGATGCTCAAGCTGAGCAGCAGCGCGGTCCGCTCCCAGGGCACCCGGGCGCTCGGCAGGGTGCGTGCCCTGCTCGGCGACAGCCTGTCCGACCTGGTTCCGCACTGAGCACCGTTGCGCGCAGGTCGAAACCGCCACGAAGCCCCCATCAGCGACAGAAACAGGTGACGCCAGCATGCCGTTCGAAGCAGACCTCGCACACGCCCTGGACCGCACGACCGACTCCCTCGAACCAGACCTCACCACGCTCATGCGCGGAGCCGTCCAGCGCGGGCGGATCCGCCGGCGTCGGCGCACGGCCGGCGTCATCGCCGGGGTCGGTGCCTGCACCGCGATCGCGGCCGTCGGCCTGGTGATCCCCGAGGTGTTCGCCGGGATGCACTCCGGAGGATCCGACATCAGGGTGTCGGCGATGGCGATGCCCCGTTCCGCGGTCACCGACACCCAGATGATCCAGGCCCTGGAGGCGACGTTCCCCGGGGGCCGGTTCAGCGCGGAGAGCGGGCAGAGCAACAACCCCTCGGATCCGTCCGCCGGGCGCGTCGCCAACAGCGAACTGGTCCTCGACGACGGTCACGGCGCCGCCTTCGTCGGCGTCTCCGCCCTGCGGCTCCCGCTGCCGCTCAAGGACGGCGACGGGCTGAGCTGCGAGTGGCAGCCCAAGAAGGACGGCGACACCTGCAAGATGACCGAGCTGCCGAGCAGCGCCGAGGTTCCCGGCGGGGCCCTGGTGATGTTCCAGCAGAACGCGGACGCGCACCCGGTCCGTCCCGACACCGCCCGCCGCTGGACGGTGACGGTGACCCTGAAGTCGACCGGCGCGCAGCTGCGCATGGTGCAGTGGAACAGCACCGGCGGCGGCACCGGCGCCGAGACGCCGAAGCCGACCCGTCCCGCTCCTCCGCTTACCGAGCAGCAGGCGGTGGCCGCACTCACCGGTGCCGCCTGGGCGCCGATCCTCGGCGCCGTCGGCTGACCCCGCGCGTCGCGTTCGCAGGGGTTGCGCCGGCCGAGGTCGAGCACGGTCTGTCCGTGCTCGCCTTGGCGGGCGCGTCCCGGGCTGGGCATTTGTTTCGGGCGCCGAGTAGGGGTACTGTCAGCCAGTCGCTCGGCAGGGAGCACCGGACACGCATCGGCGCGGACGGTCCCGGGGCGGCCAATCCTTTCGAAACACCACGTCCCGGTTCGGGCCGGGTCGGCTCGCCATATGCGGGCGAGGCTCGGTGTGTATATCGGTGTGTTCGTTTTATTGGATTGCGGCCGATTCGCTTTTCGGAGTGGGGATCGGCTAGAGTTTGGAACGTCGGACGGGGCGTCAAGCCGCAGAAGACACCAGCGAGTTGGATGAACGAAGCGCCGGAAACGGAGCGGAAAACATCTGGTAAGCTGGGAAC
>NZ_JBEOUK010000078.1:0-17640 GCF_040304045.1 Kitasatospora sp. NPDC094016
CTTCGGACCGCCTTCCAGCGGGCCCTCCGGGCGCTTCGTTCTTTCGTGTTTCAAGCTTATCAGATGTTTTCCGCTCCGTTTTCCGGAGTTTCATTTACCTGAGCGACTTTCGCCTTTCGGCGCTCCCGAACTCTATCAGAGTTTCTCGGGCCGTTTTCCGCGGTCATTCTCGAATTCGCATTCGAGAAACATCCTGCGGGGCCGTCCCGTGGGGCAACCCGGAGAACACTACGCACCGGGCTGCCCCACGTCAAACCAGCCGCCGGAGGCTCAGACCTCGACGACGACCGGCAGGATCATCGGCCGGCGGCGGTAGTTGTCCGCCACCCACTTGCCGACGGTCCGGCGGACCAGCTGCTGGACCTGGCGGGGCTCCAGCACGCCGTCGCTCGCCGAGCGGTCCAGGGCCTCCTGGAGCTTGGCGGCGACCGGCACGAACGCGTTGTCGTCGATGCCGGAGCCGCGGGCCTGGAAGGTCGGGCCGCCCACGATCTTGCCGTTGGTCGAGTCGACCGCGACGAAGACCGAGATGAAGCCCTCCTCGCCGAGGATCCTGCGGTCCTTGAGCGAGGCCTCGGTGATGTCGCCGACCGAGGCGCCGTCCACGTAGACGTACCCGGCCTGCACCTTGCCGACGATCCGGGCGACGCCCTTCTCCAGGTCGACGCAGACGCCGTCCTCGGCGATGACCACGCGGTTGCGCGGAATGCCGGTGGCGATGCCCAGGTCGGCGGCGGCCCGCAGGTGGCGCCACTCGCCGTGGACCGGCATCAGGTTGCGCGGCTTGCAGATGTTGAAGAAGTACAGCAGCTCGCCGGCCGAGGCGTGGCCGGAGACGTGCACCTTGGCGTTGCCCTTGTGCACGACCTTGGCGCCCCAGCGGGTCAGGCCGTTGATCACCCGGTAGACGGCGTTCTCGTTGCCCGGGATGAGCGACGAGGCCAGGACGACGGTGTCGCCCTCGACGATGCGGATCTGGTGGTCGCGGTTGGCCATCCGGGACAGCGCCGCCATCGGCTCGCCCTGGGAGCCGGTGCAGATCAGCACGACCTCCTTGTCCGGCAGGTCGTCGAGCTGCTTGACGTCGACGACCATGTTGCCGGGGACCTTCAGGTAGCCGAGGTCGCGGGCGATGCCCATGTTGCGGACCATCGAGCGGCCGACGAAGGCGACCTTGCGCTTGTACTCGTGCGCGGCGTCCAGCACCTGCTGGATGCGGTGCACGTGGCTGGCGAAGGAGGCGACGATGATGCGCTTGTCGGCGTTCGCGAAGACGTTCCGCAGTGCGGCCGAGATGTCCCGCTCGTGCGGGATGAAGCCGGGGACCTCGGCGTTGGTGGAGTCCACCAGCAGCAGGTCCATGCCCTCTTCGGCCAGCTTGGCGAAGGTCGGCAGGTCGGTCAGGCGGCCGTCGAGCGGCAGCTGGTCCATCTTGAAGTCGCCGGTGGCCACGACCATGCCCGCGGGGGTGCGGACGGCGACCGCCAGGGCGTCCGGGATGGAGTGGTTGACCGCGATGAACTCGCAGTCGAAGGGGCCGATGCGCTCGCGCTCGCCCTCCTTGACCTCCAGCACGTACGGCCGGATGCGGTGCTCGGCGAGCTTGGCCTCGATCAGGGCGAGGGTCAGCTTGGAGCCGATCAGCGGGATGTCCGGGTTCTCCCGCAGGAGGAACGGGACGGCGCCGATGTGGTCCTCGTGGCCGTGGGTGAGGACGATGCCGTCGATCTTGTCGAGGCGGTCCCGGATGTAGGTGAAGTCCGGGAGGATCAGGTCCACGCCGGGCTGCTCGTCCTCGGGGAAGAGGACGCCGCAGTCGACGATCAGGATGCGGCCCCCGTATTCGAAGACCGTCATGTTGCGGCCGATCTCGCCGAGACCGCCGAGCGGGGTGATGCGGAGGGCGCCCTCCTTCAGGGCCGGGGGTGCGCCGAGTTCGGGGTGCGGGTGACTCAAAAGACTCTCCTCACGACGCACGCCATATGCCCGGGGTCCTCCCCCTGAAGACATATGGCGTGCGTACTCAGTGTCGTTTTTCCTACTGGGTCGGTGCTCTCGCGCCGTCGGTCCGGTCCAGCGGCGGGCCCGTGAGGGTCCGGCGAGCCGGGGCGCGCACGTCTTCGTCTGTTACAGGTGTACCCCGCCGGCGGCGAGATCCTTCGTCAATCGTGCGATCTCCTCGGGAGTCGCGCCGACCAGCGGCAGCCTCAGCGGGCCGGCCGGCAGTCCCTGGAGCTCCAGCGCGGCCTTGGCGAGGATGACGCCCTGCGTGCGGAACATACCGCTGAACACCGGGAGCAGGCCCTGGTGGATCGCCGTGGCCTTGGCCACATCGCCGGCCAGGTACGCCTCGATCATCGCACGCAGTTCGCCGGCCACGACGTGTCCGACGACGCTGACCACTCCGGCGGCTCCGACCGACAGCAGCGGCAGGTTGAGGATGTCGTCGCCGGAGTACCAGGCGAGGTCGGAGCGGGCGATGGCCCAGGCGGCCGCGCCGAGGTCGCCCTTGGCGTCCTTGTTGGCGACGATCCGCGGGTGCTCGCCGAGGCGGACCAGCGTCTCGTGGCTCAGCGCGACGCCACTGCGGCCCGGGATGTCGTAGAGCATGACCGGCAGCCCGGTGGTGTCCGCGATGTGCACGGTGTGCTGGTACAGGCCCTCCTGCGGGGGCTTGCTGTAGTACGGCGTGACGACCAGCAGGCCGTGGGCTCCGGCGGCCTCCGCCTGTCGCGCCAGCTCGGCACTGTGGTGGGTGTCGTTGGTGCCGACGCCGGCCACCACGTGGGCGCGATCCCCGACCGCCTCCACCACGGCGCGGACGAGCTGGGCCTTCTCGGCGTCGCTGGTGGTCGGGGACTCACCGGTGGTGCCGTTGACGACGAGGCCGTCGTTGCCGGAGTCCACGAGGTGCGTGGCGAGGCGCTGGGCGCCGTCGAGGTCGAGTCCGCCGTCGGCGGTGAACGGGGTGACCATCGCGGTCAGGACCCGGCCGAACGGCGTCTGGGGGGTGGAGGTCGGAGCCATGCGTCCAAAGCTACTCGTAGGCGGTGGGGCGGTACCCACACCGGTCCAGTGTTCGGACAGGGGCATACCACGCGAAGCGGCGGAAACAGGCGGTGACATGGGATTCCGGTGCTGCCCGCTCGGGGGTTCGGGCAGCACCGGAATCCGTGTTCATGAATGTAGGGAGCGGCTAGAAAAGCCGCAATCCAGACATGCGTGACACTCCGCCCATATGCCTATCGTCCCAGGTCAGGGAGCGACCCGGCCGTGCTTCTCGAAGGCCGCATGGGTGAGCGGCATGAGCCGCGCCCACTCCTGCTCCATCTGCTCGGCGACCATCTCGATCTCGCGCTGCGGGAAGGACGGCACGGCGGCGTTCTCCTTCTTCGTCCGCAGCGACAGGAAGTGCATCAGCGAGCGGGAGTTGCAGGTCGCGTACATCGAGGAGAACAGGCCGACCGGCAGCACCGCGCGGGCCACCTCGCGGGCCACGCCGGCCGCCAGCATCTCCTGGTAGCGCGCGTAGGCCTCGCGGTACGCGGCCTCCATCGCCTCGGTGGTGGTCCTGTGCTGCTCGGGGGTGCCGTCGACGAACTCGTAGCGGCCCGGGCGGCCCTGCTGGACGAGCTTGCGCTCCTCCGCCGGGACGTAGAAGACCGGCTGCAGCTCGCGGTAGCGGCCGGACTCCTCGTTGTAGGACCAGCCGCTGCGGTGCCGGTGGAACTCCCGGAACACGAAGATCGGCGCGCTGATGAAGAAGGTCATCGAGTTGTGCTCGAAGGGGGTGCCGTGCCGGTCCCGCATCAGGAAGTTGATCAGGCCCTTGGACTTCTCCGGGTCCTGCTGGACCGCCTCCAGGGACTGCTCCCCCGCGGTCGAGACGCGGGCCGCCCAGATGACGTCCGAGTCGGCGGCCGCGCTGCGGACCAGCTCGACCGTGACGTCGCTGCGGAAGCTGGGGGCCGTCGGTTGGTCGCTCACGCGTTGCTCCTTGCGGGTTCGGTGCTGTGCAGCTTGATGGCGTGCTGCATGGTCTTGCGGGCGCGCGGGGTGTCGCCGGCGTCGGCGTACGCCACCGCGAGGCGGAACCAGACCCGCCAGTCGGCCGGCGCGGCCTCCGCCTCGGCCTGGCGGCGGGCGAACACCGCGTCGGCCGAGGCACGGTCGATCCGCCCGCCGGTGGTGCGCTGGAGCTCGTCCACCGGCAGGCCGCCCTCGGCCTCCAGCTCCCGGGCGAGCTGCTCGCTGGCCCGGCCGAACCGGACGGTCTGGCGCAGGAACCAGACGCCGATCACCGGGATGACGAAGGCGCACAGGCCGATGCCGATGCCGAGCGGTTTGCCGGTGGCGACCAGCTGGACGCCCTCCCCGACGCAGAGGAGGGCGACCAGCAGCAGCACGCCGGACAGGACGAAGAATCCGGTACGGGACGTCATGCCGGGCTCACAGGTCCAGGAAGTGTTCGAGGCCCAGGGTGAGCCCGGGCGTCTCCACGACCTTGCGCACACCGAGCAGGATGCCCGGCATGAAGCTGCTGTGGTGCAGCGAGTCGTGCCGGATGGTGAGCGTCTCGCCGGTGTCGCCGAACATCACCTGCTGGTGCGCGAGCAGCCCGCGCAGCCGGACGGCGTGCACCGGCACCCCCTCCACGTCGGCGCCGCGGGCACCGGGCAGGCTGTGGGTGGTCGGGTCCTGCTGCTGCGGGCGGCCGGCCTCGGCGCGGGCGGCCGCGATCAGCTGCGCGGTGCGGGTGGCGGTGCCGCTGGGGGCGTCGGCCTTGCGGTCGTGGTGCAGCTCGACCACCTCGACCGACTCGAAGTACTTCGCCGCGGTCTGGGCGAACTTCATGCCGAGCACCGCGCCGATGGAGAAGTTCGGCGCGATCAGCAGGCCCAGCTCGGGGGCCTGGTCGAGCCAGCCGCGGACGGTGGCCAGCCGCTCGTCCGTCCAGCCGGTGGTCCCGGTGACCACGTGGATGCCGTGGTGCAGGCAGTAGTCGAGGTTGCCCATCACCGAGTCCGGGTGGGTGAGTTCGACGGCGACCTGGACGCCGGCCTCGGTCAGCTCCGCCGGCTCGGACCCGCGGCCCAGGGTGGCCACCAGTTCGAGGTCCGGCGCGGCCTCGACGGCCTTGACCGCCTCGGAGCCGATCCGACCGTTGGCACCGATCACGGCGACACGCAGCGTCATAGCGAAATGTCCTCTCACACCAGCAGATCGGCGAGCTTGGCGGCCCGCTTGTCGTTGACCGGTCCGATCAGCGCCAGCGACGGCCGGTACGCGCCCAGCACATCACGGGCCACCGCGTGGACGTCGTCCAGGGTCACGGCCGCGATCCGCGCCAGCATCTCGTCCACCGACAGGTGGTGTCCGTAGCTCAGCTCGGCCTTGCCGATCCGGTTCATCAGCGAGCCGGTGTCCTCCATGCCCAGCACGGTGGAGCCGGAGATCTGGCCGATCGCGCGCCGCAGCTCCTCCTCGGTGATGCCCTCGGCGACCACCTTGGCCAGCTCCGCGCGGCAGATCCGCAGCACCTCCTCGACCCGCTTGGGCTGGCAGCCGGCGTAGATGCCGAACAGGCCGCTGTCCGCGTAGGACGAGGAGTACGAGTACACCGAGTACGCCAGGCCGCGCTTCTCCCGCACCTCCTGGAACAGCCGGGAGCTCATCCCGCCGCCGAGGGCCGCGTTGAGCACGCCCATCGCCCAGCGGCGCTCGTCGTGCCGCGGCACCCCGGGCACGCCCAGCACCAGGTGCGCCTGCTCGGTGGAGCGGTTGAGCACCTCGACCCGGCCGGCCGTGCGCAGCGCCTTGACGCCGCGGCGGGCCTCGGCGGGGGCCGCGTCGGAGCGGGCCAGCACCGCCGCGAAGGCCTGCTCGACCTGCTTGACCACGGTGTGGTGGTCGAGGTTGCCGGCGGCCGAGACGACCAGGTTCTCGGGCCGGTAGCGGCGGCGGTAGAAGCCGGCGATCTGCTCCCGGGTGAGCACCTTGATGGTCTCCTGGGTGCCCAGGATGGGGCGGCCGAGCGGGCCGCTGCCGAAGATCACCTTGGCGAACAGGTCGTGCACCACGTCGCCCGGGTCGTCCTCGGCCATCGCCATCTCCTCGAGGATGACGCCGCGCTCGGCGTCGACGTCCTCGGAGCGGATCAGCGAGCCGGTGACCATGTCGCAGACCACGTCGATGGCCAGCGGCAGGTCGGTGTCCAGGACCCGGGCGTAGTAGCAGGTGTTCTCCTTCGCGGTGAAGGCGTTCATCTCACCGCCGACCGCGTCCAGGGCAGCCGAGATGTCCAGCGCGCTGCGCCGCGCGGTGCCCTTGAAGAGCAGGTGCTCCAGGTAGTGGGTGGCGCCGTTGAGCTGCGGGGTCTCGTCCCGCGAGCCGACGCCGACCCAGATGCCGAAGGTGGCTGAGCGCACCGTCGGCAGGGTCTCGGTGACGACCCGAAGGCCGCCGGGGAGGACGGTGCGGCGCACCGTGCCGGCGCCGTCGGCGCCCTTGAGCAGGGTCCGGGTGGAGCCGGGGCGCTGCTTCGCCGCCGGGGCCTGAGCCACGGGGGGTACCTCCAGAGGAAACACGCGTGGGAACGCATGGACGAACGCGGGGGCAACAGGGTGCGGCCCGCACGCCGGGAGGCGTACGGGCCGCAAGGGTCAGCTAGCGGCGCTTCACTCGGAAGCGGTCTCGCCGGCTTCCTCGCCCTCGACGACGGGGATGAGGGAGAGCTTGCCGCGCGGGTCGATCTCGGCGATCTCGACCTGCACCTTGGCGCCGACACCGAGGACGTCCTCGACGTTCTCGACGCGCTTGCCGCCGGCCAGCTTGCGGATCTGCGAGATGTGCAGCAGGCCGTCCTTGCCCGGCATGAGCGAGACGAACGCGCCGAACGTCGTGGTCTTCACCACGGTGCCCAGGTAGCGCTCGCCGACCTCCGGCATGGTCGGGTTGGCGATCTGGTTGATCGTGGTGCGGGCGGCCTCGGCGGCCGGTCCGTCGGCGGCACCGATGTAGATGGTGCCGTCGTCCTCGATCGTGATCTCGGCGCCGGTGTCCTCCTGGATCTGGTTGATCATCTTGCCCTTGGGGCCGATGACCTCACCGATCTTGTCCACGGGGATCTTGATGGTGATGATCCGCGGGGCGTTCGGGGACATCTCGTCCGGCGTGTCGATGGCCTCGTTCATCACGTCGAGGATGTGCAGACGCGCGTCCTTGGCCTGCTTCAGCGCGGCGGCCAGCACCGACGCCGGGATGCCGTTGAGCTTGGTGTCCAGCTGCAGGGCGGTGATGAAGTTGCGGGTACCGGCGACCTTGAAGTCCATGTCGCCGTACGCGTCCTCGGCACCGAGGATGTCGGTCAGCGCGACGTAGTGGGTCTCGCCGTCGATCTCCTGGGAGATCAGGCCCATGGCGATACCGGCGACGGCGGCCTTCAGCGGCACACCGGCGTTCAGCAGCGACATGGTGGAGGCGCAGACCGAGCCCATCGAGGTGGAGCCGTTGGAGCTCAGCGCCTCGGAGACCTGGCGGATGGCGTACGGGAACTCCTCGCGCGAGGGCAGCACGGGGATGATCGCCCGCTCCGCCAGCGCGCCGTGGCCGATCTCGCGGCGCTTGGGCGCACCCACGCGGCCGGTCTCGCCGACCGAGTACGGCGGGAAGTTGTAGTTGTGCATGTAGCGGCGGCGCGTCTCCGGGGAGAGCGTGTCCAGCTGCTGCTCCATGCGCAGCATGTTGAGGGTGGTGACGCCCAGGATCTGGGTCTCGCCACGCTCGAACAGGGCCGAGCCGTGCACGCGCGGGATGGCCTCGACCTCGGCGGCCAGGGTGCGGATGTCGGTGACACCGCGGCCGTCGATGCGGACCTTGTCCTTGATGACGCGCTCGCGGACGACCTTCTTGGTCAGCGCGTTGTAGGCGGCGCTGATCTCCTTCTCGCGGCCCTCGAACTCGGGGAGCAGCTTCTCGGCGGCCAGCGCCTTGACGCGGTCCAGCTCGTTGTTGCGCTCCTGCTTGCCCGGGATGGTGAGGGCCTGGGCGAGCTCGTCCTTGACGGCGGCGGTCAGCGCGGCGAGGACGTCGTCCTGGTAGTCCAGGAAGACCGGGAACACGCCGGTCGGCTTGGCGGCCTGGGCGGCGAGCTGCGACTGGGCGGCGCACAGCACCTTGATGAACGGCTTGGCGGCGTCCAGACCGGCGGCGACGACGTCCTCGGTCGGCGCCTCGGCGCCGCCCTCGACCAGCTTGATGGTCTTGTCGGTGGCCTCGGCCTCGACCATCATGATCGCGACGTCGCCGTCCGGCAGGGCGCGACCGGCGACGACCATGTCGAAGACGGCCGACTCCAGCTCGCTGTGGGTCGGGAAGGCCACCCACTGGCCGTTGATCAGCGCGACGCGGACGCCGCCGATCGGGCCGGAGAACGGCAGGCCCGCCAGCTGGGTGGAGGCGGAGGCGGCGTTGATGGCCACCACGTCGTACAGGTGGTCGGGGTTGAGCGCCATGACGGTGCAGACGACCTGGACCTCGTTGCGCAGGCCCTTGACGAAGGACGGGCGCAGCGGGCGGTCGATCAGGCGGCAGGTGAGGATCGCGTCCTCGGAGGGCCGGCCCTCACGACGGAAGAACGAGCCGGGGATGCGGCCCGCGGCGTACATGCGCTCCTCGACGTCCACGGTCAGCGGGAAGAAGTCGAAGTGCTCCTTCGGCTGCTTGGACGCGCTGGTGGCCGACAGCACCATGGTGTCGTCGTCCAGGTAGGCCACGGCGGAGCCGGCGGCCTGACGGGCCAGACGGCCGGTCTCGAAGCGGATGGTACGGGTGCCGAAGGAACCGTTGTCGATCACGGCCTCGGCGTAGAACACGTTCTCTTCCACCTGGAAGATCTCCTCTTTCGTACGTCTCCGGGAGAGCGTCCCCGCGCTGCCTGCCTGCCGGCTGGCCCTGGCCCTCCTGGCAAGGAGGACGGCAGTCGGGCCGGTCTTCGATCGAAGCCTCCGGGGTGCTCCGCTCGGTCTGCGGGGCTTCCGGGGGCCACTACCGAGGACCGGCGCCTCACGGCTGCCGGGCCGGGACGGGCGGTCCGCGTCTGGACGCTCTCTCGGATGCGGGCGGCTTCCGTTTGAAGCCTTCGGCCCGCGGGGGGGGTCGGGTTCGTCTGCCCGGGTGGCGCGCTGGTGCGCCATCACCGGGCATGCCCACAACCCTACGGTGCAATCCTCGGCCACCTGGGGAGGTACGCGCGAGTTGTTATGTCCGGGCGCCGCGGCTCGGGGTGTCCGCGGCATACGCGCGAGGGGCGGCTCCCCGGTGTGGGGAGCCGCCCCGAGCGGCGGTCTTAGCGGGCGCCACCGGCGGCACCGCGGCGGATGCCCAGGCGGTCGACGAGCGTACGGAAGCGCTCGATGTCCTTCTTGGCCAGGTACTGCAGCAGGCGGCGGCGCTGGCCGACCAGGATCAGCAGGCCACGACGCGAGTGGTGGTCGTGCTTGTGGGTCTTGAGGTGCTCGGTCAGGTCCGCGATGCGGCGGGAGAGCATGGCCACCTGGACCTCGGGGGAACCGGTGTCGCCCTCCTTCTGGCCGAACTCGGCGAAGATCTGCTTCTTGACGTCAGAGGCGAGAGCCACTGCAACTCCTTCAGGGTGTACCGAGCGGTCCTGGTCGACAACACAGGACTCATGAGGACTCGGTGTCGTGACGGAGCGCGGCCGGCGGTCTGCGACCCACCGGAGGCGGACACACGGCTGCGCTCGGAGGCCAAGCGTACCAGTGCCGCCCACCCGGCCGGTCGGCGGGCCGAACGGGCCCGACGGGGCGGGCCTGGCCGGTCAGCTGGTGGCGCCGCGGACCAGCCGGTAGACGTCCAGGACGGCGAGCGCCAGCGGGACGAGCGAGATCAGGGTCAGGCTGTCGACCAGGTCCAGGATGCGCCCCCAGAAGGGGGAGACACCGAGCCGGGGCACCACCAGCGCGATCGCGGCGAGCAGCGCCGCGCCGAACGCGATGGAGGCGGCCAGCCAGATGGTGCGCAGGTCGACCTCGGTGGAGCTGGTGGCGCGCAGGATGAACTGCGGGGTGTGCAGGGACAGGCCGGTGATCAGCAGGGCCAGGCCGAGCAGCCCGGCGATGGTGAGGCTGAAGACCTGCGCGGTGTAGCGGAACAGCCGGGCGCGCAGCATCGTGGCCAGGCCCAGGGCGAGCGCGAGCAGCTCGGGGAACGCCCGGTCGGTGAAGCCGAGGACGGCGCAGGAGCCGACCACGACCGCGGCGCAGCCGCCGACCAGGCCGACCAGGACCTCGTGGCCGCGGCGGGCCTGGTGGGCGATCCGCTCGTACTGGACGGCCTCGGCGCGCTCGGCCTCCTGGTCGTGGTCGCGGCTGCGGGTGCGGGTCTGGCCCGGGGCGCTGAAGCCGACGGGCAGCCGGGCGAAGCGGGCGGAGAGGCCGGGCAGGAAGCCGACGGCCGCGACGGCGGTGATGCCGGTGACGGCGGCGATGTGCCCGGCGGGGGTGTCCGGCAGCAGGACGGCGGCGAAGGTGGCGAGCGCCCCGGCGGCCGCGACCAGGGCGGCGGCGACGAACACCGCGTCCTTCTCGGGGAGCAGTCCGACCAGCAGCACGGCGACCACCAGAACGGTGACGCAGCCGGCCAGGAACTGGAGCCGGCCGGGGCCGTCCCAGGGGTGGGCGACGGCGAGGACGCCGCTGCCGCCGATCATGGCGTGCGGCAGGGCGCCGAGACCGAGCGCGAGCGCGGCGTGGGCGTCCTGGTAGACCCGGGCGCGGACGCCGGCCAGCGCGGTGAGGACGACGGCGGTGACGCCGGCCAGGACGCCGGGCAGGCCGTGCATGTCGTGGCGCAGGTCGGCGAACCAGAGCGCGAAGCCGAGCAGGACGAGCAGCAGCGCGGCGCCGATCAGGCCGAAGGCCCGCATGAGTTCGGCGTTCCAGAGCCGGCGGTCGGTCTCGACGGCGCTGGCGATCGCGTCGGCGACGTCGTCGTAGACGGCCGGCGGAAGGGACTCGGCGAAGGGGCGCAGCGCGAGCAGGTCGCCGTCGCGGACCTGCTGGGCGGCGAGCGGCAGGCCGCTGTCGAGGACGGTGCCGTCGCGGCGCACCAGGTGGAAGCCGGTGGGCGCGCCGTCGGGCTGGCTCTGGTTGGCCAGGCGCAGCACCTCGGGGTAGACGTCCGCGAGCGGGACGTCCTCGGGCAGGGCGACGTCGATCCGGCGGTCCGGGGCGACGACGGTGACCCGGCAGTAGCCGGTCGCGGCGGTGTTGCTCATCGCCGCACCTCGGTCCTTCGACGCACTGGGCGCTCCCCCTTGTTGACGGTGCCGCGGCACGGCGGCGCTCGGTGTGGCTGCGGAACCGGCCCGACCGGGCCGCGAGTTGGCGCGGCGTTACCCTACCCGCTCGGTTCGTGCCCGGCCCCGGTGCGGGCCGGGCCCCCGGCGGGGGGTGCGGGCGCGGGCCTGGCGGGCGGTGCGGGGGCGACCGTTAGGATCGGCCCCTGCGCGCGGTACGGGGGGCGGCGCCGTGTGGTGCGTCCTCGCCCTGGTGAATCCCGTACGAGCCGTACGAGCCGTACGAGTCCAGTTGCGTGAGGGCTGATGCCGAAGTGATCGATCGACGCCGCGGGGTGGATGACACATGGGTGTGATCACGGTCAAGCGCCCGGGCCGGGCCTATCCGCCGGCGGTGCCGGACGAGCCGGTGGAACTCGTGACCCCGCCCGAACTGCCCCGGCAGGGCGGCGAGGACTGGCTGATGAGCATCCTCCCGATGCTCGGCATGGGCGGCTCGGCGGTGTTCTTCTTCGCACCGGGCGCGGCGGCCCCGATGAAGATCATGGGCGGTCTGATGGTCGCCTCGACGGTCGGCATGGTGCTGGCGCAGATCCTGCGGGCCCGCAGGGGCGGTTCGACCGCGATGGCGGACGAGCGGCGCGACTACCTCAAGTACCTGCAGCAGATGCGCCGCCAGGTGCGCCGCACGGCGGAGCGCCAGCGCGGCGCGCTGCTGTTCCTGAACCCGGCGCCGGACCAGCTGTGGTCGATCGTGGCGGACGGCCGGCGGCTGTGGGAGCGCCGCACCGGGGACGGCGACTTCGCGCAGATCCGGGTGGGTCTGGGCCCGGTGCAGCTGTCGACGCCGCTGGTGGCGCCGCAGACCGCGCCGATGGACGAGCTGGAGCCGCTGTCGGCGGCCGCGATGCACTCCTTCCTGAAGGCCCACGGCACCTTGCAGGACCTGCCGTTGGCGGTTTCGCTGCGCGCCTTCTACCACGTCACGGTGTGCGGGGACGCGGACTCGGTGTACGGCAACGTGCGCGCGATGATCGCCCAGCTGACCACCCTGCACTCGCCGGACGACCTGCTGGTCGCGGTGGCCGCGGCGCCGGGCGCGGCGGAGGAGTGGGAGTGGACCAAGTGGCTCCCGCACAACCAGCACCGCAAGGAGGCCGACGGCGCGGGCTCGCGCCGGCTGGTCGCCACCGACCTGGGCGAGCTGGAGTTCCTGGTGCAGGACGAGCTGGCCGGCCGCCAGCGGTTCGTGCGGGACGCGGCGCCCGCGCCGGACCAGCCGCACCTGGTGGTGGTGATGGACGGCGCCGGGGTGCCGCCGAACTCGCTGCTGGCGAGTCCCGAGGGCGTGCAGGGGGTGACCGTCATCGAGGTGGTACCGGGCGACCTGGACGAGCCGAGCGGGCACCTGATGGTGACGGTGAGCCCGCAGGAGCTGGTGCTGCGCTCGGCCTCCGGGGCGACGTACACCGGCACGCCGGACCTGCTCTCGGTCTGGCAGTCCGAGGCGCTGGCACGGCAGTTGGCGCCCTACCGGCTCTCGGCCGGCGGGGACGACGAGCCGCTGCTGTCGAACCTGGACTTCACCGACCTGATGAACTCGGGCGACCCGGGCTCCTTCGACGTGACGCGCAGCTGGCGCCCGCGCGCCCAGCACGAGCGGATGCGGGTGCCGATCGGGGTCGGCGCGAACGGCGAGCACGTCTACCTGGACATCAAGGAGGCCGCGCTGGAGGGCATGGGCCCGCACGGCCTGTGCGTGGGCGCGACCGGCTCCGGCAAGTCGGAGCTGCTGCGCACCCTGGTGCTGGCGCTGGCGATGACGCACTCCTCGGAGATCCTGAACTTCGTCCTCGCCGACTTCAAGGGCGGCGCGACCTTCTCCGGCATGGCGGACATGCCGCACACCTCCGCGGTGATCACCAACCTGGAGGGCGAACTCACCCTGGTCGACCGCATGCGCGACGCGATCGAGGGTGAACTGCACCGCCGCCAGGAGCTGCTGCGCTCGGCGGGCAACTACGCCAACATCCACGAGTACGAGCGGGCCCGGGCGGCCGGCGCGGCGCTGGACCCGCTGCCCTCGCTGGTGCTGATCATCGACGAGTTCTCCGAACTGCTCACCGCCAAGCCGGACTTCATCGAGATGTTCATCCAGATCGGCCGGATCGGCCGGTCGCTGGGGGTGCACCTGCTGCTGGCCTCGCAGCGCCTGGAGGAGGGCAAGCTGCGCGGCCTGGACACCTACCTCTCCTACCGGATCGGTCTGCGCACCTTCTCGGCGGCCGAGTCGCGGGCGGCGATCGGGGTGCCGGACGCCTACCACCTGCCGCCGGTGCCGGGCGTCGGGTACCTCAAGTTCGGCGAGGACGTGATGGACCGGTTCAAGGCCGCGTACGTCTCGGGGCCCTACCGGGCGCCGGGGCAGCAGCGGTCGACCGGCGGGCGGCGGGTGAACGCCCGCCCGGTGCTGTTCACCGCGGCCCGGGTGGAGCCGCCGGAGCCGGCGGTGGAGGAGGAGGCACCGCTCGCCCCGGAGCAGGACGACGCGCTGGTCGACACCGTGCTGGACGTGTTCGTGCAGCGGATGACGGGCCAGGGCCCGGCCGCGCACCAGGTGTGGCTGCCGCCGCTGGAGGAGGCGCCGAGCATGGACCACCTGCTGCCGCCGCTCCAGGTGGTGCCGGAGCGCGGGCTGACCGCGCCCGGCTTCCCGGCGGGCCGGCTGCGGGTGCCGATCGGCATCGTGGACAAGCCGCGCGAGCAGAAGACCGACGTCCTGGAGGTCGACTACGCGGGGGCGGCCGGCCACGGCCTGGTGGTGGGCGGCCCGCGCTCGGGCAAGTCGACGGTGGTGCGCACCACGGTGGCCTCGTTCGCGCTCACCCACACCCCGCGGGAGGTGCAGTTCTACCTGCTGGACTTCGGCGCGGGCAGCTTCCAGTCGCTGGCCGGGCTGCCGCACGTCGGCGGGGTGGCCGGGCGTCTGGACGTCGACAAGGTGCGCCGGATGGTCTCCGAGGTGCACGGGGTGCTGAACCGGCGCGAGGAGCTGTTCCGGGCCACCGGGATCGACACCATCGGCACCTACCGGGCCCGCCGGGCGGCCGGGCAGCTGCCGGACGAGGCGTTCGGCGACGTGTTCCTGGTGATCGACGGCTGGAACACCTTCAAGCAGGAGTTCGAGGTGCTGGAGCCGGTGATCGGCGACATCGCCCAGCGCGGCCTCGGCTACGGCGTCCACCTGGTCATCACCGCGGCCCGGTACGCGGAGGTGCGCCCGGCGCTGAAGGACCTGCTGCAGAACCGGACCGAGCTGAAGCTCGGCGACCCGATGGAGTCCGAGGTGGACCGCCGGGTGGCGCAGAACGTCCCGCCGCTGGCCGGGCGCGGCATCACCCCGGAGCGGCTGCACTTCCTGTCCGGCCTGCCGCGGCTGGACGGCTCCCACGCGGTGGACGACCTCCAGCACGGGGTGGCCGGCCTGGTCGCCGCCGTCGACGGGGCCTGGACCGGCCCGCGCGCGCCGCAGGTGCGGATGCTGCCGGCCGTCCTGGACGGGACCTCGCTGCCGAAGGGCTTCGAGCGCCCGGAGCGCGGGATCGCCTTCGGCGTGGACGAGGCCGAGCTGGCGCCGGCCTTCGTGAACTTCGAGACCGACCCGCTGTTCATCGTCTTCGGCGACACCGAGTCGGGGAAGTCGGCGCTGCTGCGGATGCTGATCAAGCAGATCACCGAGCGGTACACCCCGGACCAGGCGGGCATCGTGGTCGGCGACTACCGGCGCGCGCTGCTGGGCACCGTGCCGCCGGAGTACCTGGTGGAGTACGCGGCCGCGCAGCCGGCCATGGCGACCATCGTGGACATGCTGCGCGGGGCCTGCGCGCGCCGCCTGCCCGGCCCGGACGTCACCGCCGAGCAGCTGCGCAACCGCAGCTGGTACAGCGGCAAGGACATGTTCGTGATCGTGGACGACTACGAGCTGGTCGCGACGGGCTCGGGCAACCCGCTGGCGCCGCTGGCGGAGTTCCTGCCGTTCGCCCGGGACATCGGGCTGCGGGTGATCGTGGCCCGCAGCGCGGGCGGCGCCGGCCGCTCGCTGTACGAGCCGGTGCTGCAGCGGATGCGCGAGCTGGGCGGGCAGGGCGTGATCCTCTCCGGGAACCGGGACGAGGGCGCGTTGCTGGGGACGGTCAAGCCGATGCCGCTGCCGCCGGGGCGCGGGGTGTACGTGTCGCGCCGGGCGACCGGCGGGCAGATGGTCCAGACGGGCTGGCTGCCGCTGGTGTGAGGGCTCCGGCGCGCCCGCGCCGGCGGCTACGGACAGTGATCGAGGGGTCGGGCTCGCGGGAGCCCGGCCCCTTTCGCGTCCCAGGTGTCGAAACGTTACCTAGATCTTTCCGGGTCGGGGCTGCGGTTCCCGCACCCCGCCCGGGCGTTGCGGCCACACAGGGGGGCACCTGGGCGTATCACCGTCCGACTCCATGGACACCTTGGAAAGGCGGCTTGCAACACTCTGTTTACCTTGGATTCAGTTGCAATGTGGCAGAGGTAACAAGTCGGACAAAGCTCGCAATGACCGTACGTGATCATCAGATCGCATGTCTATGCCCTTCCACGCAACGGATTCCGAAGCATTTCAGCCATTGACGCAATCAATACGCCCAGGTTCCATTGCGACCCAGGAGCGACCCCACCAGAACCCCGAGCAGACAGCCAGCGGAGGCGATACCGCTCCCACCCACAGGACCGCACAGAGCCGATCGGAAGCCACATGACCGACACGCTTCGCCCGCCACGCGCCGCGACCCCCGCGACGGCCGACACCGCCGCCGCCGCAGCGCCCCAGCAACTCAAGCGCTCGATCGGCGTGGTGGGCGGCACCCTGCTCACACTGTCCTGCGTCACCCCGGCCTCCACGCTCTTCGTGATCGTCCCGGAGCTGTTCTCCAGCATCGGCAGCGCCACCGCCCTGGCCATCGCCATCGGCACCGTGCTGTGCGTCGCCGTCGCGTTCTGCTACTCCGAGCTCGGCACCCTGATCCCCAGCGCCGGCGGCGAGTACGCGATGGTCGGCACCCTCGCCGGGCGGCTGGCCGGCTGGCTGGTCTTCGTGCTCTCGCTGATCGTCGTGATGATCGTCCCCTCGGTCATCGCCCTCGGCACCGCCGACTACCTCGCCCCCGTGCTGCACCTCGACAAGGCCATGACCGGCGCCGCCGTGATGCTCGCCGCCACCCTGGCCGGCCTGCTCGACCTGCGCGCCAACGCCTGGCTCACCGGCGTCTTCCTGGTGCTGGAGGTCATCGCGGCCGGCGTCGTCTCGGTGCTCGGGTTCTCCCACGCCAACGGCGACGCCCCCAGCCTGCTGCACGGCGTGGTCACCGGGGACGGCGGCGCCACCACCACGGTGAGCATCGGCGCCATCGTCGGCGCGCTCGGCATCGCCCTGTTCATCACCCAGGGCTTCTCCACCGCCGTCTACCTCTCCGAGGAGCTGGAGAACCCCCGCCGCAACGTCTCGCGCACCGTGCTGTGGACGCTCGGCATCTCCTCCGCCGTCATCCTGGTCCCGGTCGTCGCCATCACCATGGGCGCCCCCGACCTGCAGACCCTGAGCTCCGGCGACATCTCCGGCATGGTCACCGCCTGGAGCAACTCCGCGGTCGGCACCTTCATCAGCCTCTGCGTCGCGCTGGCGATCATCAACGCCGGCATCGTCATGGTCATCCAGAACTCCCGGGTCCTGTTCGCCTCCGCCCGCGACAAGGCCTGGCCCGAGCCGGTCAACAAGGCCTTCGGCACCCTCGGCCGCTTCGGCTCCCCGTGGGTCGCCACCCTGGCCGTCGGCCTGCCCGGCGCCGCGCTCTGCTTCGTCAAGGGCGCACTGCTCAGCAACATCACCGGCGTCGCCGTCACCGGGATGTACCTGCTGGTCGCGATCGCCGCGCTGCTCTCCCGCCGCGCCCACCACAAGCACGCCGCCGCCTGGCGGATGCCGCTGTGGCCGGCCGTCCCGGTGGTGCTGATCGCCGTCCTCGTCTACGTGATGACCCAGCTGGACACCGAGCCCCTGCTGTGGACCGGCGGCATCACCGCCGCCGCCACCCTCTACTGGCTGTTCTACCTGCGCCCCCGCCAGGACACCCGCTGGGTGATCAGCCTCCCCGAGGACCAGCAGTCCTGACCCCCACCCCTCCCCCACACGGCAGTGCCCCGGGCTCCCCCCTTGGGTTCTAACGGTCGTCGCAACACCCCAGCTCAAGGTGTGCGATGGACTTCAAGATCCGTAGGGACCGGAAGCCGCAGGGGCCCAGGAAGCT
>NZ_JBEOUK010000079.1:0-17077 GCF_040304045.1 Kitasatospora sp. NPDC094016
AGTTGCGCTCGCGTCACGCACCACGGTTTACCGGAACTGGACCCGCTGCGAAGGTAAATCGCGCAGATTGATCACGACCGAATACGCGCCCTAGTGGGACTGGCCTGCCAATCTCCTTCGACAGCTGAGAGTCCGTTGAACTTCGCCATCGACGGGCACGCGAAACTCATCCTCGTCCACGGCCTGGTGAGCCCCCGTGTCAGCAGCCTGGAAGAAGTCGACGTGGGCAACCGGGCCCCGCGCAACCTGCCGATCCACGCCCTGCCCGCCGACCCTGCCCATCGCTACTTCGCCTACGCCGTGGTGCCGGGTCAGGCCGGAGACCTCATCGCTCGTGATGCCGACGGGGTCGTCCTCATGTCCGGCGCCGCCAAACTCACCGATGTCCAGACCCTGGGCAGTGGGCCGCCGCCGAAGCGCGGCGACTCGTAATCGTCCCGTGCGGCCCGGCTCTTCGCCGGGCCGCACCGCACCGCTCCGACAAGACGAATGGAAGAAGGACAACATGTCGTTCACCGGAACGCTCAGGGGCCGCACCGTATTCGCTGTGGCCACGGCAGTACTGGCCGGCACCGTCGTCGCCACCGCGTCGGCCTCCGCCTCGACGCCGAAACAACCACCGTCACCGATCGTCTGCTGGTCCACCAACTACCACTGGTGCGACATGCTCGAGTCCAAGGACGCCAACGCGGAAATGGATGTCTTCTGGGGCAACGACGGTCATGAGTACATCGACTCCATCCTCAACACCAACCACTACGGCCAGAACCTGTGGATTCTGACCTGGACTGGCAGCGGCTGGGACTGGCTGGGGATACCCGCAACCACCAGCATCGGCAACGGCTGGTACACCGCACAGGACAACAGTCGGTCCGACGCCGGCAAGACCATCAAGATCGCCGTGTTCAACTGGACCACCAACACGTACATGTACTCGAACGCACATTGAGCAGGCCTGACGGCGCCGAACGGTTCCGACGTCCTGCAGCCCGGTGAACGCGGTACGCCGCCAGACCTGGGTCTGTAGAAGGAACGGCGGACGATGGCGCGGTCACACATCTGCTGGTAGGCGGGGTCGTCTCGCCACAGGTTCCTCCGTCAACGTGACTGCGCTGATCCTGTCACGCCGGCCCACCACAGCACTCGAATTTCTCCCTTCCCAGCCAGGCCAGGATCGGTGGGCAGCGGCGGTGGGCCTGCTCCTGCCGACAACCTGCCGCCCCCCGTACGCTCTAGGTGGTCCGGACCGGCCGGGCCAGGGGTGGGGGAGCGGCGCGGACGGTCAGCGCAGGACGGCGAGGACGGCGCCCCACTGGGAGGTGGTCTGCCCGGTGGCGGCGCAGTGGTCCGGATCCGTCGCGATCCGGTGGGCGGTGGTGAGGCGGTAGGAGGAGAGCCGCAGAGCGGGCAGGCTGGTCCAACTGGTGCCGAACTCGGGGGCGCTGCCGCTGTTGCTGCCGACCGTGCCGACCAGGAGGTCGCCCGGTGCGCAGGCGGCGGCGTTGGCCGTGGTGGAGAAGGTCGTCCCGCCGGCGTCACCGGAGGCGCGGCCGACGGCCCGGACGGCGGAGACGCCGCGGAACTCGTCCACGGCGACGTGGTACTTGCTCGCCCGCGGGTGGGCGACGCGGATCGAGTCCTCCGAGGTCAGCGCGGCCGCCCCGAAGGCCGCGAGGAGCCGGATCCGGTGCCGGAGCGAGTCGGTGACGTCCCCGACGATCCGGAAGCGGTCGCCCCGGCTGTCGGTGACCGTGACGGACCCGGGACAGGTGCTGGTCAGCATCATCGTGACCACCAGGGCGTCGCCCGGGGTGACGGGGGAGAGCACCGGAAGGACGATCTCGGTACTGGAGACGGCCTGCTGGTCGAAGGCGATCCGGGAGGCCCAGGACGGTGTGCCGTCGTCGTCGGCGGCCGTCCGTGCCGCCGCCGGGCGCGGGCCCGGCGCGGGGCGGGCGGCCGCTTCGCCGGGTGCGGACCCGGTGTCCCCGGACGGGCAGCCGTGCGCGGACGGGGCCGGGGCGTCCGGCGTGCGGAAGCCGACCACGGCGAGCGTGCTGCCGACGCCGAGGGCCACGCCGAGGAGCAGGCAGAACGCGTGGGTCCAGATCCGGCGGCGGCCCCGGCCCGGCCCGGCCGGGGGCGCGACGGCGGAGGCGGCCGTGCGGTCGGTCGTGGTGTCGGCGGTGGTGTTCGCGGCGACCTGTGGTCCCGAGGGCTCGACCGCTGGAGTCGGAGGGGCCGATGGGGCCGATGGGGCCGACCCCTCGGCGGCGGCGGTCCACCGGCGGTGCCACTCGGCCTCGTCGCCGCCGCAGGCCCGGACGTAGGCCCTGGTGGTGGTCCAGGACGGGAGGCGCGAGCCGGAGGCCGCCTCGTAGAGCGTGGTGTGGGAGATGGAGCCGACGGTCTTCGCCATCGTGCGGAACGAGGGCTGACCCGCCTCCAGCCGCAACCGGCGCAGCTCGGCGGCGAGGGCCTCCACCACGCTCGGCGCCGGGTCTCTCTCCGCGGGTTGCGACTCCTGCTCCGCCATGGCGTCCCCCTGTTGTCAGATGTCAGATCCAGCGGCGACCGGTGTTGCTTGTCGCGTACGGATCATAGTGACGCGTGACCGCTGCGTTACGTGATCGACGGACTCCGGTTGGGTGGACGGGGTGTTCGGGGCGGGCGGCGGCCGGTGTCAGCTGTTGTCAGTTTCCGTCAGGCGGTACCGAACACCGTGGGATGTCGGGTCAGCTGTCCCCGTCGCCGCGGTCAACGGGGCGGCGCAACGGCCCGACCGAAAAGGGGAATTGAGATGACCAAGGGCATCCTCAAGAAGATCGGCCGCCGCGGCGCGACCGCGGCGGCCGTGGTGGCGGTGGCCGCCGGCGCGGTGGGCGTCTCGGCGGGCAGCGCGTTCGCCGACGGCTGGTACCAGCTCCGCTACCACGCGAGCGGCCACGGTGTGGGCGTCTACTCGCAGCCGTACTCCTGGGCGTCCAAGAACGCCGGCGACCTGGGGTCGTACTCGTGGTCGTCGGACGAGATCTACATCCAGTGCTGGACCAGGGGCGAGGACATCAACAACCAGGGCAACGTCTGGTACCAGGTGGCCGGCACGAACGGCACCTTCATCCCGACGTCCTACGTCTACGGCGCGTACGCCGACGGCAACTGGTACTTCCACAATGGCCTGCGGGAGTGCTGACGACCCGCTGACCCGGTCCGCTCCGCCCCGCCCGCTGACCGGGCGGGGCGGACCGCCTACGGCGTCGCCGACTGCCGGGCCGCCGCCTGCTTGATGGCCTCGCGGATGCGCGGGTAGCTGCCGCAGCGGCAGATGTTCTGGATCTGGTCGATGTCGGCGTCGGTCGGGTTCGGGGTGCGGCGCAGCAGGGCGACGGCGGTCATGATCTGGCCCGGCTGGCAGAAGCCGCACTGGGCGACGTCGCAGCCGAGCCAGGCCTCCTGGACGGGGTGCAGGGTGTCGCCGTCGGCCAGGCCCTCGATGGTGGTGACGCGGTGGCCCTCGCAGTCCTTGACGGAGCGGGTGCAGGGTTGGAACTCCTCGCCGTCCAGGTGGCTGGTGCAGGCGCGGCAGACGCCCACTCCGCAGCCGTACTTGGGGCCGGTGACGCCGAGCTTGTCGCGCAGCACCCAGAGCAGCGGCATGTCGTCCGGGGCCTCGACGCTGACGGGGTGCCCGTTGAGGACGAAGGTGTGGGTGGGCATGGGGTGGTGGGGTTCCTCGGCTGGGGGAGTCAGAAGTTGATCGGGAAGGAGCGCGGGCTGGTGCCGGTCGCGCGCGCGTAGGCGTTGGCGACCGCGGCGGAGGCCGCCGGGACGCCCAGCTCGCCGGCGCCGCCGGGCGCTCCGCTCGGCGGCATGAGGTGGATCTCGACGGCCGGCGGGGTGTGCCGCTGCCGGGCGTACCGGAAGTCGGAGTAACTGCCTTCGCGTACGGCCCCGTTGTCGATGTGGTTGCCGGCTTGCAGGATGACCGAGATGCCGTCGACCAGGGCGCCGGTCAGCTGGGCTTCCAGGCCCCGGGGGTTGATGACCCGGCCGACGTCGGCGGCGATCACGGCCTTGGTGACCCGGGGGTCGGCCGGGTCGGTGGCGTCCAGTTCGACGAGGTAGGCGGCGCACCCGCTGTTCTCGTCGTGGTAGCCGATGCCCTGGGCGTGGCCGGGGGGCATCGGGCGGCCCCAACTGCCGGCCTTGGCGACGGTGTCGAGGACGGCCCGGCCGACGGCGCTGCGCAGCCGTGCGCGGCGGAACGCGACGGCGTCCTGGCCCATCCGGCGGGCGAGTTCGTCCATCATGATCTCGTCGGCGACCCGGACGGTGCCGGAGTAGACCGACCGCCAGCTGCCGGTGGGAATGTCCAGCGGCACTTCGGCGAGGAGTTGGGTGGGGATGCCGACGTTGTACGGGTTCTTCTCGCTGAGCAGGAAGAAGGCCTGGGCGAGGCTGAGCCCGGCGAGCGAGAGGTTGAAGCCGGCGGCGGTGAGTATCTCGCCGAGGCCGTGCCGGAAGTCGGTCTTGACGGTGGCGGCGCGGTGCTCGTAGCTGAGCACCTGGCCGAGCGCGTAGGTGGCCCGGATCCGGTGGTGGCTGGCCGGGCGCATCCGGCCGTGGCGCATGTCGTCGTTGCGCGTCCACATGAGTTTGACCGGTCGGCCCGCGGCCTTGGAGATCTGGGCGGCCTCCAGGGCGGCGTCGAAGAACAGCCGTCGGCCGAACGAGCCGCCGCCGCGCACCACGTGGACGGTGACGGCGTTCTGCGGGAGGCCGAGTTCGGCGGCGATGGCCTGCTGGGCGACGATCGGCGTCTGCGCGGCGAACCACAGCTCGGCCCGGTTGGGCCGCACGTCGGCGATGGCGGTCAGTACCTCCATCGGCGCGTGGTTGACGAAGGCGAAGTCGAATTCGCCGTCCACGTACTGGGTGAGCAGCGGGGGGATGAGGAACGGCGCGTGGGCGGCGCGCAGTTGGGCGCGGATGTCGGGGGTGGAGAGGTTGGCGACCGGGCCCGGGTTCCAGGAGGTGCGCAGCGCGTCGCGGGCTTTGAGCGCCTGGTCGAAGGTCTCGGCGAGGACGGCGACGCCGCTGGGGATCCGGACCACGCCGAGCACGCCGGGCATGGCGCGGGCGGCCGCGGCGTCCAGGGTCCTGAGCGTGCCGTTGATGGTGGTCGGGCGGGCGACGACGGTGGGGACGGCGCCCGGGATCGCGAGGTCCCCGGCGTACTTGGCGCGGCCGGTGACGATGTCGCGGGCGTCGATCCGGTTGGTGGGCCGGCCGACCACGCGCAACTGGTCGGCGGCCTTGGGGGAGCTGGACACGGCGGGGGCGGCGACGGCGGCGGCCTCGGCGGCGAGGTCGCCGTAGCGGGCGCGGCGGCCGTCGGGGGCGTGGACGGCGGAGTCGGCGGTGCGCAGGGTGTTTGCCGGAACGTTCCAGCGCCGCGCTGCGGCGGTCACCAACCGGGCGCGGGCGGCGGCGGCCGCGGCGCGCACCGGGTCGTACAGCGAGCGCACCGAGTTGGAGGCGCCGGTCAGCTGGTTGAAGAGCAGTTCGGGGCGGCCGTCGGAGAGCGGCACGTCCACGTCGCCGATCAGGGCGTCGAGTTCCTCGGCGACGAGCATCGCGATGGCCGTGGTGAGGCCCTGGCCGACCTCCAGCCGGGGCAGGTGGAGCACGGCGCGCCCGGCGGTGGTGAGTTCCAGGACGAGCAGGTGCGAGGTCGGCAGGCCGGCGACGATCAGCGCGTCGCCGAGGTCGAGGATGTCCGGGATGCCGGGCAGGCCGATCAACTGCGAGGGGGCGGCGGCGTCCTGGGCGGCCGCGGCGGCGCGAACGGCGGCCCGCGCGGTGGCGGGCGCGGCGGCGTCGAGGCCGAGCCGGGCGCCGACGGTGAGGGTCGGGGCGGCCAGCAGGTAGGTGAGGAAACGGCGGCGGCGGGTGCCGGTGCCGTCCCGTGCGTCGCCCGGGTGGCCGGTGTCGCCCGGGTGGCCGGTGTCGTCCGAGCGGGCGATGGAGGTGCTGATGGGAAGAGCCCTTCGAGCCGATGACGGCGGCGGATCGGGCGGGCACGGCGGCGCCGGGCCCGGTGCCGGATCGCGAATGCCGTTGAGCATAGGAGGGCGTTACTGACCGGTCAATACGGCAAAACTTGGCCCTTCGGCACGGTCGGTGACGCCCGGAGGCCGGTGGGCGAGGCGGATTCGGAGCGGGTACGGAGGGCGCGGCGGCGGTACGGCCGGGGCCGGTTCCGGGCCCGCGGGGGGAGCGATTCGCCGCCGTCGTACGGGGGTTCAGCGCTCGCCCGCCGGTGCGGTGGGGCCCGGTAGTGGACCAAGGAGTTCCGTGATCGCTGGACCTTACCGCCGGTCCGCCTCCTGCCTGGGCCGGGCCGCGAACCGTTGCGAACGCCCGGCCGCGCGCCGCCCCCAGCCAGGAGACCCGTGTCGACCAGCAGCGCCCCGGCGCCCGCCCTCGGCACCCTGCGCGCCGCCCCTGCGCGCCGCCCCGAACCGGCTGCTCAGCCCCGGTCGGGGCCCGCGCCGGCCGCCGCCGCCGCGGGCCCGCCCGAGAATGCTCCGACGGCTGACCGGAAACCGGTGGCCCGGGCCGCCGCCCGCTGGCATGCTGGCCGCGTGGACCGACCCCAGATCTGGCTCGACTTCGCCCCCGAGCTGCACCTCTTCGTCTCCGGGCCCCGGCGGGCCGGCCGCTCGGCGCTGCGCACCGACGGCACCTCGACGCTCGGCCATGTCGTCGAGTCCCTGGGCGTCCCGCTCACCGAGGTCGGCACCCTGCTGGTGGACGGCCGGCCGGTGCCCGGGTCGCACGTGCCGGTCGACGAGGAACACGTCACCGTCCGGGCCGTGGACCGGCCGCAGCCCTCGCCCGCCCCGCCGCGCTTCCTGCTGGACGTCCACCTCGGCACCCTCACCCGCCGGCTGCGCCTGCTCGGCGTCGACGCCGCCTACGAGAACCCGGACATCGGCGACGCCGCGCTCGCCGCCCGCTCCGCCGCCGAGCAGCGCGTCCTGCTCTCGCGCGACCGGGGCCTGCTGCGCCGCCGCGAACTGTGGGCCGGTGCCTACGTCTACAGCCACCGCCCCAACGAGCAGCTGCGCGACGTGCTCTCCCGCTTCGCGCCCCCGCTCGATCCGTGGAGCCGCTGCACCACCTGCAACGGCACGCTGCGCGAGGCCGACAAGACCTCGGTGCGCGAGCAGCTGCGGGACGGCACCGAGCGCTCCTTCGACGTCTTCGCCCAGTGCGTCGACTGCGGCCAGGCCTACTGGCGCGGCGCCCACCACGCCCGGCTGGACGCGATCGTCACCGACGCCCTCCGCGAGTTCGGCACGCCCGCCGGCGGCTGAGAGCGGCGCGCGGCCGGCACGAGACCGGCGCGGGACCGGCGCAGGACCGGCGCGTCGAACTACGGGACATCTCAGGGTGGCGGCCGGGTACAGAGGCGTGTTCTCATCGGCGGTGGGGGACGAGACCAAGGTACTCCGTGACGCGAGAGAGGCCGGGTCGGATGAGCAGTCAGCCAGTGCAACAACCGTTCCAGACAGCGGACGTCGACGACGTCCAGGTGGTGCGCGCACCGGACGGGTCCGCGGTGTTCCCGCTGCTGGTCCTGGACGGGCAGGGGAGCCTCGCGGTGTTCGAGCTCGCCCCCGGGCAGGTGTCGCACGCGGTGTCGCACGCCACCGTGCAGGAGCTGTGGCAGGTCGTCGAGGGCGCCGGGGAGCTGTGGCGCCGCCAGGGCGGGCGGGAGGAGATCGTCCGGCTCGTGCCGGGGACGGCGGCCTCGATCCCGCTCGGCACGGCGTTCCAGTTCCGGGCCGACGAGGACGCCGACCGGCCGCTGCGGATCGCCGCCGTCACCATGCCGCCCTGGCCGGGCACCGACACCGAGGCCAGGCCCGAGGAAGGCCCCTGGAAGCCGACCTCCCGGTGAGCCGGGCAGGAGGGATCCCGCGCCGCCCGCTGGCGGCGCTCGTCACGGCCGCGGCCGTGCTCGGACTCGCGGTGGCGCCCGCCGCGGCCGCCCCGGCCGCCGAGCCGCACCTCCAGTCGCGCTACGTGACGATGCCCGACGGCGTCCGCCTCGCCGTCGACGTCTGGCTGCCCGAGGGCACCAGGGACGGCGCGAACCTGCCCACCGTCCTGGTCACCCAGCGCTACTGGCGGGCCCGGGTCTACCCCGGCGCACCCGGCAACGGCGGCCGCAGCAGCGACGCCGACGGCTGGAACGCCCACGGCTACGCCTACGTGGTCGCCGACCTGCGCGGCACCGGTGCCTCCTTCGGCACCCTGAGCTCCGAACTCGGCGCCGACATCGTCGCCGACAGCGGCCCGCTCAGCGACTGGATCGCCGCCCAGCCCTGGTCCAACGGCCGGGTCGGCACCACCGGCGTCTCCTACGGCGGCGACACCGCGATGCTCGCCACCGCCCTCGGCAACCACCACATCACCGCCGCCGCCCCGATCTCCTACGACTTCGACCCGTACGAGGACCTGGTGCGCCCCGGCGGCCTGCTCATCGAGCCCCGGATCGCCCCGTACGCGCTGCTGCTGCGCATCCTCGACCAGGCCGGCGGCACCACCTGCGACACCGACGAGCAGACCCGGCAGGTCTGCGCGGCCGCAGGCCTGACCGGCGCCGTGCCGCGGCCGGTCGACGGCCCGGACGGACCGGCCCTGCTGGCCGCCGCGCGCGCCGAGCACGCGGGCAACGCCAACCTGGTCGACATGGCCGAGGCCGGTGTGTACCGCGACTACCAGGACGGCCCGACGAGCTGGACGGTCGGCAGCGTCGGCGAGAAGTCCGACGCCGTCGAGGCCGGCGGCGTCCCCGTGCTCACCGACGCCGGCTGGCTCGACGCGGGCACCGCCAACGGCGTGCTCTCCCAGTTCACCGGCCTCTCCAACACCCAGGACGCCTGGATCGGTCCGTGGAACCACGGCCAGGGCTTCCTCGCCGACCCCTTCCAGCCCGCCCGCCACCTCACCGACCAGGAACGCGCTCAGATCGCCCAGCGGACGTTCGACTTCTTCGACCGCTACGTGCGGGCCGACGGCCGCCCCGACGGCACCCGGCAGCTGCACTACTACACCTTCAACGAGGGCGTCTGGCGCACCACCACCCGCTGGCCGCTGCCCGGCACCCGTGCGCAGCGGCTCTACCTCGGCGAGGACGCCGCGCTCAGCCGCCGTCGGCCCGATCCGGACGACCGCCCCGGCGCCGACCTGCTGCGCCTCGACCCCACCGCCGGCACCGGACCGCTGGACCGCTGGAACACCAACCTCAACGGCGGCCCGGTCAGTTACCCCGACCGGGCCGCCGTGGACGCCGAACTCCTCAGCTACACCACTCCGCCGCTGACCGGCGACACCCGGGTGACCGGCAACGGCCGCGTCACGCTCGACGTCACCGGCCTCGACGGCACCGCCCAGGGAGCCCTGCACGTCTACCTGGAGGACGTCGCCCCCGACGGCCGGGTCACCTATCTGACCGAGGGTCAACTCGCCCTCGCCGACCGGGCCGTGGCCGACCGGGGCGACAATCCCGACTGGCGCCGGCTGCGCACGCCCCGCAGCTACGCGGCCACCGACGCGGCGCCCTTCCCGCAGGGCCGGGCCCGTCAGGTCACCATCGACCTGCAACCCGTCGCGGTGCTCTTCCGGGCCGGCGAGCGGATCCGGCTCACCGTCGCCGCCGCCAACCCGGACTCCTTCCAGCTGCTCCCGGCCGACGGCCGGGCGAGCTACCGGATCGGGCACGGCGGAGCCGACCCGTCCTTCCTGGAGCTGCCGGTGGTGCGCAGCACCCCGTAGGGCCGCCGAACGCGCCCGGGCCCGGGAGGCCGACGCCGCCTCCCGGGCCCGGGCCGCTCAGTCCCTGACCCCGGAGAGCGCGAGCGGCAGGTGCCGGGGCCCGCGCAAGACGGGGCTGCGCCGGTACTCGGGCGGGTCCTGGAGCAGCCGGGGGCCGTCCAGGCGGTGGATGAGCGCGGTGAGCGCGAGCTGCGCCTCGACCCTGGCGAGCGGTGCGCCGAAGCAGCTGTGCACGCCGCTGCCGAAGCCGAGGTGCTGGTTGTCCGGGCGGGTCGGGTCGAAGCGGTCGGGCTCGTGGAACCGGAGAGGGTCCCGGTTGGCGGCGGCGAGTACCAGGATCAGCGGCACGCCCTTGGGGATGGTGACCCCGGCGACCTCGATGTCGGTGAGCGCGGTGCGCTGCGGCAACAGCTGGACCGGGGGCTCGTAGCGCAGCAGCTCCTCCACCGCGCGCGGCATCAACTCCGGCTTTTCGCGCAGCAGTTCCAGGCTTTCTGGCTGGCGCAGCAGGGTGAGCGCGCCGTTGGTGATCAGGTTGACGGTCGTCTCGTGCCCGGCGATGAGCAGCAGGACCGAGGTGGCCATCAGCTCCGTCTCGGTGAAGCCGCCCGATGGGCCGGGGTCGTTGACGAAGGCGGAGAGCATGTCGTCGGACGGCTTGCCCCGGCGGCTCTCGGCGAGCTCGCCGAGGTACAGCCCCATCTCCATCCGGGCCTGCGTGGCCGCGCGCTGGCGCTCGGTCGGATCGCTGTCGGGAGTGGGGTCGAAGCCCGCGATCAGTGTCTCGGACCAGGCGTGGAACCGCGGCTCGTCCTCGCGCGGCACGCCGAGCAGCCGGCAGATGACGGTGACCGGCAGCGGGTAGGCGAAGTCCTCGACCAGGTCGATCCGGTCGCGGCCCCGGAGCCCGTCGACGAGTTCCCCGGTGATCCGCGCGATCTCGCCGTGCATGGCGTCGACCCGGTCGGGCGCGTGGGGCGGGCCGAAGGGCCGCATGGCGATGGTGCGCAGCCGTTCGTGTTCGGGGTCGTCCCGGCCGATGAAGGCGACCGGGACGCTGCCCTGCAGCTCGTCCGGGACGGTGCGGTTGCGGCGGTCCGAGCTGATCCTCGGGTCGTGCAGCAGCGCGGCGACCTCGTGGTAGGTGCCGACCAGGTAGCTGCCGTCGTCCTGGCGGGCCACGCCGTGGTCGCGGAGTTCGGCGTACAGGGGGTAGGGGTCGGCGCGGTTGGCGTAGTCGGTGATCCGGCGGAACAGGGTGTCGGCGGCGGCCATGCGCGGTGGCTCCTCGGGGGTGGCGGCGGTGGTGGTCCTCGACGGGCGGCGGGGCCCGGTGGGCGTGCGCCCGTCGAGCGGTGGCGGGTGGGCTCAGCCGCCCCAGTGCCGCAGGGTCAGCCGCCGGTCGGGCAGGTGGCCGGTGAGGGCGACGGTCGGGCCGTGCGAGAGCACCTTCGGGTCGGGCACGTCGGAGGGGACCGGGATGCGGGTGGCGGGCGGCTCGACGCCGTCCCAGTCGGGCGGGAACGGTGCGGCGGTCTCGATCAGCCGCTGGTAGTGCTCCAGCCATTTGGCGCGGTTCACGCTGACGGCGGCGGTGATCCGGCCCCGGTACCCGTAGACCGCGACGAGCCGGCGTTCCTCGACCGAGCCCTGGGCGAGGACCACGTGGTCGGAGAAGGTGGGCACGCCGACGGACTTGATGTTGAGCCCGAACTGGCTGGACCAGAAGGACGGCACGCTCAGGTGCGGCCGCCGTTGCGGGCCCGGGCTGACCATGTTGTGCGCCGCCACCTCGGCCTGCGCGACCGCGTTGCCCCAGTGTTCGAGGGAGAGCAGCTGGTACTCGAAGAGGGGGTGCGGGAAGCGGGCGACGTCGCCCGCGACGAAGACGTCGTCGGTGACGATCCCGTACATGTCGAAAGCCCGGCAGCCCGCGTCGCAGGCCACCCCGCGCGGACCGGCGGCGAGCCCCGACTCGGCCAGCCATTCGGTGTTGCGGACGGCGCCCAGGGCGACCACGGCGACGTCCGCCTCGATCCGGGTGCCGTCGGAGAGCTCGGCGCCGGTGAGTCGGCCTGCCTGGCCGGTCAGCGCGGAGACGGTCACCCCGCAGCGCAGGTCGACCCCGTGGGCGAGCTGGACCTTGGCCGCGAGGGCGCCGAAGGCCCCGCCGAGGGCCCCGACCAGCGGGGCGGGGCCGCGCTCGGCGACGGTCACCGCCAGGCCGCGCTCCCGGCAGGCGGAGGCGATCTCGGAGCCGGTGAACCCGGCGCCGATCACCAGCACCCGCTTCGGGCCGGCGTCCAGCCGCTCGGCCAGGCCGGCCGCGTCCTCGGCGGTGCGCAGGGTGAACACCCCGTCGAGTGCGGCCTGCTCGGTCTTCGGCCAGGGCCTGGCCCGGGTGCCGGTGGCGATCAGCAGACGGTCGTAGGGCAGCTGCTCGCCGTTCGCGAGCAGGACCTGCTTGCCGTCCCCGTCCAGGCCGGTGGCGCGGACGCCGAGCTTCCACCGCGCGTCCACCTCGCGGCGCCGGGGCAGCGCGGTCTCCTCGGCGCGCACCCGCCCGAGCAGCACCTGTTTGGACAGGGGCGGCCGGTCGTACGGGGGAAGGCGTTCCTCGCCGACCACGGTCAGCTGCCCGGCGAAGCCCTCGTCCCGGAGCGTCTCGGCGGCGCGCAGGCCGGCCAGCGAGGCGCCGACGATGACGATCCGGCCGTTCTTGAGGTCATCGGACATCGGACCGGTCCTCCTCCTCGACCACGATGGCCTGCACCGGGCAGGCCGCGGCGGCCCGCTGGACGCGGTCGCGCTGGTCCTCGGCGGCCTGCGGGGTGTAGAGCAGGGCCTCCTCCCCGTGCAGCTCGAACACTCGGGGAGCGAGGAACGCGCACTGCGCGTAGCCCTGGCAGCGGTTGAGGTCGACGACGATCTTCACGGTCTCTCCTCCCGGGCACGTCTGTGTCCGTCCTACCGCCGCCGGAGCGGCCGCGCGCCCGGTACTGCTCCGTGGGAGCGGTCGCGGAGAGTGGCCGCCGAGGAGTGCCGGGGGCCGGGAAGCCCGCCGGCCGCCCTAGTTCGGCGACTCCAGCCCGAGGGTCCAGCGGTGGGTGGTGTAGCCGCCCATCCGGGTCGGGTGGCGCTCCACGAGCGTCACGGCCAGGCCGTCGGCCGTGCGGCGCAGCGTGCCGGTGAACCGGTGCAGGTCGCCGCCGGACAGCGGGAGCAACTCGGCGAGCACGGTGGCGTCGAGGTCGCGCCCGACGGCGCGCAGCACCCCGGCGTCCAGCACCAGGACGGTGCCGTCGGCCAGCACCACCGGCGCGGGGGCCTGCGGGTCGGCGAGCAGCGGGCCGCTCTCGATCCCCCCGCCGGGCAGCAGCCGCACCACCCGGCTCCCGGTCGGCCGGCGGCGGTCCGTCTCGACGACGCGCAGGCCGTCGCCGACCACGTAGTGGCCGTAGCTGCGCCACGAGTCGACCAGGGTGGCGTCCCGGTCGTAGGCCCAGGTGTCGAAGGCGCCGTAGCCCTCCAGGCCGAGCACGAAGCGGCCGCCGCCCAGGGCCGTGCCGCGCTCGCCGCGCAGTTCGGCGACCAGGGCGCCGTCGTCGAGGTCCAGCAGCAGGGCCGGGCCGAGGTGGCCCCAGGCGGTGTACTCGAAGGAGTCGGTGGTGACCAGCGCCCGGCCGCCGGAGAGGTGGGCCGCGTTCGGGCGCCCCGCGCAGGGGCGGCGCCAGCGGACCAGGCCCTCGGCGTCGACACAGCTGATCTCGCCGTCCCGGCCGTACAGCGCCAGGTCGCCGCAGTGGGCCAGCGGCCCCTCCGGGCGCCCCTGCGGTCGCCCGCCGCTGCGCCGGTGGTGGTTCTGGACGGTGACACGCCAACTCCCCATGATCCGGATGCTAACGGACCCCGGCGGGCCGTGGAGGGCGTTTGCGGAGGGTGCCCGTACGGCCGGGACGGCGGACAATCTCCCCAGGCGCAGAGGAGGAGGCCGCGGTGGAGTTCGAGGTGTTGATCGAGACCCCGCAGGGGTCGCGGAACAAGTACGTGATGGACTTCGCGGCGGGCCGGATCCGCCTCGACCGCACCCTGTTCACCGCCACCCGCTACCCCGTGGACTACGGCTACGTCGAGGGCACCCTCGGCGGCGACGCGGAGCCGTTGGACGCGCTGGTGCTCGGCGGCGAGCCGGCCGTGCCGGGGTGCGTGATCACCTGCCGGGCGGTCGGCATGTGGGTGATGCGGGACGAACGCGGGCCGGACCAGAAGGTGCTGTGCGTCCCCGCCCACGACCCGCGCTACGGCGACCTGCGCGACATCGGCGACCTGCGCGAGTTCGAGCTGCTGGAGATCACCCACTTCTTCCAGGTCTACAAGGACCTGGAGTGCGGCAAGTCGGTCGAGGGCTCGCACTGGGCGGATCGGGCGGCCGCGTACGCGCAGATCGCCGAGTGCCGGGCGCGCGCGGTGGGGACGTGCTTCGCCCGGCCGGTGTAGCCGTCCCCGCCGCGCGGGCCCGGGGCTCGGAACCAGGCTTGGCGCCGGGGCTCGGAATCGGGAGTGGTGCCGGGCTCAGAACCGGGCGTGGCGCAGGATCTCGCGGACCTGGTCGGCGATGGCGGCCTCGTTCCGCTCGAACTCCGGGGCGGTGAGGCGGTCCTGCTCGGCGGGCAGTCCGGTGAGGACGGGGGTGTGCAGGTGGCCGCCGGGGAGGTCGGGGGCGAGGTCGAGGCGCAGGCGGTTGGAGCGGTAGGCGACCTCGTTGGAGAGGTACCCGCCGCCGCCACCTGCGACGGCGCGGGAGCCGGGGGTGGGGCCGTCCGCGCGGTCGACGGGGTCGACGCCGTCCTGGGGGATCTCGGTGACGGTGGTGTTGAGGCGGACGGGGTAGGGCTGCTGGACGGCCGTCATGGCGTCGGTGGGCAGGGTGGTGCGGATGAACTCCGGGCCGTCGTCCAGGCCCGGCGCGGTGACCGGGTGCTGCCGGGTGCCGCCGGAGAGGGTGCCGGTGTTGTCGGTGGCGGGATCGGCGGAGCGGGCCCGCCCGGCCCAGGCCTCCAGGGTGAACAGGCCCGGGTAGCCCTGGCTGATGCTGGTGATCAGGTCGGCGGCCTGCGGGCCGGGGGTGAGGTGCGGGCCGAAGGCGCGCTCGACGACGCCGTCGTCGAAGTCGCCGTAGCGGACCGGCAGCAGGACGGCCCGGACCTCGGCCGGGCTGCCGTCGGCGAGGGTGATCCGCCGCCCGTGAAGTTGCAGCACGGCCGCGCCGGAGGGGTTGGCGCGGCGCGGCTCGGTGTCGAGGCCGTACGGGTCGAAGCCGCTGACGAAGATCCGCCGGACGCCGGGGGCGGCGGTGAAGCCGTCGTCGAGGCCCCGGGAGGCGTCCTCGAAGCGGGCCCGCAGGTCGGCCGGGTCGACGTCGAACCGGGGCTGCCAGCGGGCCAGTTGGACGGTCATGGCGAGCCTGGTCCAGTACAGCGGGCGGTCGTCGCGGGCGGGGAGTTCGCCGCTGGGCCGCCGCTCCTGGGCCCGGTCCACCCCGGCCTGCCAGAGCGCCCGGCCCCAGGCGCCCGCCACCCGCTCCGCCTGTCGGGCGTTGCGGGCGGCGCACAGGGCGGCGGGGAAGCCCCGGAGCAGGTCGTGCAGGCCGGAGCGCTCGGTGAAGGCGGTCGTCCGCTGGTCCTGGAGCCGGGCCTGTTCGGTGTCCACCGGGGTGGTGCCGACGACCCGGCAGGTTGCCGGGGCGGCCTGGGCGGCGGCCGGGGCGAGCAGGGCGGCGAGGGTGCCGGTGAGGGCGGCGGCCAGGGTGGCGGCGCGACGAAGGCGTGTCATGTTACCTGACAATAGGTCGGGAGCCGACACCCCGCCAGGGCGCCCCGCCCGCGCGCCCCGGCCGGCCAGGCCGCGCCGCGGGCCCGTGGCCTGCTGGAACGTCCCGTCCGGTACTGACGGGAAGTCGGGAACCGGGGCGAGCTCTACAGCGTTGTCGTGGTCGAACAGTGGAAACAGCGGTCATTCGAACGGTGGCGGAGGAAGTGTCATGAGTGTGGCCCTGACGAAGGGCGGCAACGTCTCCCTGGGCAAGCAGGCCCCCGGGCTGCGGGTCGTACGGGTCGGTCTCGGTTGGACGGCCGGCGCCGGGTACGACCTGGACGCCAGTGCCCTGCTCTGCGACGCCTCCGGGAAGGTCGTCTCGGACCAGCACTTCGTCTTCTTCAACAACCTGCAGAGCCCGGACGGTTCGGTCCGCCACCAGGGCGGCGCCGGTGGCGGCGAAGACCAGGAGCGGATCGAGGTCCGGCTCGCGGACGTCGCGCCCGGGGTGGAGAAGATCGTCTTCGCGGTCGCGGTCTACGACGCGGTGCGGCGGCGCCAGAGCTTCGGCCAGGTCCGCGGCGCGTACATCCGGCTCACCGACCCGGACGGCGGCGCCGAGGTGGCCCGCTACGACGTGGCGGCCGAGGCGGGCAGCGAGACGGCGATGGTGTTCGGCGAGCTCTATCGGCACGGCGCGGACTGGAAGTTCCGGGCCGTCGGGCAGGGGTACGCGTCGGGGCTCGCGGGCATCGCCGCCGACTTCGGGGTGGACGTCCTGCAACCGGCGCCCGCCGCCCCCGCGCCCGCTGCCCCCGCGCCGGCTCCGGCCGTGCCCGCCGCGCCGGCCATGGCGCCCGCCGTACCCGCTGTGGCGCCCGCTGCCCCGATGACCCAGCCAGGACCAGGGAGTTCCCCCGTGACGTGTTTCTTCGACCCCTCGCACGGCTTCGGCTCGACGGCGGTGCTGTGGTCGCCGCAGTGGGGCGTGCCGCGCCAGATCGAGACCTGCGCCGCCTGCGCCCAGCGGGTGCAGACCACCGTGCCGCCGTTCTACACCCCGCAGCAGGGCTACCCGCAGCCGGTCCAGCAGGGCTATCCGCAGCCGGTCCAGGGCCAGCCCGCTCAGGGCCAGCCGGGCCAGGGCGGGCGCCGCTTCGGCACCGGCGCGCTGATCGGCGCGGGCGCGGCCGGCCTGGTCGGCGGCGCGCTGCTCAACGAGGCGTTCAGCGACGACACGCCCGAGGTGGTCGTGAACAACTACTACGAGGGCGACGACGACAGCTTCTTCTAGGCCGTTCCCCGGGTCACCCCCGGACCGTCCGCCCTCCCGCCGGGGGGGCGGTGGAGGGTAAGCCGCGGTGGGGGCCGCGCCCGGGGCGCGCCCCGGGGGGGGCCGGGGGGGGGGGGGGGC
>NZ_JBEOUK010000080.1:0-16965 GCF_040304045.1 Kitasatospora sp. NPDC094016
CGCTGTTGAGTTCTCAAGGAACGGACACTTCCTTCGGACCGCCTTCCAGCGGGCCCTCCGGGCGCTTCGTTCTTTCGTGTTCCCAGCTTATCAGATGTTTTCCGCCCCGTTTCCGGCGCTTCGTTCATCCAACTCGCTGGTGTCTTCTGCGGCTTTATGCCCCGTCCGACGTTTCAAACTCTAGCCGAGCCCCGCTCCGAAAAGCGAATCGGCCGCAATCCGATAAAACAAGCACGCCGAATAGGAACCAAGCCGCGACAAGGCGCGACCCGGCCCGAACCAGGAGGTGGTGTTTCAAGAGGATTGGCCGCCCCGGGACCGTCCGCGCCGATGCGTGTCCGGTGCTCCCTGCCGAGCGACTGGGAGACAGTACCCCCAATTCAGTGCCCAAAACAAACGCCCAGCCCCAGCAGCCCCCGCCGCAACGTCGAGCGACGGACGTGCGACCGCCCGCGGTCACGGCGTCAGGTCGCGGCACCGTCGGCAACCGTCCGGGCGAGGCGCAGTTGTTCCTCCTCCACGATCAGCGCTGCCAGCGACTGCTCCGAGACGTCGACCGCTTCAGGAGTCGATTCGGCCACGTCGCTGCGGCGCGCGTAGTCGTCGAACAGTCGGCTCTTCGCGCGGAGAATCTCCACCATCCGCTGGTCGACGCTGTCAGCGGCCAGCAGGCGGTGCACCTGTACGCGCCGGACCTGGCCCATTCGATGGGCTCTGGCTATCGCCTGGCTCTCCGTGGTGGGCTTCACCTGGGGTTCGCAGAGAATGACGACCGACGCCGCCTGGATGTTCAGTCCCACACCGCCGGCCTGGATCTGGCTCAGCAGCACCGCATGGCCCTGCACGGCGGCGAACTCGTCCACCACGTCCTGTCGCCGGACAGCGTCCAGTCCTCCGTCGATCGGGCCGAAGGCACGCTGCCCCAGAGCGTCCTGGACGACCCGCAGGACATCTCGGAAGTACGAGAAGACGACGACCTTCAACCCGTTCTCCGCGGCCTCCTCGACAACCTCCATCAGCCGCAACAGCTTCGCCGACCCTGCCGGGTCCGCGTACGCGGCACGGCGCATGGCCATGAAGTTCCCCTCGGCGACCGCCGAACGGTAGGCGACGAGATCGGATGCCGACAGTTCCTCCCATTCGTCGACGTGAACGACGTCGGGGAGCTCCGTCAGGACGTCCCGCTGGTTGCGGCGCAGGTAGGCCGGTGCGACGGCCCTGCGGAACGACGTCGGCCCTGCGGCGCCCGAACTGCTGTGGATTCCGGGCAGAAGATCGGGCTGCAGATAGCGGACCAGGTTCCGGAACTCCTCCACCCGGTTCTCCATCGGGGTGCCGGTGAGGAACAGGACGCGGTCGACGCGGTCGGTCCACTCGGCCACCGCCCGGGAGCGCTTCGTGCTGTGGTTCTTGACGTAGTGGGCCTCGTCCACCACGACCATGCCGACCGTGACACCCTCCGGGACCTCCAGGCTGCGCAGTCCGTCGAAGGTCACGACGGCGACACCTCCGCTGGCGAGCCATTCGGTGCGCGCCGCTTCCCGTTCCTGGCCGTGGAATCGGAACGCCCTCAGCGTGCTGCGCGACTCGATCTCCCTGATCCAGTTGATGAGGACGCTGGCCGGGCAGACGACGAGGAAGTGTGCGCTCCCGTGCGCCCGGAGGTGCGCGAGCGCGGCAATCGCCTGGATCGTCTTCCCGAGGCCCATCTCATCGCCGATGATCACCCGCTTCTGCGCGAGGGCGAAGCGGGCACCGAACGCCTGGTAACCGCGGAGCGAGACCTTGCACCGGGTGTCGTCCAGCGGCTCGGCCCGGACCCGGTCCGACAGGCTCTCCGGGAGGAAGCCCTCGGAGGCGGTGAGCCCGTCGGAGCCGGATCCGGCGAACTCGCCCAGGACGCCGTAGAACTCGGCCGAGCGGACTTCGAACTCCGCCCAGGCCTCGATGTCCGTGGCCGGTGGGCGGAGGAGGTCCACCGACGCCTGGGCGAAGAGCATGGACGTTCCCCGGTCCTCCGTCTCCGCGAGCAGGGCGTCCAGCCGATCGACCGCGGCGAACGCCTCCTGTCGGCGCTGCCGCCCGGCGAACAGGCCTCTGACAACGCCCCGGGCCGGCTGGGCGGCGGCGATCAGGGCGGCGGCCTCGCCGACGACACGCTCCGCCAGCTCTCTGGCCCGTCTCGCCTCGGGCCCGGCGGCGACCAGCCGTTGGAGTGCGACGACCAGCGCGGTGCCGGCCGCGTCCTGGTGGTCGACGTCCAGCCGGATCGCCACGGCCTGCTCCGCTGCCCGGGCGATCTGCCCGGCGGCGGCGATGGCCTGGAGAGCGCTCTGGGCTCCGATTCCGGGCAGCAGTTGGAGCGTGTAGGGCGTGGCGTCCACCACCTGCCGCACGGTCCTGATTCCGGCGGTCTCCAACGCGCCGACGCGCAGCCGCCCCTCGGTGACGTCCTTCAGCCGGGCCACGGGAATGGCGTCCAGTTCTTCGCGGACCAGCCGGCCCCGCAGACCGGCCGCGGCCTGGCGCACGTGCTCGACAGCCCTCTGGTGATCGTCGACGACCGCGCGGGCGACCGCATGGAGCCGCGCCCCGTCCGCCAGCACGACCTTGGGCTTCCGGACGGCCCGCTGCCTTTCCCCCACCTACGGCTCCTGTCCCGACTCGACCATGCGACACCCTCTCCGGGCGTCCACATGATTCCATCCGGGCACCGCCGACCGCCCAGGATTCCCGACCACACCCCGGCCGCCCACCGGCCGCCCACCGGCCCGGAGGAGTTTCCGGGCCGGGTGCCGTCCGTGCGTCCGTGCGTCCGTGCGTCCGTGCGTCGTGTCGATCGACGGCGGGCGCACGGCCGTCAGTCGGCGGTCACAGCGCGGCCAGGCCTGCCTCCAGGTCGTCCAGGCCCAGGGAGCCCTGCCGCAGGGCCTTCATGTGCCAGTGCTTGAGGTCGAAGTCGGCGCCCAGCCGGCGGCGGGCCGCGTCGCGGCCGGCCAGCCAGGCGCGCTCGCCGAGCTTGTAGCCGATGGCCTGGCCGGGCCGGCCGAGGTAACGGACGATCTCACTGTGCAGGTGGGCGGGCGCCAGGCCGACGTAGTCGGCCATGAAGGCGGTGGCCAGCTCCGGGGTCCAGCGCTCACCTGGGTGGAACGGGGAGCCCGCCGGAATGGCGCTCTCCAGGTGCATGCCGAGGTCGACGATGACGCGGGCGACGCGCATCATCTGCTTGCCGAGGTAGCCGAGGCGGCGTCCGGGATCGGTGAGGAAGCCGAGCTCGTCCATCAGCCGCTCCGCGTACAGGGCCCAGCCCTCCACGTTGGCGCTGATCTTGCCGAGGGTGACCTGGTAGCGGGACAGTCGCTCCGCCGCCGCGGTCCAGGAGGCGAGCTGCAGATGGTGCCCGGGGACGCCCTCGTGGTACCAGGTGCTGACCAGGCGCCAGGTGCGGAACCGCTCCTGCGCGTCGCCGTTGGCCAGCGGGAGGAAGGTCCGGCCCGGGCGGGCGAAGTCGAGGCTCGGCCCGCTGTAGTACGGCGCGGCGGCGCTGCCGGCCGGGGCGATCCTGGTCTCGACCCGGCGCAGCGGGCCGGTGATGTCGAAGTGGTGCCCGTCGAGTGCCTCGATCGCGTCGTCCGTGATCTGCTGCAGCCAGCCGCGCATCCGCTCGGCGCCGTGCACGGTGTGTCCGTGCTCGTCCAGATGGGCCCGGGCCTCCTGGACGGTGGCGCCGGGCAGCACCCGTTCGGCCTCCGTGCGCAGTTCGGCCCAGACCCGGTGGAACTCCTCCCAGGCCCAGTCGTAGGTCTCGTCCAGGTCCAGGTCGGCGCCGGTGTACTGTCGCGCCCCGAGCAGGTAGCGCTCGCGGCCGACGGCGTCGGGTGTGCCTTCCGCAGCGGACCGGTAGCTGTCGCGGAGCCAGTCCCGGAACGCGGCCACGGCGGCGGTCGCCGCGTTCGCGGCGGCGTCCAGTTCGGGGCGGAGCCGCTGCGGCGCGGGGGCGACGAACTCGGCGAACCAGCCGGGGCCCCCGGCCGTCTCGCCGGTCCACGCGGTGAGCTGCGCGCACAGCACGTCGGCCTGGCGGGGCGCGGCGAGCAGCTTGCGGGCGACGCCCTCCGCCAGCGTGGCCCGGTAGCCGTCCAGCGCGGTGGGCAGGTTGCGCAGCCGGCCCAGGACCGGGGCCCAGTCGTCGTCGGTGGCGGTGGGCATCATCGTGAAGATGCCCCGGAGCTGGTGCACCGGCGTGTGCAGGTTCCGCACGGCGCGGAAGTTCTCGCCGGCCTCGTGCACCCGCACCTCGGCGTCGAGCCGCTCGCGCAGCAGCCGCGCGCACACGAGCTCCGCCGGATCCCCGTCAGGCCCGGCCTCGGGGACGGCGTCCAGGCGCGCCAGCGCCTCCCGCGCGAGCCGGACCGTCTCCTCGACGCCGTCCGGCGACAGGTCGGGCATCCGGTCGTCGCCCGGGGCCAGGCCCAGGGAGGTGGAGGTGACGGGGTCGTGTGCGGCGACCCGGGCCACGTGGTCGTCGGCGATCTGTCGTGGAGTCATCGTCAGCTCCTTCGGTCGGCGATCGGTCGCGGTACCAGGCGTAGGAGGCCTCCGGGGTGCGCCGCTGCGCCGTGAAGTCGGTGCGCCGTGCAGTCGGCGTACAGCGCAGTCGACGTACAGCGCAGTCGACGTGGACGAGTCCGGAGCGCCGGCGGAAGCCCTCAGGCCGTCGAACACGTCGTGATTCTAGCCAGGCTCCGCCCGCCAGCCCCGGACAGCCGTCAAGTCAGCACCGCAGCAGATGGGTTGGGCCACGGCCGGGCAGGACGGGACGGCCGCTCCCCTCCGGCGCGTAGTGGCGCTGATCACAGCGAGTTTCGCCCGGTCGGCGAAATGCGGGGGCCACCCGAGTTGTTTGCACAGGCAACCAATTCCGCCCCGGCGCACTCCACCGGTACCCACGAGGGATCCCATGACCGTCACCGAGCCCGCAGCCTCCCGCGCGGCCGAAATCCTGTCCCGGCCCGTCACGCTCAACGGGCTGACCGTTCCCAACCGCATCGCGATGGCGCCGATGACGCGCAGGTTCTCTCCGGGCGGCGTGCCCGGCGAGGACGTGCGCTCGTACTACGCCCGCCGCGCCACCGCCGGCGTCGGCCTGATCATCACCGAGGGGACGTACGTCGGCCACGAGTCCGCCGGCCAGAGCGACGACATCCCCCGCTTCCACGGCGAGGAGCAGCTGGCCGGGTGGGCCCGCGTCGCCGAGGACGTCCACGCGGCGGGCGGCACCATCGTGCCGCAGCTCTGGCACATCGGCATGGTGCGCGAGCAGGGCGACCCGCCGTTCGCCGACGCTCCCGCCGTCGGCCCGTCCGGGATCCGGCTGGACGGCACCGAGGGAACCGGCCGGGCGATGACCCGGGCCGATCTGGACGCCGTCATCGGCGCGTTCGCCGAGGCCGCCGCGGCCGCCGAGCGGATCGGCTTCGACGGCGTCGAGCTGCACGGCGCCCACGGCTACCTGCTCGACCAGTTCCTGTGGGCGGGCACCAACCGCCGCACCGACGCCTACGGCGGCGACCCGGTGGCCCGGACGAAGTTCACGGCCGAGCTCGTCGCCGCGGTGCGAGCGGCCGTCTCCCCGGAATTCCCGGTGATCTTCCGCTACTCGCAGTGGAAGTCCGAGAACTACGAGGCCCGCCTCGCCGAGACCCCCGAGGAGCTGGAGGCCATCCTCACCCCGCTCGCCGAGGCCGGCGTCGACGCCTTCCACGCCTCGACCCGCCGCTACTGGGTCCCCGAGTTCGACGGCTCGGACCTCAATCTGGCCGGCTGGACCAAGAAGCTCACCGGCCGCCCCGCCATCACCGTCGGCTCGGTCGGCCTCGACGGCGACTTCATCGGCGCCTTCAGGGGCGAGGGCTCCCCGGTCCAGGCCATCGACAACCTGCTCGACCGGCTGGAGCGCGACGAGTTCGACCTGGTCGCCGTCGGCCGCGCCCTCCTCCAGGACCCGCAGTGGGCCGCCAAGGTCCTCTCCGGCCGCCACGCCGAGCTGCGTCCCTACGGCGCCGAAGCGCTCCGCACCCTCAGCTGACCCACCAGCCCCCGAGGACCCGGCCGCGCGGCGAGCGCAGCGGGGCCGGGCCCTTCGGGCTCCCACAGGACCGCAACGGCAGAACGAGGTGTCAACACGCTTGCGTGGGAGGTGACTTCGGACGGAGTCGACACGGACGAGGCCGTGGCACCGGTGGTGGCCCTCGGCCTGCTGCTCCCACTGCCCTGCGCAGTGGCCCGCACGGCCTTATGGTGAAGAAAAGGCCCCCCGGACGGATCCCTGAGCAGCCTGCCGACGCGCGGCGACGACTTCCCGGAGGAGCGCTGATCATCTTCCCGGAGGAGCGCTGGATCATGAGTACCTATCGAGTGGCGCAGGCGACCGCCCCGGGCGGTGCGCTCCAACCGGCCGAGCGAGAGGTGCCGCAGCCGGGACCCGGCCACGTGAGGATCGCCGTGGAGGCGTGCGGCGTCTGCCACTCCGACACACTCTTCGTGAACGCCGCACTACCGGGTGTGTCGTTCCCCGTGGTGCCCGGGCACGAGATCGCCGGACGCATCGAGGAGTTCGGCGAAGGCACTCGGGACCGTGGATGGCAGATCGGCGACCGGGTGGCGGTCGGCTGGTTCGGCGGCAGCTGCGGCTACTGCGAGCCGTGCCGCCGAGGCGACTTCATCGTGTGCCGGAACTTGAAGGTCCCGGGATGGGCGTACGACGGCGGCTTCGCCGAGAAGGTGATCGCGCCCGCCGACGCACTGGCCCGGATCCCCGACGAACTGGCGGCCGGCGATGCCGGGCCGATGGCCTGCGCGGGCGTGACCACGTACAACGGGCTGCGGCGCAGCTCCGCCCGGCCCGGCGATCTGGTCGCGGTGCTCGGTCTCGGCGGCCTCGGGCACCTCGGGGTCCAGTACGCGGTCGCGATGGGCTTCGAGACGGTGGCGATCGCCCGAAGCGCCGAGAAGGCCGGCTTCGCCGAGCAACTGGGCGCCCACCACTACGTCGACAGCACCGCCGGCACCCCGGTCGCCGAGGCACTGCAGTCCTACGGCGGCGCCAGGGCCGTGCTGGCCACCGCCGGCAACTCCGAGGCCATCGCGTCCACCCTGGACGGGCTGGCCCCCCGCGGGGAACTGGTGGTGATCGGGGCGGACACCGCTCCGATGGAGATCAGTCCGGCCGGACTGCTCATGGGCGCCAACGTCGTCCGGGGCCACCCGTCCGGCACCGCGCAGGACGTGGAGGACACGATGGCATTCAGCGCTCTGCACGGCATCCGCCCGATGACCGAGACCGTGCCGCTGGACCACGCCGAGGAGGCGTACCAGAAGATGCTCGCCGGGAAGGCCCGCTTCCGGATGGTGCTCACCACCGGCTGACCCGGCTCGGCCACCACGCCCCCTAGGAGGGCTGCTCGGCTACTCGATCACGGGCCAGGCCATCGAGGCGCTCGGCTGCAGCGACTGCTCGGCCCAGATGATCTTGCCCCAGGGGGTGTAGCGCACGCCCCAGCGCTCGGCGAGCCGCGCGACGAGGAACAGGCCGCGGCCGCCCTCGTCCTCGGCGGCCGCGTAGCGCAGGTGCGGGGCGGTGCTGCTGGTGTCGGCGACCTCGCAGATCAGCGTGCGGTCGTACAGCAGCCGCACCTTGATCGGTTCGGTCCCGTGGCGGATGGCATTGGTCACCAGCTCGCTGAGCACCAGTTCGGTGACGAACACGGCCTCCTCGAGGCCCCACTCGGTGAGCTGCCGGGTCGCCTCGGCCCGCGCCCGGCCCACGGCCGCGGGGGTCGCGGCCACCTCCCACTCGCTGAGCCGATCGGGCGCCAGCATCCGGGTGCGGGCGACGAGCAGGGCGATGTCGTCGGTCTGGCGGACGGGTAGCAGGGCGTCGAGCACGGCGTCGCAGACCTCCTGGGGCGACCGGTCGGCGCGGGCCAGGGTGGCGGTGAGGATGTCCAGGCCGACACCGATGTCGCGGGTGCGGTCCTCGATGAGGCCGTCGGTGTAGAGAACCAGGTTGCTTCCCTGCGGCACCCGCACCTCCATGGCTTCGAAGGGCATCCCGCCCAGGCCGAGCGGCGGGCCGGCGGGAAGGGTGAGGATCTCCACCGTGCCGTCCGGGTGGACGAGGGCGGGCGGCGGGTGGCCCGCCCGGGCCAGGGCGCAGATGCCGGTGGTCGGGTCGTAGATGGCGTAGAGGCAGGTGGCGCCGGTGATCGCGAGCTCGCCCTCGGCCGCCGCCGTCTCCTGGTCGATGTGGGCGACCAGTTCGTCCAGGTGTCCGAGGAGCTCGTCCGGCGGCAGGTCGAGGGTGGAGAAGTTCTGGACCGCGGTGCGCAGCCGGCCCATGGTCGCGGCCGCGTGCAGGCCGTGGCCGACCACGTCCCCGACGACGAGCGCGACCCGGGTGCCCGACAGCGGGATGACGTCGAACCAGTCGCCGCCGACCCCCGCCTGGGCGGGGTGGTAGCGGTAGGCGATGTCGAGGGCGCTCTGCTCGGGCAACGCGCGCGGCAACAGGCTGTGCTGGAGGGTGACGGCCATCGTGTGCTCGCGCGTGTAGCGGCGGGCGTTGTCGATGGACACGGCCGCCCTGGCGGCCAGTTCCTCGGCCAGGGACAGGTCCTCCTCCTCGAAGGGGCCTCTGTCACGGCTGCGCCAGAAGCAGGCGATGCCCATCAGCACACCCCGTGCCGACAGCGGAACGGCGATCAGCGATCCCAGACCGAACTCCAGCACCGCCTGCGTACGCTCGGTGTCCTGCATGCGCCAGCCGGCGTCGGTCGCCAGCTCGGTGACCAGCGTGGGACTCCCCCGGACGAAACCCGCCGCCTGCGGGGTGCCCCGGCCCCACCTGACCAGCTCCCCCTGGGGGTACAGCGGCGAATCGTCCCGGACGCCCGCGAGCGCCACCCGCCGCAGCTCCACCGGGGCATCGACCAGCAGGGCCCGTGGCTCCTCGCCGTCCAGGACCGCCTCGGCGAGGTCGACGGTGGCGTAGTCGCAGAACTCGTGGGCGGCCGTCCGGACGAGCTCCTCCGCGGTGCGCCGGACGTCCAGGGTCGTGCCGATCGCCAGGCTCGCCTCGTACAGCAGCCTGAGCCGGCTGCGGGCGACCTCGGCCTTCCCCGCGAGGGCGCGCAGTTCGGTGGAGTCGCGCAGGGTGGTGACGCTGCCCGACGGGCCTCCCCCGCTGTCGGTGGGGCGGCTGTTGACGGCCAGCAGGCGGTCTCCGACGGGAAGCACCTCGTCGGTGACCGCACGGTCGGAGATCAGCAGTTCGGACGTGCGGGGGGCGAGGCCCAGGTCGGCGACGGGGCGCCCCTCCACGTCGGGGGGCAGGTCGAGCAGGCGGCGCGCCTCGTCGTTGGCGAGCAGGACCCGGCCGTCGCCGCCGACGATGGCCACGCCCTCGCGCACCGCGTGCAGCACCGCGTCGTGGTGCTCGTACATCCGGGTCATCTCTTCCGGCCCCAGGCCCCGGGTCTGCCGCAGCAGACGCCTTCCCACCAGCGCCGTACCGGCCGTGGCCAGGCCGAGCGCCAGAGCGCCGACGCCCAAGACGACCGGCAGCTGGCGGTTGAACGCGCTGCTCACGTTGGAGACCTTCATCCCGGACGAGACGATGCCCACGACCGCCCCGTGGGAGTCCTCCACCGGGACGACCACCTGGTACTCGGAGCCGAGCGGGCCGTGCACGTCCTCGATGGTGACCTGGCCGTGCAGCGACGGCCCGATGGTGCCGATGAACATCTTGCCGATCAGCTCCGGATCGGGGTGGGTGTAGCGGATGCCGTTGCGGTCGGTCACCACGATGAAGTCGACCCCGGCAGCCGTACGGGCCGCTTCGGCCAGCGGCTGGAGCACCGCGCTGGGGTCGGGGCCCTGCATCGCCGCCACCAGGCCGGGACCGTGGGCGAACCCCTGGGCCGCGGCGAGCGTACGGCCGTGCGCCGCGTCGAACCGGTCGCTGCGGGACTGGACCAGCAGCACCACGACGGCCGTCACCACCAGCAACAGCACGATCAGCACCTGTAGGACGAACATCTGACCGGCGACACTCCGGATGCTCATCACCGACCACAGGCGATGCGCCGACTGCTCCCGCGGGGCTGAGCGTGGGTGTCGCCGCTCACGACGGCTACCCGATCGGCGCAGGGGCAGCCAGGAGGAGCGGCCCGTGTCTCTGGCCATACACCCATGATCTACCGCGCCCCTCCCACGAGCGGGCCACACTACGCTGATGGGGGCGAAGCGCAGGTGGCAGCGCGTCCCGCCGCGACACCGGACGGCTCACCCGCCCCCGGGGCCGGCCGGACCTTCACCGTTCCTCCCCTCCCCTCTCCTCTCGCTTCCTCTCGCTTCCTCTCGTTTTCCTCCACGGCCGAACAGTCCTCGGCGCGGATGTCAGGTGGGGGACGGAGCGGTGTGGAACTGGCGGGTGAGGTAGTTGGACCAGGTCTGGTGGAACGTGGTGGCAAGTCGGGACTGGGGGGCGATGAGGTCGAAGGCGTGGTAGGCGCCGGGGTAGAGGTGGAATTCGACCGGGACGCCGTGGGCCCGCAGACGGGTGGCGTAGTCGAGGTTCTCGTCGCGGAAGCAGTCGAGGTCACCGACGGTGATGAAGGTGGGTGGCAGGGCGCTGAGGTCGGTGGTGCGGGCGGGGGCGGAGTAGGGGCAGACGTCGTCGGTGCCGGCGCGGTCGCCCAGGATCGCCTGCCAGGCGAGGAGGTTGGTCGAGCGGTCCCAGATGCCGATGTCGGTGATCTCGTGGCTCGATGCGGTGCGGTTGCGGTCGTCGAGCATGGGATACGTGAGTGACTGGAACAGCGGTGTCACGCCGCCGCGGTCGCGGATCAGGAGGGTCGTGGCCGCCGCGACGCCTCCGCCGCCGCTCTGGCCCCCGATGCCGATGCGGGTGCCGTCCAGTCCCAGGGCCTCCGCCTCGCGGCCGAGCCACTGGTAGGCGGTGAAGCCGTCCTCGGCGGCGCCGGGGGCGGGTGTCTCGGGGGCGAGCCGGTAGTCGACCACGGCGACGGCGCAGCCGAGGCCCGCGCTCAGCCGGGTGAGCCACGGGTCGTCCTGGGCCGCGAAGCCGAGGACCTGTCCGCCGCCGTGGAACCAGAGCAGGACCGGCAGAGGTCCGGGCGCTTCGGTGGGACGCAGAAGGCGGATCGGTACGTCGGGGCCGTCCGTTCGGCGCGCGAGGTGCGTCTCGACGGTGACCGACGGGTCGCCGGGCTGGGCGTCGGCGGCGGCCTCGGCCTGGGCGCGGAACGCCGCGCGCGTTGCGGCGAGGTCCGTCAGGTCGAACGCGCCGTTGGGGGTCATGGGGACTGCGTCGAGGGCCAGACTCAGTTCCTGGTCCATCAGTTGACGGGATGCGGGCATGGTCGTTCCTGCTCTCGGGGGGAGGTGTTTCGGGGGAAGACGTCTCAGGGGGAGACGCCTCAGGGGGGAGACGTCTCAGGGGCGGAACGCGTCGATGACGACCACGCCGGTGGGTCCGTACGTCTCCAGGGACTCCAGGACCTCGCTCGCCTCGTGGAGGCCGACGGTGCGCGAGACGATGCGGCCGGGGTCGAGGCGACCGGCGGCGATCATGTTCAACATCGTGCCGAAGCGCTGGCCCTGCATGCCGAAGGCGCTCAGGAACTCCAGTTCCTTGACCATCATGACGTCGACCGGCAGCGCGACGTCCCCCTGTTCCGCAGCGGTGGTGTGGCCGAGTTGGAGGTGGCGGCCGCGGGTGCGCAGGGAGAGGACGGAGTTGCGGCAGGCCGCGGCGATGCCCACGGCGTCGACCGACACATGCGCACCGCCGCCGGTGAGGGTCTTCACCGCTTCGGCGGGGTCGTCGGTCGCCGCGTTGACGGTGTGGACGGCGCCGAGTGCGCGGGCGGCGTCCAGCTTGTCGTCCGTGATGTCGATCGCGATGACGTTGGCGCCCGTCGCCGCGGCGATCTCGACCGTCGACAGCCCCATGCCGCCCCCGGCGCCGTACACCGCGACCCATTCGCCGCCGCGGACCTTCGCCTGGTCGACGACGCCGTGGAAGGCCGTCATGTAGCGGCAGGCCAGCGCGGCGACGTCCACGAAGCCGACGCCCTCCGGCACTTCGACCAGGTTGACGTCGGCGAAGCGGACCATGACGTACTCGGCGAAGGCGCCCCAGTAGGACACCCCGGGCACGAGCGAGTCCACGTGCTCGCAGACGTGCTGATTGCCGCTGCGGCACATCTCGCACGAGCCCTCGCCGGGGTTCATCGGGAAGATGACGCGGTCTCCCTCCTTCCACCCCCGCACCTCGCGGCCGACCTCCACGACGGTGCCGGCGAACTCGTGGCCGAGGACGAACGGGGCCTCGACACGCGGTCCGCCCGTCCAGAACTCCCCGGCCCACAGGGCCCAGTCGGTCCGGCAGATCCCGTTCGCCCCGACGCGCACGATCGCGCCGTCCGGCGGGCAGGAGGGGTCGGGCACGTCGCGGATGACGAGCGGCTTGTGGAGTTCCTCGATGACTGCGGCGCGCATGGCGCGGCCTCCTCGTGCTGAAGGGCGTTGGGCGTTGGGCGTTGGCGAGAGTCGACGGGAGCGGGAAGCAACCGCCTAAAGTCCACCGGTTCAAGCGGTGGACTTGGAAGCTAGTCGCTTGCCCGGAATCATGTCAACCACCTAAAGTGGTGGACATGGACGACAGGATCGGCAGGGACGACAGCCGCGAGGGGCGCCAGCGCGCCAAGGCCGACTTCCGCTTCGACGACGCGCGATTGTGCTTCGCCTTCGCCGGCACCCTGGCCGACCGTGGCGCGGACACGCCCTTCGAACGGCTCGCCCGGCCCGAGGACCTGAGCCGCTGGGCCGTCGAAAGCGACTGCACGACAGCGGCACCGCCCTGCACCGAGGCCGACCTCGGCCGCGCCAGGCGACTACGTGAGGCGATCCAGCGAACCGGCCGCGCCCTGGCGGACGCCGCGCCGCCCTCGCCCGACGACATCGCCCTCGTCAACCGCGCCGCCGCCGAACCCCCCTCGACACCCGAACTCGCCCCCGACGCGACCACCGTGCACTGGCACGGCGACGCGGTCGCGGCGGTGCTCTCGATGGTCGCCCGGGATCTGATCGCCCTCTGCGCATCGGAGCACCGCACCCGCGTCCGCATCTGCGGAAACCCCGACTGCGGCGCCCCCTTCGTCGACACCTCCCGCGCGGGCGCCCGCCGCTGGTGCTCGATGAAGACCTGCGGCGCCCTCGTCAAGAAGCGCGCCTACCGGGCGAGGCACCAGACACCTGCTGCCGACGCCCGGTAGCGCGTCGCCGCGCGCGGCGGGTGGCGGGTGGCGGGTGGCGATCAGGTCGCGGTACCAGGCGCAGGAGGCCTTCGGGGTGCGCTGTCGGGTGTCGAAGTCGACGTGGATGAGGCCGAAGCGCTGGTGGTAGCCCTCGGCCCGTCGAACAGGGTGTCAGTGGAGTCACGGCTCGTCCTGACCCGTGGCGATCTGCCCGCACTATGCGCTGTGAAGCCTTCGCGACCTTGGAGATCCTGGTCTTACCAGAAAGTCAAGACGGCAACCACCAAGATGATTTATGCCGAAGGGGTAGCGGACAGTTCGCGCCTCACTCAAGATGACGCGCATGACTGTGCCGCCGCCACCCGACTCCCCGAACGGTTCCGCATTCGTCACCCTGAGCCACAGTGGCGCGAAGGGCCGATTCGGCGTCTCCTACATCCGCTCGATCGCAAGCCAGGCAGGCGTCGGTTTCACTGAAACCTCTCCCGACGAAGACGTTCTGGCTGTGGACGGGACCATCGACTTCGCGGTCGCGTCAGCCCGTGTACAGGTCAAATGCACGTCACAGTTCTCAATCGGCGGAAGCAGTGCTACCTGGAAGTCCGAGCTCCACTGGCGGGAACAGTGGGGCCAAAGCCTGCTTCCGGTCTACTTCGTCCTCGTCGTTCTCGACTTCGACGAGCGCCCTCGATGGATCGAGCACCATCCAGGGGGCACCGACCACAAAGCTGCTGCCTTCTGGGTGCGCGTCAACAACACCAGCACTGGGAACAAGATCCGCATTCCCAAGGACCAACGCCTCACGGTCGACGTCGTCGAGCAGTGGCACAGGGAGGTTGAAGCATGCTTCACGCCGGCAGCCTAGGCGTTCCGGTCGTCCGTCTTCCGACGCTGGCACAGTTGCGAACCTACATGGAGTACAGCGGCTGGGTCTGCCAACCGCCCGGCATAGGGGGATCCCTATGGGGCAAAGGCGAGGCAAGGATCGGCGTCCCCGCAATCGAGGGGAACAATTCCATCATCGCCAAGGGAATTCTCGACCGCCTTGCCACCCACGAAGGCACAACTGCAGCACTCCTCGGGCCCAGAATCCGCTACCACCGCATGGACGTGACTCTCCTGCGTGCGGCCAACGACCACCGGATCACCGATACCATCCCGTTCGAGACGGCTTCGACCGTCATCAGTTCTGCCAGAAAGCTTCTTCGCGCCGCTGGAACAACGGCTTGGAACGAGCGCAGCGAAATCGGTGGCAACTACGCACGCCGAGGGGACGAGGTTCTCAGGAAAGCGCGGATGGATCACACTCAGGAGGGGTCATTCATCATCCCGCTCCTGGTGCCGCTTTCCGAGCCTGAGCACCGCTCCTACGAACAACCGGCCCTGCCCGGCGTGGAAGTGCTGCTCTCGCCCCCTGAACCATTCGAACGACGTGTCACCCGAACCTTCGCTCAGTCGATCATGGCGGTGAAGGAAATCATCGTCGATCCAGAGCACTCACCTACCAAGAGCGACCTTTACTCGGTCGTGGAACGCGGTGTCAGCAGAGAATTCTGCTCAGCCCTGGCACAGATCCTGGCCGAACCGGCGGTCGGCGAGTTCGAGACCAGGTTCGGTTGGGCCGAATCACTACCTGCTCCATCCACCATGCCTGACTCCGTGGTCATCGACAGCGACGCCTCCCAGAAGATCGAGGAGGTTGCGATACAGCTCAAGCGGAGCCATATCGATGCCCGTTCGACATTCTCGGGCAGCATCGTGGAACTGCGTCACGTCACCGATGAGCCCTTCGGTTGGATCACCATCTCGACAGTCCGCCGAGGACGGATATCGGAGATCCGCATCCGACTCCCGTTCGAGCGCTACCAGGAGGCCGTCTCCTGGCACCATGCCCAACGCGCCGTCATCGTCGAAGGCCAGGTACGGATCGGCCCCGGACGCCGCCTGATCGTCGACGATCCGGTGAAGTGTCGCCCCATTGACGAGATCCTCCTGCCGCTTCTGTGAGTTGGAGGGCCTGCGTGGACCCATCACCGTGCCCGTAACACGGGACCGCAACTGTAGTTGGCGCCTCTCCCATGCCCCACCCATCCGGCAGTTGGATTGCCGGACATGTCAGCTTCCTACTTCGAATGCCGCGCCCGATGAGCGGCGATCAGGTCGCGGTACCACGAGTAGGAGGCCTTCGGGGTGCGCTCAAGGGTCTCGAAGTCGACGTGGACGATGCCGAAGCGCTGGTGGTAGCCCTCGGCCCACTCGTAGTTGTCGAGGAGGGACCAGGTGTAGTAGCCGCGGATGTCGATGCCCTCGGCGGCGGCCCGGGCGAGGGCGTCGAGGTGGGCGGACATGAAGTCGATGCGGGGTTGGTCGGGGACGGTCTCCTCGGTGACGGAGCAGCCGTTCTCGGTGATGGTGATGGGTGGGAGGGTCTTGCCGTACAACTCGCCGAGCTTGATGAGGAGTTGGGTGAGCGCGGAGGGGACGACGGGCCAGCCGAAGGCGGTGTGGGGGACGTCGGGGATGTCGACGAAGTCGAAGGGGAGGCCCGGTTCGGTGGGGGCGGCGATGCGGGTGGGGTTGTAGAAGTTGAGGCCGAGGCCGTCGAGGCCGGGGGCGGCGATGAGGTCGGTGTCGCCGGGGTGGATGGCGCCGTAGAGGTCGTCGGGGACGCCGAGGGCGGAGAGGTCGGGGTAGCGGCCGAGGAGGACGGGGTCGGTGAACAGGCGGTTGTGGAGGGCGTCGTAGGCCTGGGCGGCGGCGAGGTCGGCGTCGGAGGGGGTGGCCGGCTCGACCGGGGTGAGGTTGTTGGAGAGCATCACCTCCAGGCCGCGGTCGTGGAGCACCGAGGCGGCCAGGCCGTGGGCGAGGAGCTGGTGGTGGGCGGCCGGGAGGGCCTCCAGCATCAGGGTGCGGCCGGGGGCGTGGGTGCCGAGGGCGTAGCCGAAGACGGTGTGGACGAAGGGCTCGTTGAGGGTGATCCAGGCGGGGACGCGGTCGCCGAGGCGGTCGGCCATGACGGTGGCGTACTCGGCGAAGCGGTAGGCGGTGTCGCGGTTCAGCCAGCCGCCGTCGTCCTCCAGGGCCTGCGGGAGGTCCCAGTGGAAGAGGGTGGGCAGCGGGGTGATACCCGCCTCCAACAACGCGTCGACGAGCCGGTCGTAGAAGGCGAGTCCGGCGGGGTTGACGGCGCCCGCGCCCGTCGGGAGGATCCGGGGCCAGGAGATGGAGAAGCGGTAGCCGTCGAGCCCGAGGTCCTTCATCAGCGCGACGTCCTCGGGGTACCGGTGGTAGTGGTCGCAGGCCACCGCGCCCGTGTGGCCGTCCCGGACGGCGCCGGGGCGGGCGGCGAAGACGTCCCAGACGGACGGCCCGCGGCCGTCCTCGTCCACCGCTCCCTCGATCTGGTAGGCGGCGGTGGCGGCACCCCAGCGGAACCCCGCCGGCAGGTCGTAGCGATCCGGCATGGCAACCTCCTGACGAGAACATGAGGATTGCTCATGTTACTGACGCCAGGCAGAAACGCCAGGATGGCGTCCCGCCGAGTGGTGTAGCAGGGATCTTGGCGTAACCCCTGGTCATGAAGGAGCCATCGCGCAACTCTCCGAGTAGGCATGCTCGT
>NZ_JBEOUK010000081.1:0-16656 GCF_040304045.1 Kitasatospora sp. NPDC094016
AGCTTCCTGGGCCCCTGCGGCTTCCGGTCCCTACGGATCTTGAAGTCCATCGCACACCTTGAGCTGGGGTGTTGCGACGACCGTTAGAACCCAAGCGTCCGAGGCCGGGGGATCCGGGTGTGTCTCCATAGCCGGGATGGCCTGCTATGAGAAGGGCGAACGCTTCTGGCCGATCTACAAGTTCCGCGTCCATCGGGGTCGGAAGGGTGAGCCGAAGGCGTTCAGCTGGCAGGACTACCGAGACCTGATCGTCCGGGCCCGCACCCAGCTCGGAGGCCCGATCGTGCTGGTCTGGGACAACCTCTCCGTCCATCTGATGCCACCGATGAAGGAGTTCATCGCCGCGAGCAGTGATTGGCTCACGGTTTTCCAACTCCCTTCGTGCGCACCGGATCTCAACCCGCAGAAAGGGACCTGGGCGCTGATGAAACGAGGGATCGGCAACCTCGCCGTCGTCAACGTCGACCACCTGGCCAAGTCCGTCAAGCGATGCCTCAAGAAAATCCAGTACCGCCCCCATCTGATCGATGGCTGCCTTACGAGTGCGGGCCTGATCATGGACGGTTGATCACAACCAGACCCGGCATCACGCTTTAAAGTCCAGTAATGGCGATAAGTCAGCTAACACGCATCGAAGGGCCCTGCGGAAATACCGCAGGGCCCTTCGCTCTAGGTGAAATGCTCGATCCCTCACCCGAAGGTCACCTCTAACCGAATGCCAGCGAAAGAATCGCTTCCATGCCGGAGGCAACCGCACTGAGATCATCCAATATTTAGGTCATTGAGCATCCGGCCCCGATTCGGGACCTACGTAGATCTCCGCGCCGCCCTCATGCCATGCCCGAGTGTACCCACCGCGCGGCGCGGAGATCACAAATTTTCCGTCCTCCAGGGCAACCATCCCGTCGTCTCCTCCCTCTGGCCACTCCACGATGATTGGCGTGCCGGGCCACATGGTGGTTTCATCCGCAGTCGGCTCAAAAGCCACCACAATTGGTCGGTCTGCGTGGATTACGAAACGCATTTTTACCCTTCGAGATGATCCATGTAGTACTGGAACAGGTGTGCCCTGGATCGGGCGCTTGGGTTGGCCTTCAATGGGTCGCCTGCCCATTTTTCTGCCGACTTGTCAGCTATATTCTGATAGAAGTTCCTCCATTTCATGGCGTCTGCCTTGGTCAGCCCGAGTTCGGCCATTGTCCATACCTGCTCCGGCGTCTCAAGAATTGCCGCATTTTCGAGGGAATTCCCACCCCATGCCACCTTGCCAAAAGCCGTTCGCGTAGGCGCACCCAATCGTTCCCATGTCGCGTCGAGCTCCTTTACGCCGGGTACGTCCCAATTATCGCAAAGCGGCTTCGAGTTGTGGACGAGCACCGGCGTCGCGCCGGCCATTACATAGTACGTGTGGAGGTCTTCGACTGTCAGGTTGTAAGCGGGTTGAAGAATACTGCGGTGGCGTATGAGGCCGATTTGCTGAGACTGGCCGGAGGGGTCACGAAGTGTGTCCCCGGTCTTCAGGTCGCTGGCGTCAACCCAGGTTTGGCGGTTTTCCGACCAGAAGGGGTGGTGGTCTGTGCTGGTGAGGGAGCCACCTGCGGTCAGACTGATGTCTGTGAAATCGAGGTCGTCCGGGGTGTAGATGGTGGCCTGGACCCGTCGGGGCTCCGTCGATGCGGTCTGCGGGTCGGAGGCGAGGACCATGTCCCCGACACTGAGTGTTTCAATCGGGCGACTGGTGCGGTCCCCCATGAGTACCTGAGTGCCTGCGGGAAAGCTGTTCAGAGGAGGGATGGGACATGATTTCGGAGCTCGCGCGACCACCTTCTCGATGAACTCGGCCGCTTTCTTGCCCCAGGACCCGAACTTCTTCGTCCATTGAACGAATTTGGCGATCGCTGCGGCGTCGCCCACGATGGGGATGGCTCCGATGCAGGACTCGGTCGCCTTGGCGACCTTGCCCTCGATCCCGTAGTAGGCGCAGTTGATCAGGTCGGCGATGTCGGCGAGGCCGGGCGCGAAGACGCCGCCGACGCCGCCGATGACGTCGAGGGTGAAGTGGATGCCTTCGGAGATGATGTGGTAGAGGGAGTTAACGTCGTCGTTCTTCTCCTTCTGCTTCTTGATCTCCTCTTCGATCCCGGCGATCGCGTCCTGCTTGGCCTTCGCGGTCGCCTCGTCCTTTTCCTTCTGCGCCTGCTCGGCTTCCTTTCGCGCCTTCTCGACGGCGTCGCGGGCAGCCTTCTGCTCGGCTTCATACTTGGCCTGGTGGACGTTGAACGCGTCATCGGCTGCCGCCTGGGCAGCGGTCGCGTCCTTTCCGGCGGCCACTGCCGACGCCCTTGCGTCAGCTGCGGAGCTGTAAGCGTCGTCGGCATTCCACTGTGCCAGGTCCGCCGACTGTTTGGCCTGCTTGGCTGAGTACATGGCCTCTGCCGCGCTCCGGCGGGCCGTTTCCTCCGCGGTCTTGGCGGTCTTGGCGGACTGGGCGGCCTTGGCGGCGTCGGACTGGGCGCGGTCGGCTGCAGCCTGGGCCGTGGTGACGTAGTCCGCTGCCGTGTTGGCCGCCTGCTGGGCGGTGTTGGCGTAGCCGCCGGCCTCCGCGGCGGCGCCGCGTGCGATGGCGGCGGCGCGCTGGGCCTCGGCGGCGGTCTGCTGGGCGCGGGCCGAGTCTGCGGAGGCCTGGGCGATCAGACCGGTGACGTCGGCGATGTGAACGGCCGCCAGCTGGTCCTTGCGCTGGGCGCCGTACTGACCCTCGGCCACGAAGGCACGCAGCTTGACTGCCGTTCCTTCGAGGGCGATGCGGGCGGCGGCCTTTCGTTCGTCGCCGGTGCTGTCGATGAGTCGGGCGGTGGCAAGGCGGTCGTCGGCGCTCTGGGCGTCGGTGAGTCCCTTGTCGAGGAAGGCTTGGAGTGCCTCGGGGGTGTTGGTCTTCAGTGCGGCGAGGCCGGCGGCTTTGACGGCGGGGCCTGCCTGGTCGGTGACACGGGCGATCTGGAGGCGGTTGTCGGGGGCCGCGGCCTGGTACTGCCCGGTGTTGACGAACTCGGTGGCCGCGGTGCCGGCGGCGTTGAGGGCGTTGAGGGCGGCGGAGCGGACGGCAGGGTTCTCGGAGTTTTCGTACAGGTGTGTGGCCTGTTCGCGGTCGTCCTGCTCGGCGGCCTTGGCGCGGCCGGTCCTGACGTAGGCGAGGACGGCGGCGTCCGGACCGGAGAGGGCTTCCTCGGCGGCGGCGGCGCCCCAGGGGCCGGAGATCTTGCGGGAGATCAGGGCGAGCTTGCGGCCGTCGGTGGTGACCTGTTCAGGGGCGGTGCCGGGCTGGGCGGCGGCCTGGGCGAGGCGGTCGGCCTCGGCCTTGGACTTCTGGACCTCTTGGCGTGCCTGTTCGATCTCGGTCTGTTTGTCGGCCTCGGTGGCCTTCTCGGTCTTGGCTACCTCGATCGCGGCGGCGGTGCGGCTCTTGAGGTCCTCGACCTCGGTGCGCCGGGCCAGGTCCTGGATCCCGTTGGCCTTGTCGACCGCGTCCCTGGCCTCCTTCGCGAAACCTGAGGCGGCGTCCGCGTGGTTGGTGGAGTCCTGCGCGGCGGAGGAGCTCTGGCCCGCGTGGTCGGCGGCGTCCCGCGCCGCCTGGGCGGCGGCGTGGGCGTGGGATGCGGCGGAGGCGAGGAGCGTCTTGGCGTCGGCGGCGGCCTGGGCTGCTTCACCGGCCAGGGCCTGGGAGGCCTCGTTGGCGCGGCCGGCCTCGGCGGCCTGGCGACGGGTGGCCTCGGCGGCGCGTTTGGCCTTGTCGGACTGCGCTCCCGCGCGGGCGGCAGCGGCGCCGGCCTGCTCGGCCGAGCCTGCGGCAGCGTCGGCGTTGCCACGGGCGCTGAGAGCGGAACCGGACGCGGTCTTGCTCTCGCCTGCGGCCTTCTGAGCCTGCTCCAGTGCCTTCTGGGAGTCCTCGGCGATCTTGGCGGCCGCGTCGGCGTCCTCGGCGGCCTTGCGGGCCACAGCGGTCTTGCTCGCGTCGCCGGCCGCCGCGGCGGCAGCGCTGCGGGCGCGGGAGGCTGCCTGCGAGGCGGCGCCAGCGGCGGCGGCGGCCTGTGAGGCCGCGTAGGCGGCGGTGCGGGCGGAGCCGTTGGCCGCGCGGGCGGCGGTGATGGCCGTCTGCGCGGCGTTGCCGGCCCGCTCGGCGGCGGAGGCCGCCTTGTCGGCGGCGACGCCGGCCTTGACGGTGTCGTTGCCTGCGGCCTGCGTCTCGGCGGCCGCCCGGGCCGCGTCGCCCATGGCTTGCTGGGAGCTGGCCACGGCCTTGGCCGAGGCCTCGACCGCGTCCTTGGTCTCGAGCACCGCCTGGTCGCTGGCCGCGCGGGCCTGCTGCGCGAGCTGGCTGATGCCCGCACGTTCCTGGTCGCGGTTCTGTGCGACGTACTGCCCGACCGCCAGGAACTCGCGAACGTCCTCGATGGACCCGTTCAGGGCGGCGCGGGCGGCGGCCTGGGTGTTGGAGCCTCCGGCGCTGAGGATCTGAACCAGCTTGACGCGGTCATCGGCCTCGCGTGCCTGGTACTGCCCCTCGGTCAGAAAGTTCTTGACGTCGTCGATTGTGCCCTTGAGGGCGGCCACGCCTGCGGCCTTGACCCCCGGGCCCGCACCGTCGATGACCCGGGCGGTCCAGACCCGCTGGTCGGTCTCCAGCGCCGGCTGCCAGCCGCTCACCAGATAGGCGTTCAGCTCCGCGGGGCTGCCCGCGATCGCCTTGCCCGCGGTCTCACGGACCTTCGGACCGCCGATGTCGAAGATCTGCGCGACGTCCAGTAGTTGGTCGGCGTGGCGGGCATCCGCCAGCTGACCGTCCAGGAAACGCCGCACGTCCTGGTCCGAGCCGACCAGTGCCGCTTCGGCGAGCTTCTGGACACTCGGACCCCCGGAGAGCCAGGCAGCCACCGCACGGGAGCGGTCGCTTTCCTGGCTCGCCGGCCAGGCGGGTTGATCGGCCGCGAAGGCCGGCAAACCGCTGCCGAGCAGCCCGGTCATGAGGGTCAACGGAAGCAGCCGAACGCCTAGCGTGCGTAGCGCGGATTTCCCGCGCCTCCCCCCTCCACGTGAACCAACGTTAAAACCCTGCATGGGAAACTCCACTGCGATCGAGAAGCTGATATCTGACGCAGCGGAGCGTATCCCGGCCGCAGTCGATGTCGGCAAACCGATCCTTGCTAGAGAATCTGACTTCACATCAGAAAAGGAGGAAGATCCGACTGGCGCACGTTAGCCGAAAGGCTATCAAATCAGACATTTATCTCACATTGCCCTTTAGGGCCATAAATCTACGCTCTCGGCGAGCCCGGATGGCTACTGCCAGCCGTCAGGAAGCAGAAGCGAGGGACTTGATGGCCTATTATTTGCCTTCGCATTGCCCCCACCTGCCTAGGCTTCAACTCCTTCCTTGACGAACAAGCGGCGAGGCATTAGTCAGGCACTGCCAGAAGGAACCCGCCGATCGTTGAGGTGGAAGGAAAGCCCTCGGTCGGCCCATGGAGAGGAATACCTGTGCACCTTCGTATAACCAGGTGGCTGGCCGTTGGCGCCGTCACCGCGAGCGCCACGCTTGCGGTATCGACGTTTGCGGTCGCGGGCACCGCGCCCGCCGACAACTCCTCGGCGCCGCCGGCCGTCGAGGACTTCGCCTACCCCGGTGCTTCGCCGTTCCCCAACGTCAACCTGCTGCGGGGGGACGGCCACATCGTGATGGCCAACTGCAACACCGACGGACAGATCCGCGTGTACAGCTTGGACCTGCCCAACGACAAGGGCAACGAGATCTGCTTCCGTGCCACGGCCTCCACCGGCTACCTCGTCGTGGAGGTCCCCAACGTCATCATCATCACGGCCGAACAGCACCCGGTCACTGCCCGGGTGACGGCCGACGGCCAGTCACGCACCGTCGACATCGCCAAGAACGCCAGTGCGAGCATCGGCATGGGCAGCAGCAGCAACCATGTGCCGACCACGCTGCTCGAACTGCGCGTCACCGGCTGACCAGGATGTTGTCCATGCCTACCGACCCATCGCAGCGCCCCCCGCTTCGCCACCGCCCCCGCACCGCACGACGGGCGGACCGTGAACGGATCCTGCGCTGGCCGACCGCCGTCGTCGCGGCCGCGACCGCCGCCGCCTTCGGTTCCGCGCTCGCCACCGCAGGCACCCCGTCGCCCCCTCCCCAGGCCGCCGAAACCCCCATAGCACCACCGGCGGTCGAGAACTTCGGCTATCCGGGCGCCTCCGGCATCAGCAAGGTCAAGCTGCTGCGCGGCGACGGCAGCGTCATGCTGACCGACTGCGCCGCCAAGCCCTCACAGATCCAGCTCTGGACCCGTGCCCCGGGCAACACCGACAACAAACTCTGCCTCACCGCCACCAGCCCGACGGGTTTCCTCACGCTGCAACTGCCGGACGTTTTCGCGGTGCAGACCTCCGACCGGTCCCTACGTGTCGACCTCACCGCCGCCGACACCAGCCAGAGCCTGGACGTGCCCAAGAACGGCTTCAAGGGCCTGGGCGAAGGCCTCAGCCAGGCAACGACCACCATGGTCCAACTCCGCGTCACCGGCTGACCACCACCGCCAGCCCGCAAACCGCTCCCCGTACCCCAAGGACTGAACTCTCTTGTCTGGCATCACCACGCGTACCTCCTGGAGGGCCGCGCTTCTCACCACCGCCGTCACGGCCGGCGTGCTCACCACGCTCTCCGCCAGCCCGGCCGGCGCCGTTCCCGGCGACCCTGCCGCAGGTGGCACGTACGCCTACACCGCCCGCCTGGCGATCGGCGACAACGTGCGCGCCTGCACCGGCGCGCTGGTCGACCGGTACTGGGTGCTCACCGCCGCCTCCTGCTTCGCCGACGACCCCGCCCAGCCGCAGGCCCTGGCCGCGGGCGCGCCGAAGTGGAAGACCACCGCCACCATCGGCCGCACCGACCTCACCACGAACGCCGGGACGACCACCGAGATCGCGGAGCTGGTGCCGCGCCAGGACCGCGACCTCGTCATGGCCCGCCTCGCCACCCCCGTCACCGGCATCGCGACACTTCCCGTCGCGACCACCGCACCGACCGCCGGCGAGAACCTGCGCGTTCCCGGGTACGGGCGTACCAAGGACGAGTGGGTGTCGAACAAGCTCCACTCGGGGGCCTTCACTCTCGACACAGTCGCCGCGACCGCTGTCGGTACCACCGGCACCGGCGGTGCGGCGATCTGCAAGGGCGACACCGGCGCCCCCGCGATCCGGGAGAAGAACGGCAAGGCCGAGCTCGTCGCGGTGGCCTCCCGTTCCTGGCAGGGCGGCTGCCTCGGCGAGACCGAGACCCGTACCGGCGCCTCCTCCAGCCGCGTCGACGACCTCGCCGGCTGGGTCCAGCAGACCGTCTCCACGTGGTCCAAGGCGGTCGACTACTCCTCCGCGGTCGTCAACTCCGTGTACAACCCGGATACCAAGACCGCCGAGATCTTCGCTCTGGGCACCGACGGCGTCCTCGCCCACGCCTCCAACACCGAGGGCAAGGGCTGGACCGGCTGGACAGCGCTGGGGGACTGGCAGTTCAGCGGCATCCCCGCAACTATCTACAACCCCGCCACCAAGGCTCTCGAGCTGTTCGCCATCGGCAAGACCGGCGAGCTCGGCCACAACTACTGGGACCCGGGCACCAGGAAGTGGGTCGGCTGGAGCGTCGTCCCCAGCGCCCTCAAGCTCAAGGCCAACCCGGTCGCCGTGTTCAACCCCTCGAGCCAGACCGCCGAGGTGTTCACCCTGGACACGAACGGCTACATGACCCACTCCTACAGCACTGGCGGCGCCCGCTGGGACGACGTCCGGGGCCTGGGCAACTGGCAGTTCACCGGCACCCCCACCACCCTCTACAACCCCGCCACCGACGCCGTCGAACTCTTCGCCACCAGCAGCCGCAACGAACTCGGCCACCTCTACTGGGACAGCAAGGCCAAGACCTGGAGCGACTGGGGCACCATCGGCGGCCAGGCCGTGACCGGCAGCCCCACCGCCGTCGTGAACCCGGCCAACAACAGCGCCGAGGTCTTCATCACCACCACCAACAACACGATGGCCCACAGCTACAGCCTCAACGGCGCCCGCTGGTCCGACATCACCACCATGGGCGGCTGGCAGTTCAACGGCACCCCCACCGCCGTCTACAACCCCGCCGCAAACGCCGTCGAACTCTTCGCCGTCCGCAACACCGGCGAACTCGGCCACAACTACTGGGACAACAAGACCAAGACCTGGGCCGACTGGAGCACCATCAACGACTGGAAGTTCTCCGGCACCCCCTCCGCCACCTACAACGCCTACACCAACACCCTCGAACTCTTCGCCACCGGCACCAACGGCACCATGTCCCGCGCCACCTACCAGAACAACCAGTGGCTCACCTGGGAAACCATGCCCGGCTGGACCTTCGCCATCACCGGCTGACCCCAACCCGCCACACCAACTGACCAGGCCGCGACAGCACAGTGCGCCCGCACAGGCCACCCCACTACGGGCGCACCACATCTGACAACGGCCAGGCATGGCGCGGGTGGGACCGGACGACCATCCGGTCCCACCCGCGCCCGTTTCTCTACTCCCCCTGCACGCCGCCGGCACCAGCCAGACAGGAAGAAAGGCCCGCCGCGGTCGGTCGCAGCAAACCGAGGCGCCCGCCCCGCCCAACGGCCACCACAACGCCAGGGGCAGGGAGGGGAAGAAAGGGTTGTAGGGCACGAGTTCTGCCCTGACGGCCGCTCACCACGTGGTCTGACCTGTGCGTTCGCCCCAAGTCCGAACGCGGAAGCCGTCCGGTGCCGCCCGGTCGGGGTGGGGCAGCCGGGCTGGGCCGAATCCCGAGGCCGGCCAGAACCCCTCAGGAGCGTCACACACGAACGCCCATGGTCCCTGCGTCCCTGCCCGCGAGCCTCGTGCACGGCTTCCGGGCAGGTGACGGACGCCGACAGCGTCTTGGAGGTCTGTCGAAGGCGGGGAAGCGCTGCGCGCCCGCGAGGTACTGGGCTGGACGCTTTCGAGGGGAACATCAACGCGCTCCGCACCAGGCTGGAGCGCCTGGCCAGGGACGGTCACGCGCAGCGGCCTGGGCGCGGCCTCTACACGGTGACGGTCGGCCGGCCCGAGAGCGGGAAGTGACCACGCCGACAGGGCGGCCGGTTTCTCAGCCGGCCTGCGGGCCCCGGGGGCGATCGCGGCACTGAGCATTGTGCCGCCCGCGCTGGACGACGCCAGACCGGGCGCGGACGGGCGGGTCCTGGTCTGTCCGGGTGCCGTGGAGACGGCGCGCTGCTTCCACGGCCGGGCGGCGTAGTTCGCGGCGGTTGCGACGCGGTCCGCCGGGCTCAAGGAGCACGACTACCGGACCTCGACCCGAGCCGCCCCATCACCACACGCGCGGTTCTATGCTGCTGTCCGGCCCGCAGCCCGAGGAGTCATGATGGCGGACGAGTACGTCTGGCTGATCTGCGATGAGGTGCCAAATGCGGTGGTTCTGACCGACCCCGGGCCCCATCCCATCGAGGTCGTGAAGCTGCTTCACCGGAGGACCGGGCTGAGCCTATGGCACGGCAAGTCCCTCATCAGCCGCTTGCCGGCCACCATCCTCGAAGATGTACCGCGCGAGATGGCTGAAGCTGCCGTGCGTGAACTCCTCGAAGCAGGAGCCCACGCTGAAGTGCGGCGCTAGAAGCGGCCACAGCCGGTGTTTCACGGAAGCGCGGGTAGAGCCGATTCCGGGGAGCGTCAACAACAGCAGCGTCGCCTCTGATTACGACTCCGCGCTACGAGGGGAATGGCGCGACAAGCTCCGAGAGCGGGGGGACTGCGGCGGCTACCACCGCCCGCGCGGTGCTCTCGGCGGCCAGACGTCCTACGAACGGCTCAAGCGCAAGATCCCAACCAGGCTACGGCGGGTGCATATTTAGCCGTTGACGGCGTAGACGCGGACCGGGTCGTTCCCGCTGATCAGGTGGAACCGGGCGGGGTCCGTGTTGACCGTCTTGGCGATCTCGCCGTCCCGCCAGTTGGACGGATCGAGCGCGAGGTACTGTGCACCGCTGCGGCGCAGGTCGGTGTGGAGGGCGTTGAGGTCGTCGGTGGCCGTGACCTGGACAAGCTTGCGTTCCATCTTGAGGCCGATGAGCGGCAGCCGGATGTCCGGTCCCTGGTCCGTGATCGCGATGACCGATCCGGCGGGCAGGCTCCGTACGCGGCCGAACGTGTTCCACGGCCAGACCTGGTCCTGCTGCTTGCGGCGGTGGCGCATCAGGTCGATCGTCTCGTTCACCGTGTAGTAGTGCGGCGCGATCTCCGTCGCCGACACGTGGACGGGTTCGGTTGTCTTCCACATCGAGTCGGCACTGGTCCCCGCCAGGCCGAACCCGATGGCCACCGCGACCGCCCACCGGGCGTATCCCGCCGCACCCACCGGCCGCTGCCTGGTCCCGGTGATCCAGGTCAGGAACACCGCGAGGAAGACACCGCCGAGGATCGTCAGGTGGATCGTGTAGCGCGCCCACCACGGGCCCGGGCTGGCCCCGGCCATCACGGCCATCGGCAGCAGCAGGCCCAGCAGCGGCGCCCACTGGCGGCGGCAGACGAACACGACCAGGCCCGCGATCACAGCCGGGAACAACACCCAGAGCCACCCGGTGCCGAGGCCGCCCAGACGCTGGTCGTAGGAGAAGGGGCTGGCGACCGGCGTCGTCCACGATTCCCACAACTGCGCCGGCACCCCGCCAGCGGCTTTGATCTTCAACGGGGTGTTGTTGACCATGATCAGGTCCTGCACGGTCCCGCGGCCGGTGAACCCGAACATCGTGAACGGGTAGAAGGGGTTGCCCCACGCGATCCAGGTCCGCACGTACCAGTACGACGACAGCAGCACCGAGGGCACCACCAAGGCCACGCCCCACACGGTCAGCCGGCCTGCCGCGTACCGCAGGACCCCGGTCGAAGGGCCCTCGCCCGCGCGGCGCAGCGCGGCGGTCGCCACGATCACCTGGCCGATGCCCACCGCGACGACGCACGCCATTGTCAGCAGGTTGGAGGCCTTGACGCTGGTGCCGAGGGCCAGCGCGACACCGGCCAGCCAGAGGTGACGCTGGCGCCCGTCGACCGTGTCGCGGTTGTTCGGGAGGGCGAGGACGAACTGGAACGCGGCTGCTGCGGTGGTCGCCGCGGCTACGTCGACGTAGGAGGTGGCTGTCTGGGCGAGGACTGCGGGGATCGCCAGGAAGCCGAGTGCGGCGAGGATCGCGTGGTCGCGGCGGGCGCCGAAGCGCTGGGCCAGGCCCACGGTGGCTGTGAAGCCGAGCAGGGTGAACGGCAGGCTTGCGATCCAGGACCAGCGCAGGGTGTGGGTGAAGACGCCGGCCCATGCTCCGAGGACTTCCTGGCCCTGCGGGTAGACGTCGGACCAGAATGCGGCCGGGGTGTGTCCGATCTGTCCGTCCTGGATCCATTGGGCGGGGCCGACCAGGTGGTACCACATGCCGTCCCATTCGGTCGGCAGGACGAACGCTCCCATGGCTATTCGCCAGCCGTACGCCGCCAGCACGAGCAGTGCGAGGATGACCGTCGCCGGGTTGCGCCACAGGGTCGTACAGCGGCGGATTCCCCGGAGGGTCCCGGACACCGTTTCGCGGTGGCGTGCGAGCAGCGTGGGCCGGGTTCGCACCACGGCCACCTCGGCCGCGGCGGTCAGGATGGCTGCGGCGAGCAGCGGGGCCGGCTTCAGGCCGTGGACCGGGACGCCGATGAGCAGGGCCAGCGCGATCAGCTGGGTCACTCCCGCGAGGATCCAACCGGACAGGGCGTCAGCGGCGCGCCACGGTCCCAGCGCTCCGATCACGTGCGCCGTGCCGACGGCTGTCGCTGTCAGAGCCGCCAAGAGCCCCAGTACGCCCACGAGTGATCTCAGCCCATCCATGCTTCAGCCGCGTTCGGCACCTGCCAGTGATCTGGGTGACGGTATCAGAGGTAATCGAATGACTTTTACTGACCCACTGGGAAGTAAAGTCGCCCCCGCTGATCGGACTTTGCTTGATTTCGCTGGGGGCGGAACAAGAGGTGCGAGAGGGGCCTCTTGAATGTTGTTCAAAATTTATCTGTATGCTGACCGCGCACACCTGTCGCCAGGGGGGGCGCACGGGCTGACCAGCGGGTCTGTGGAGCCGAGGCGCCGTCCGAGTCCCCCGCATCAGGAAGCGTGCCCCTGCTTCTTTTCTCAGAGGACAATCCAGAATGGCCCAGATTCTCCCGGCGTTGCAACGGATGGACGACCAGGTCCACCGATCGGTCCGTGAGCGGTTCGGCGACAAGCGTTCAGTGGACGTCAGCAAGGCCCTGTCCTGGACCGGCGAGCACGCCGCGGGCTGGCTCGCACTCGGTGTCGCCGGCGCGGTCGTCGACTCCGACCGGCGCGGCAGCTGGCTGCGCGCCACCGCCGCCGTGGCGGGTGCCCACGCCGCCAGCATGGTCATCAAGCGCGTGGTCCGCCGCCCCCGCCCGAACGGCCCCGGCATGGAGCCGCTCGTGAAGACCGCCGGGAAGCACAGCTTCCCGAGCTCCCACGCCACCTCCTCCGCCGCCGCGGTCGTGGCCTTCGCGCCGCTCCTGCCCGCCGGCACCATAGCCCCGGTGGCCGGCGCGATGTGCTTCTCCCGCCTGGTCGTCGGCGTCCACTACATGTCCGACGTGGTCGGGGGTGCCGCGCTCGGTGCCACCGTCGCGGCGGCCGGCCGGTCCTGGATCACCAAGGGACAGAAGACCGATGCCTGAGACCAGCACCCTGGAGTCCAGAACCGAACCGGCTACGGCCACCGCCTTCGCGGAAATAGTCCGCACGGCATCCGAGCCCGACCCCGTACCGGCCGTCCACCCGTTCCGGCTCAAGGCACTGCCCGGCGGCCTGATCCGCAACGCCCGACCGCGCCAGTGGGTCAAGAACGTACTCGTCCTCGCGGCCCCCGGCGCGGCCGGAATGCTCACCCACGCCGCGGTGCTCCGCCAGGTCGGCATCGTCTTCGTCCTCTTCTGCGCCGCGGCATCGGCGATCTACTTCCTCAACGACGCCATGGACGTCGAGGCGGACCGTGCCCACCCGACCAAGTGCCACCGCCCGATCGCCTCCGGCGTCGTGCCCCTGCCGGTCGCCTACCTGTGTGCGGCGCTCCTCGCCGGCGGAGCCATCACCGGCGCCCTGCTGCTCTGCAACACCCCCACCGCCATCGCGCTGGGGTGCTACCTGGTCATGCAGCTCCTCTACTGCACCGGCCTCAAGCACATCCTGGTGGTCGACCTCGCCTTCGTGACCTCCGGCTTCCTGATCCGCGCCATGATCGGCGGCCTCGCCGCCGGGATCCAGCTGTCCCAGTGGTTCCTGATCACCACCGGGTTCGCCGCGCTCTTCATGGTCGCCGCCAAGCGTTACTCCGAGCTCGTCAGCATGGGAGACAAGGCCGCCAACTCGCGCAAGCTCCTCGCCCAGTACAGCGACAGCTACCTCCGCTTCGTCTGGCAGGCCTCTGCAGCGGTGACCGTCCTCAGCTACTGCCTCTGGTCCTCGGACCACACCGTCGGCGCCGATGTCGCGCTGCGCCAGATCAGCGTCCTGCCCTTCGTCTTCGCCATCCTGCGGTACGCGATCTTCGCCGACCGCGGCGCCGCCGAAGCCCCGGAGAACGTGGCGCTGAAGGACCGCCCGCTGCTCATGCTCGGCGCGATCTGGGCGGGCCTGTACGGGTTCTCCGTGCTGGGTACCGCCTGACATGGCAAGCCGTGAACAACTCCGCTCCGCGCTGCCGGAACTGCTGAAGTTCGGGGTGATCGGCGGACTCGGCTACGCCACCGACGTCGTCCTCTTCATCCTGCTGCGCGATGCACTCGGCCCGGTCCTGGCCAAGATCCTCTCCCTCACGGCCTCGACCGCGGTCGCCTTCGTCGGGAACAAGTACTGGACGTTCCGCGAACGACGGAACGGCGGACCGGCCGGCGAGACCGGCCGGGAGAGCGCGATGTTCCTCGCGGTGAACCTCGTGGGCGCGCTGGTCCAGCTCGGCTGCCTCGGCATCTCGCACTACCTGCTCGACCTGACCAGCCCCACCGCCGACCTGGTCTCCGGCAGCGTGATCGGCATGGCTCTCGCGACCGCCCTGCGCTTCTGGGGCACCAGGACCCTGGTGTTCCGCACCGCTCGGGCCTGATCCCGCCCAGAGCGCGGCGCTCAAGCAGTCGTTGCCGAAGTCGTCGTTGGGGGCGGCGGGTATTGGCGGTGGCCTTTCACCCGCGGGAAGGGACAGGTCGGCATTGGGCTTGATTCGCTTTGACGGACACTCCTGATCAGGGGCTTCGACCCCGATAAGGATGATGTCCAGCATGGAGAGTATGGGGAAGAAGAAGCCGCGCCCTCGCCGCTCGTTCACACCGGAGTTCAAAGCCGAGATCGTCGAGCTGCGCCGGCGAGGTGACCGCTCGGTCGGTCAGGTCGCCAAGAACTTCGACCTGACCGAGACCGCGGTGCGCGACAGGTGAGACAAGCCGCGGTCGCCGTCGCACCGCCACCCCCGGCCCCGCGCGACGCACTTGCCGAGTCCTTCTTCACCACCCTCAAGCGGGAGCTGCTCGGCGACCGCCCCTGGCCCAGTCGCGCCGTAGCACGGACCTCGATCTTCGAGTGGATCGAAGCCTGGTACAAAATACGCGGGCTGTACAGCAGCCTCGGCTGCCGCGGTCCCGCCGAGTACGAGACCGTCCTGGCCGGCCTTGCTGAGCTGGCGCCACCCAGCGATGGTCAGTCTGCCGCAGATTGAAGTACTCCTGAGGGTACTTGGGCAGGTGCGAGCGAACAGGTGCTTGTTGCCGAGCTTCCGTAACACCAGCCACGGCTCGCGGACCGAACGGCCGTTGTCCCCAGGCTCATGCGGCTCAAAGAGCGACCTTCTCGAACCGGGTTGTGCCGCCGGCAAACGCACCACCGCGAATATTCGGGTGCCCTTGCCGCATCCGCCGGGCACAATCGTCGCCGATGCCTCGACTGATTGCCGACCGGCTGCTCGCCGCCGTCGAACCACTGCCCCATTCGCTCCGGCTGCGCGAGGTGGCTCGCACCGCCGCCGCCCTCGCCTCCTCCGACCTGCTGGGCCTGCTCGCCGAGTTGGACGGCCGTGGCCCGTACGAGCGTCGGCTCGCCGCGCTGGCCGCCCTCGCCGGACGGCAGGCGCGCCATCTGATCGACCGGATCGACGATCCCGACCCGGTGGTGCGTCGCTACGCGCACCGAGCGGTCGGCGAGCTGCTGTTTCCCGGCGACGACCTCGAGTCCACGATGCTCACCGCCTCGATTGCGGTCCGCGACGAGTTGGCCTGTGCCGTCCTGCGCGCCGGGCGTACGGCGGTGGCCGGGCCGTTGGTGCCCGTTGTCCGTCGGCGGTGGGGCGCCGCCGAGGCGGCCCGGCTGCTGCCGGTCTGCTCGGCCGAGGTCGTCGCCGCCGAACTGCCGGGGCTGGCGCACGCGATCACCTTCTCCACCTCGCTCGGGCGCCGCCACCCGGCCGCCGTGCTGGACGAGGCCGAGCACCGACTCGCCGACCTGCCGTACGGGTTGCGGCAGGCGTTCTGGGAACGGCACGCCCTCGGCCTGGCAGCCGCCGCCAGCCGCGAACCGGCCCGGGTGCTCGAGCTGCTGGAGCGCCACCCCGTACGAGCCCTCCCCGCCCCGCTGCACGACCGGCTCGCCGACCTCGCCGCCGTCTCCGCCGGGCCGACCGTCCGCCTGCTGCTCGCGATCGACCGGCACCGCCACGAGCCGCCGCTGCGCGTCAACGTGGCCCGCCGGCTGGTCGCGGCGCGGCCGGACGGTCTCGCCGCGCTCGCGCACTGAGGTTCCCCCGAGGTGCGGAAGGTTGCCGGACATGGCCTGATAGGTCGTGAGAAGGGAGCCTCTGTCATGGCTGCACCGATGAAATACCCGTCCGAGTTGCGGCAGCGAGCCGTTGCCGCGTACCGGGCCGCCGATCCGAAGCCGGTGATCCGGCAGATGGCCCGCGATCTGGGTGTGCACCACGAAGCCCTGCGCAACTGGATCCGCCAGGACGAGGCCGACCGGGGCGAGCGCGACGACCGGCTGACCACCGCCGAGAAGGAGGAGCTGGCCGTTCTGCGCAAGGAGAACGCCGAGCTGCGCCGGTCCTGCGAGATCCTCAAGGCCGCATCGGCTCTTTTCGCCCAGGAGCTGTGCGCCACGAGGCGCCGTGTTGATCGAGAGGCGGTGGGAGACCGTCTTCGTCGGGTCGTCGTAGCGGCCTGATTGAAGCTGGGGGGGCAGCCTGATCCGGGGAACGCCGGGGAGGGTGGCAAGCGGCCCCGACGAAAGCGGGACGTGCTGGAACTGCCAGACAGTGCAGGTCCGTTCAGCAAGGTCAGAAGGTGTAGCGAGAGCGAACCAGTGGTTGAAGCCCCGTAACAGCGAAGCCGGGTCAAATCTGGTGGATATGGGCCGGTGTGCAGTGCGTGAGTTCCGGGCCTTCGGCTCGGAACTCAACTCCGAAGCCGTTTAGCTCTGTCGGTGGGGAGGCCACGTTGAATGTCTGCGGCGTAGACGTGGCGATGCTG
>NZ_JBEOUK010000082.1:0-15705 GCF_040304045.1 Kitasatospora sp. NPDC094016
GCGCGCGGTGGCCTACACCACCCCCGCGCCGGCCTCACCGCGCGGCGCCCCGGCGCCCCGCGCGGCGCGGGGGGGGGGGGGGGCGCCGGCGCCGGGGGGGGCGGGGGGGGGGGCCCCCCCCGCCCCTCTCGTGCGTCTTCGGGCTCTACTCGGTCAGGCTGCCGTCCACCGCGTCGGCCGCCTCGACCTCCTCCCGGGTGATGCCCAGCAGGTACAGCACGGTGTCCAGGAACGGCACGTTGACGGCGGTGTCGGCGGCCTCGCGCACCACCGGCTTGGCGTTGAACGCCACGCCCAGCCCGGCCGCGTTCAGCATGTCCAGGTCGTTGGCGCCGTCGCCGATCGCCACCGTCTGCGACAGCGGCACCTTTGCCTGCTCGGCGAACCGGGCCAGCCAGCGGGCCTTGCCCGCGCGGTCCACGATCTCGCCGACCACCCGGCCGGTGAACTTTCCGTCCAGCACCTCCAGGGTGTTGGCGGCCGCGAAGTCCAGCCCCAGCTCCTCGACCAGGTGATCGGTGACCTGGGTGAACCCGCCCGACACCACCGCGACCTGGAAGCCCAGCCGCTGGAGCGTGCGGATCAGGGTGCGCGCCCCCGGTGTGAAACGGACCTCCGCGCGCACCTTCTCGGTCACCGAGGCGTCCAGCCCGGCCAGCAGCGCGACCCGGGCCCGCAGCGACTCGGCGAAGTCCAGCTCGCCGCGCATCGCCTGCGCCGTCACCTCGGCGACCTCCTCCTCGCAGCCCGCGTGGGCCGCGAACAGCTCGATCACCTCGTCCTGGATGAGCGTGGAGTCGACGTCCATCACCACCAGGCGCTTGGCCCGGCGCTCCAGCCCGGCCGCGACCACCGCGACGTCCACCCGCTGGGTGGCCGCCTCCTGGGCCAGCTCGGCCCGCAGCTCGTCGGTGGCCACACCGGACACGGCCAGCTCGACCGCCGTCACCGGGTACTTGGCGAGCCGGAACACACGGTCGATGTTGCCGCCCGCCGCGGTGATCCGGGAGGTGAGCGCGGAGACGGCGGCGGAGGTCAGCGGATTTCCGAGCACGGTGACGTGCGAACGGCCCTCGCGGCGCGGCCGGTTGTCGCCGATGCCGGAGAGGATCTCGGCCTGGAGCTTCTGCTCCTCCGCCCAGCGGTGCACGGTGGCCCGCAGTCCGCCCTCGGCGCCGGGAGCGGTGGGCGGGGTGACCAGTGCGCAGAGCGTGATGCGGCCACGGGTCACGACCTGTTCGATGTCGATCACGTCGACGGCGAAGCCGGCCAGGGTGGCGAAGAGGCCGGCGGTGATGCCGGGGCGGTCCTTGCCGAACACCTTGACGAGCAGGGTGCGCTCGTCCGCGGTCCGGGGCTGGGCGGCGGGGAGGGGCTCAGCGGCCAGGGGCGATGCGTTCATGGTGCCTCCCACGCTACCCGCCGGCCGGCGGGCCCAGAGCACCCGTCCCACGTCGCGGACGGGTACCGGGTAGCAGCCTGGTCACAGACACCCCGGGTGACTTTTATTGGCGGTCAGCAGGCTGGAATGATTCCCCCCGTCAGTTTCGGAAACATCGCACCCCTGGTCGGGGGCACAATTCGGGGGAACCGAGAGAGCGGGGCAGGCGCGCAGTGCCGCAACTCGTCATCGATATCAACGGACAGCAGCGGACTCTGGAGCCCGGGCGGTCCTACACCATCGGGCGCAACCCGCAGTCGGACTTCCCGTTCGACGACGCCAGGGTCTCCTGGAACCACGGGACCATCACCTTCAACGGCAGCGGCTGGCAGCTGGACGACCACGGCAGCACCAACGGCACCTACACGGCCGGTGCCCGCACGATGCAGGCCCAGCTGTTCCCCGGCGTCGTCGTCAACCTCGGCAATCCGGAGAACGGACCCCGGCTCGGCTTCTCCGCGCCCGCCCACGCCGCCCCGCACGCCGCCGCCCCCCAGGCTCCCGCCTGGCACGAGGCCGCCACCAGCCGCGGCGCCGCGCCGACACCCCAGCCGCCGGCCCCGCAGCAGGGCTGGTCGCCGCAGGCCCCCTACCCGCCGCAGCCCGAGCAGGCCTGGGCGGGCCGGCCTCAGCCGCCGTTCCCACAGCAGCACCCGCAGCCGCCCCAGCCCCAGCCCCAGCCCCAGCCCCAGCCCCAGCAGGGCGGCTTCCCGCAGCAGCAGGCCTTCCCGCCCGCTCCGCAGGACGGCGACGGCCCGCAGCCGACGATCATCCGCAACCTGACCGCCGCCATGCGCACCGTCCGGATCGGCCGCGCGCTCGACAACGACGTCGTGGTCTCCGACCTCCAGGTCTCCCGCCACCACGCCGAGCTGCGCCAGCTCCAGGACGGCCGCTACGAGATCGTCGACCTCGGCAGCCACAACGGGATCTACCTCAACGGCCAGCGGGTGCAGCGCCAGCTGATGGGCCCGCAGGACCGGCTGACCGTCGGCCACTCCAGCTTCGTGCTGGTCGGCGACCAGCTGCAGGAGTTCGTCGACACCGGCGCGGTCTCCTTCTCCGCCCGCCACCTGACCGTCGAGGTCGAGCACAAGGGCGCCAAGAAGATCCTGCTCGACGACGTCAGCTTCGGCGTCCCGGAGAAGTCCCTGGTCGCCGTCATCGGCCCGTCCGGCTCCGGCAAGTCGACCCTGCTGCGTGCCCTCACCGGCTACCGCCCGGCCGACCGCGGCGAGGTCCTGTACGACGGCCGCAACCTCTACAAGCAGTTCGCCGAACTCCGCTCGCGCATCGGCCTGGTGCCGCAGTCCGAGATCCTGCACAAGGAACTCACCGTCCGCACCGGCCTCAAGTACGCGGCCCAGCTGCGCTTCCCCGGCGACACCGAGGCGCGCGAGCGCGCGGCCCGGATCGACGAGGTGCTGTACGAGCTGCGCCTGGACAAGCGCGCCGACAACAAGATCACCGCGCTCTCCGGCGGCCAGCAGAAGCGCGTCTCGGTCGCCCTGGAACTGCTCACCAAGCCGTCGCTGATCTTCCTGGACGAGCCCACCTCGGGCCTCGACCCGGGCATGGACCGCGAGGTCATGCAGATGCTGCGCGGCCTCGCCGACGACGGCCGCACCATCCTGGTCGTCACCCACTCGGTGGCCGAACTCGCGCTCTGCGACCGGCTGCTGGTGATGGCGCCGGGCGGCGCGGTGGCCTACTTCGGCCCGCCGGACGAGGCGCTGCACTTCTTCGGGTACGAGACCTGGGCGGACGTCTTCCAGGCCTTCGAGAACTACCCGGACCACGACTGGGCCGGCCGCTACCGCGGCTCGGTGCACTACCAGCAGTACTCCGCCCCCGACGTGGAGTCGGGCGAGGTGCAGCACGCCCAGGTCGCCCAGGAGGCCGTCCGGCCGCCGAAGCCGCAGAGCTGGGGCTCCCAGCTGTGGACGCTGATGCGCCGCTACATGTCGGTCCTCGCCTCGGACCGCGGCTTCCTGGCGCTGTCGGTGCTGCTGCCCGCCGTCATCGGCGCGGTCAGCGTGCTGGTCCCCAACGGGGCGGGCCTCGCGCCCAACCCGAACACGCAGCTCCACCTCAACAGCGGGGCCGCGACGATCCTCATGATCCTGGCGATCGGAGCCTGCTTCTCCGGAGCGGCCAACTCGGTCCGCGAACTGATCAAGGAACGGGCCATCTACGAACGGGAACGGGCCACCGGGCTCTCCCGCTCGGCGTACATGATGTCCAAGATCATCGTGCTGGGCTTCTTCAGCGTGATCCAGGGCGCCATCGTCGCCGCGGTCGGCTTCCTGCCGCGCAAGCTCCCCGAGCACGGCCTGATCGTCAAGGACCTGCCGATCATCGAGATGACCATCGGCATGATCCTGCTCAGCTTCACCGCGATGATGTTCGGCCTGATGATCTCGGCCCTGGTCAAGACCGCCGAGAAGACCATGCCGCTGCTGGTCATGTTCGCCATCATCCAGGTCGTCTTCACCGGCTGCCTGTTCCAGCTCTTCGGCAAGCCCGGCCTGGAGCAGGCCGCCTGGCTGATGCCGGCCCGCTGGGGCACCGGCATCGTGGCCACCACACTGGACCTTTCCAAGCTCATGGGCCCCTGGAACAAGGACTTCGAGAACCCCCAGTACGACCCGCTGTGGACCGGCAGCGTCGCCCAGTGGGCGATCGACGCGGGCGCGCTGATCGTGATTTCGATCGTCATCGGCGTCATCGTCACCCGGCTCCAGCGCCGCCACGAGCCCGAGGTCATGCAGAAGGGCTGACCCCCTTCGCCCCGCCCGACGAGGGGCGGCTCTCCCATTCACCCGGAGAGCCGCCCCTCGGCCGTTGCGCGGGCCCCGAGACCTAGGTCCCCGGACCTGCGCCCACCCCGGCCGCGGACCGACGCGGCCGCGCCCGCGGCGGCGGTAGTTTGGCCGTATGCCCAGCACGCCCAGCGACCACCGGAGCCCGGCCGGCCCGCACCTCGACCTGCACGGCCCGGCCCGCCCGATGCCCGGCTGCGACCCCTGCCTGGCCGGCATCGAGGCGGTCAGCCAGGCGCTGCTCGCGATGAGCCGGCACCTGGAGGTCCGCGAGGTGCTGCGCCGCATCACCGCCTCCGCCCGCGACCTGCTCGGCGCCGAGTACGCGGCCCTGGGCGTGCCCGACGACCACGGCGGCTTCGCCCAGTTCGTCGTCGACGGCGTCACCGACGAGCAGTGGCGGGCGATCGGCCCGCTGCCCCGCCAGCACGGCGTCCTCGCCAAGATGCTGCACGAGACCGGCCCCACCCGGCTCGCCGACGTCCGCAGGGCCCCGGCCTTCGGCGGCTGGCCGGCCGCCCACCCCGAGATGGACGCCTTCCTCGGCATGCCCATCCTGGACGCCGAGGCCGCCGAGGACGAACCGCAGGTCACCGGCGTCATCTTCCTCGCCAACAAGCGCGGCGGCGGCCTGTTCACCGACCACGACGAGGAACTGCTGCGGATACTCGCCGCGCACGCCGCCCTCGCCCTCTCCAACGCCCGCCTGTACGAGCGCAGCCGCGAACTCACCCTGGCCGGCGAACGCGCCCGCATCGCCCACGACCTGCACGACGCCGTCGCGCAGAAGCTCTTCTCGCTGCGGCTCACCGCCAAGGCCGCCGCCACGCTCGTCGACCGCGATCCGGCCCGGGCCCGCGCCGAACTCGCCGAGGTCGCCCGGCTCGCCGCCGAGGCCGCCGACGAACTGCGCGCCGTCGTCGTCGAACTGCGCCCCGCCGCCCTGGAGGAGGACGGGCTGAGCGCCACCCTCGCCTCCCAGGTGCAGGTCCTCGACCGGGCCCACACCGCGGACGTCGCCTTCGCCGCCGACGGTGTCCGCGCCCTGCCGCCCGCGCAGGAGGCCGCGCTGCTGCGGGTCGCCCAGGAGGCGCTGCACAACGCGCTGCGCCATTCCGGCGCGGGCCGCGTCACCGTCACCCTGGCCGGCACGCCCGTGCGGGGAGCCGTGCTGCGGGTGCGCGACGACGGGCACGGCTTCGACCCCGAGTCCGTCCGCCGGGCCGGGCGCCACCTCGGCCTGGCCTCGATGCGCGACCGCGCGGCCGCCGTCGGCGGCACCCTCACCCTGGAGTCCGCCCCCGGCCGGGGGACGCTCGTCGAGATGGAGGTCCCCGGTGCCTGACAACCCGCCTCACGGCACGCCGTCGATCCGCGTCCTGCTGGTCGACGACCACCAGGTGGTCCGCCGCGGGCTGCGCACGTTCCTGGAGGTCCAGGACGACATCGAGGTGGTCGGGGAGGCCGCCGACGGGGCCGAGGGCGTCGAGCGCGCCCGCGAACTCGACCCCGACGTCGTCCTGATGGACCTCAAGATGCCCGGCGTCGACGGCATCGAGGCGCTGCGCACGCTCAAGGGCGAGGGCAGCCGGGCCCGGATCCTGATCGTCACCAGCTTCACCGAGCACCGCACGATGGTCCCCGCGCTGCGGGCCGGCGCCGCCGGGTACGTCTACAAGGACGTCGACCCGGAGGCGCTGGCCGGCGCGATCCGCTCGGTGCACGCCGGCCACGTCCTGCTCCAGCCCGAACTGGCCGAGGCGCTGCTCGCCGACGACGGCCCCCGCGCCCCGCAGGGCCGCGGCGGCACCCTCACCGAACGCGAGCGCGAGGTCCTCGGCCACATCGCCGACGGCCGCTCCAACCGGGAGATCGCCCGCAGCCTGCACCTGTCGGAGAAGACGGTGAAGACCCACGTCTCCAACATCCTGATGAAGCTGGACCTGGCGGACCGCACCCAGGCGGCCCTGTGGGCCGTCCGCAACGGCGAGGCGCGGGCCGACGGCCCGGCCTAGCGGTCCGTAGCGGTCCGCGCGTGTTCCCGGTTGCTCAGCGCTCGTCGCGCTCGTCGACCAGCGCGTTGTACGCCGCCACCTGCGCCCGCCGGGCGGTGCGCCGCAGCGGCGCCAGCACCGCCTGCCGCGCCGCCATCTCGGAGGCGCTGACCGCCGCGCCGTGCCCGCCCGCGGCGATCGCCAGCAGCGCCGACACCTGCCGGGCCGACTCCAGCACCCGCACCGCACGCGGCGGGTACCCGGGCGCCAGCAGTTCGGCGTGCCCGCGCCGGCGGTACGCCTCCAGCGCCCGCAGTGCCTCCGGCCCGGCGCCCGCCACGTCCAGCCGGGTCAGCAGGAGCGTCGCCTCGCGCAGCCCGTCGGCCAGCTCCCGCTCGGCCTCGTGCAGCGACGGGACGTCGGCCGGCGGTGTGTCGTTGGTCTCAAGGCAGCGCCACAGCACCGTCGCCGAACGGTCCCCGGCCGGGCCGAACACCTCCACCTCCGGCACCAGTCCGAGCGGGACTCCCACCGCCAGCACCGCCTCGCCGACGTCCATCGCCCGCTCGTTGAACAGCGCCGGGCCGGTCAGCCCCAGCGGGTGCCCGGCGGACGGCAGAGCCAGTCGCAGGCCCTTCACCCCGAGCACCCGGAGCCGCCCCAGCGCCCAGGTGAGGCCGTGCCGTTCGTCCGGGCCGTCGCCGGGCAGCCCGGTCACCCGGTGGCTCTCGTCGTCGCCCAGGACGGCCGCGGCGGCGTTGTCCGGCGGCACCAGACCGGCCAGCAGGGCGTTGCCCCACGCGGTCAGCCGCCCCGAACGGGGTTCTTCGTACGGATTGTCGGGAGGAGTCGCGAGCATCCGGCCAGCCTACGGAATCGGCGGTCATCCGCGTGGCGTAGGTTTGCCCATGCGTGTGCGGCGCACCCACCCCGTGCCCACCGGCTGCCGGAGTAGGCTCGCCGCCCGCACCGACGGCCGAAATTCTTGTATTGGGGAAGGCGTAGGCATGAGCGACGTGCTGGAGCTGGTGGACGTATCCGTGGTCCGGGAGGGGCGCGCGCTGGTCGACCAGGTCTCGTGGTCCATCTCCGAGGGGGAGCGCTGGGTCATCCTGGGCCCCAACGGCGCCGGGAAGACCACCCTGCTGCAGATCGCCGCCACCTACCTGTTCCCGACCGCGGGCAAGGTGTCGGTGCTGGGCGAGAAGCTGGGCGAGGTCGACGTCTTCGAGCTGCGCTCCCGGATCGGCCTGGCCGGCGCCGCCATGTTCGACAAGCTGCCGGCCGAGCAGACGGTGCTGCAGACCGTGCTGACCGCCGCCTACGGCATGACGGTCAGCTGGCAGGAGACCTACGAGCAGTTCGACGAGTCCCGCGCGCTCGCGCTGCTCGACCGGATGGGCATGTCCAACCTCACCGGCCGCAAGTTCGGCACCCTCTCCGAGGGCGAGCGCAAGCGCACCCTGATCGCCCGCGCCCTGATGACCGACCCCGAGCTGCTGCTGCTCGACGAGCCCGCGGCCGGCCTGGACCTCGGCGGCCGCGAGGATCTCGTCCGCCGGCTCGGCGCGCTCGCCCAGGACGAGTTCGCCCCGGCCATGGCGATGGTCACCCACCACGTCGAGGAGATCGCGCCGGGCTTCACCCACGTCCTGATGATCCGCCAGGGCAAGGTGCTCACCGCCGGTCCGATCGACACCGAGCTGACCGCCCGCAACCTCTCCAAGTGCTTCGGCCTGCCGCTCACCCTGGAGCGCCACGGGGACCGCTGGTCCGCGCAGGGCCTGCCGCTGGGCTGAGGCGCCGTCCGCGCCTCGCACGCTCCGATGTCGTCGGGTTTCCGGGGACCGGTCGCACGCGCGACCGGTTTCCGCCCCTCGACCTGCGGGAACTGTCCGCCTCGAAGGCCCTTCGCTCCCTAGGATGGACACGTGGACAGCTGGATCTGGTGGCTCCTGGCCGCCGTCGGGCTCGGCATACCGCTGGTGCTGACCGCGATGCCGGAGTTCGCCATGTTCGCGATCGGTGCGCTGGCGGCCGCCGGCGTGGCCGGGCTGGGCGGAGGCGCGGTCTGGGAGACGCTGGTCTTCATCGCGGTCTCGGTCTCGCTGCTGGTCTTCGTCCGCCCGATCGCGTACCGGCAACTGCGGCAGGGCCCGCACATCAAGATGGGCATCGAGGCGCTCCAGGGCGCCACCGCGGTCGTCGCGGAAACCGTCGACGGGGAGGGCGGACGGATCAAGCTGAACGGCGAGATCTGGTCGGCCCGAGCGCTCCACCCGGACAGCGTGTACCAACCGGGGCAGCAGGTCGACGTCGTCGAAATCCAGGGCGCGACCGCCCTGGTCGTCTAGGGGAGAGTCCGTGGAACCCGTCCTTATCGTTTTGGTCGTCCTGGTCGTGGTGGCCTTCATCGCGCTGATCAAGACGATCCAGGTCATCCCGCAGGCCAGCGCCGCGATCGTGGAGCGCTTCGGCCGCTACACCCGGACGCTCAACGCAGGCCTGAACATCGTCGTCCCGTTCATCGACCGGGTCCGCAACCGGATCGACCTGCGCGAGCAGGTCGTGCCGTTCCCGCCGCAGCCGGTGATCACCCAGGACAACCTGGTGGTCAACATCGACACGGTGATCTACTACCAGGTCACCGACCCGCGCGCGGCCACCTACGAGGTCGCGAGCTACATCCAGGCCATCGAGCAGCTGACCGTCACCACGCTGCGCAACATCATCGGCTCGATGGACCTCGAATCCACCCTGACCTCGCGCGAGGTCATCAACGCCGGTCTGCGCGGCGTCCTGGACGAGGCCACCGGCAAGTGGGGCATCCGGGTCAACCGCGTCGAGCTGAAGGCGATCGAGCCGCCCACCTCCATCCAGGACTCGATGGAGAAGCAGATGCGCGCCGACCGTGACAAGCGCGCCGCGATCCTCACCGCCGAGGGCCAGCGGCAGGCCCAGATCCTCAAGGCCGAGGGTGAGAAGCAGGCCGACGTGCTCCGGGCCGAGGGTGAGGCGCAGGCCGCGGTGCTGCGCGCCGACGGTGAGGCGGCCGCGATCCGGACGGTCTTCGAGGCCATCCACGACGGCGACGCCGACCAGAAGCTGCTCGCCTACCAGTACCTGCAGACCCTGCCCGAGCTGGCCAAGGGCGACTCCAACAAGCTCTGGATCATCCCCAGCGAGGTCGGCGACGCCCTCAAGGGCCTCGGCGGCGCCTTCGGCGGGCTGACCGGCAATCCCGGCGTCAACGGCGGCGCGGTCGCCGCCCCGAGCGTCCCGCCGGCGGCGCCTGCGGCCACCCAGGTGCCGCTCGACCCGGCGGCCGGCCCGCGCCCGGTGGACACCGAGAAGGGCGCCGCCCGCCCCCGGGTGGACCCGGCCCGCGAGTACCGCAAGATCGACCCGGAGTGACCGGCTGAACCGTCCGGCCCGAGGGCCCGCCACCGCACGGTGGCGGGCCCTCGGCGTGTGGCGGTCGTGGCGCGTGTCCCGAATCGTGGGCGGCCCTGGTCCGACCGGCGGGCCGTCCGGCATGATCGCCCCCGGACAGGACCGAGAGGAGAGGTGACCCATGACGTTCTGGGAGGGCATCGCCGTCCTGGTGGCGGGCGTCGGCGCCGGGATGATCAACGTGATCGTCGGCTCCGGCACGCTGATCACGTTCCCGGTGCTGCTCGCCGTCGGGATTCCGCCGGTCACCGCCAACGTCTCCAACACCTTCGGCCTGGTGCCCGGTTCGCTCAGCGGCGTGATCGGCTACCGCCGCGAGCTGGCCGGCCAGGGCCACCGGCTGCTGCGCCTGGGCACCGCCTCGCTGCTCGGCGGACTGGTCGGCGCGCTGCTGCTGATCAGACTGCCGAAAGGCGCCTTCGACGCGATCGTCCCGGTCCTGATCCTGCTCGCCCTCGTCCTGGTGGTGATCCAGCCCAGGGTCGCCAAGGCGGTCGCCGCCCGCCGCCGCCCCGACGGGGACCCGGACGGCGGCCTGCTGCTGTTCGTCGGCGTCTTCCTCACCGGCATCTACGGCGGCTACTTCGGCGCCGCGCAGGGCGTCCTGCTGCTGGCGCTCATGGGCATGCTGCTCCAGGAGGACCTGCAGCGGATCAACGCCGTGAAGAACGCGCTGGCGATGGTCGTCAACGGCGTCGCCGCGCTGTTCTTCCTGTTCACCTCCACCGTCAACTGGGCGGCCGCCGGCCTGATCGCGGCGGGCTCGCTGGTCGGCGGCCTGCTCGGCGCCAAGGTCGGCCGCCGCCTGCCGCCGGCCGCGCTGCGCGGGATCATCGTGGTGGTCGGCCTCGTCGCGGTCACCAAACTGCTGCTGAGCTGATGAGCTGAGCAGCCGTCGGGGGACGTCGGCCGGGGGCTGCCGCCCGTCGGGGGCTGTCCGGCAGCGGCTGTGTCGTCCGGTGCGGAGGGCCCCGGCTCGGTATGTTCCTCGCAGTGCACGCCTGACCGGACGACGAGACGACGAACGGAAGAGCTTCGATGAGCAGCAGGGCACGGCTGAGCGAGGACGAGATCACGGCGGCCCTGGCCGCACTGCCGCGGTGGACCAGGGAGGGCGACAGCATCGTCCGCGCCGCCGACGCCCCCGACTTCCCGGCGGCGATCCGGGTGGTCGTCGCCGTCGCCGAACAGGCCGAGGCGCTCGACCACCACCCCGACGTCGACATCCGGTGGCGCACCCTGCGTTTCGTCCTCTCCACCCACAGCGCGGGCGGGCTGACCGGCCTGGACTTCACCCTGGCCGCCCGCATCGACGAGGCGCTGAACGCCGAGTCCGCGGGCTGACCTCCCCGACCCCCCCGAGGCCGGGGCGGCGCGCTCGAACGGGCGTGAGATGCTGACTGCCGCATCGGCAGGCGGCTCGGGAGGGACGGGAACGGATGGCGCAGGAGCCCTTCGGAGACGCCCAGCAGCAGCCGTGGTACCCCCAGGGCCAGCAGGCCTGGCCGGTCGGCGGGCACCAGGAGCCGCAGCCGCAGGACCACCCGCAGCAGGAGTACTGGCAGACGGCGGCGGGTTACGGCCAGGGCGGGGGGTACGGGCAGGGCCTGTCGTACCCGCAGCAGCAGGACGGGCAGGGCTCGCCGTACGGGCAGGGCTCGCCGTACGGGCAGACCGGCTACGCCCAGACCGGGTACGCCGAGGGCGGCTACGTCCAGGGCGGCTACGCCGAAGGGCAGTACCAGCAGTACCAGCAGCACCAGCCGTACCCGGACCACGGGCAGCAGCAGTACGCGCCGTACGCCGTCCCGCAGCAGCCTGCGGGGGAGGGGCTGTACGTCCCGGTGGGGGCGGAGTACTCGGCCGACGGGTACGTGCACATCGAGGACGCCGAGCCCGCTCCGGTGGAGCCGTCCACGGAGCCGGAGCCCGAGCCGGACACGACGCCCGAGGCCGCGCCCGTCGCGCGGTCGCGGGCTGCCGCCCGTCGGGGCAGGTCCCCGAAGGGCGGCTCCCCGAAGGGCGGCTCCCCGAAGACGGGCTCGCCGAAGACAGGCTCCTCGACGGCGGGCTCTTCGCTCTCGGCCAGGGCCCGCGCCGCCGCCGGTGCGGTGCTCACCGGCGAGCACGTGCCCGACCGGCGGACCCTGCTGGTGCGCACCGCCGCCGGGGTGGTCGCGCTGGGGGTGCTGGGCGCGGCGGGTCTGATGGTCGGGGCCGAGGGCGGCGGCAGCGCGGTCGCGAGCAGTGGCGGGGAGCCCGGTTTCGCCGTTGCGCACACCAAGGTGTGGTCCGCCCAGCCCGCCGCGTCCGGGTCGTCGGGTGACGACACACTGGTCGGCAGCTGGCTGCTGGCGGATGCGGTGGTCCGCGCCGACGCCGCCGGCGTGCGGGCCTACGACCTCGCGGCCGGCAAGCCCGTCTGGTCGGTCGAGCCGCCGGCCGCCGGGGCCGTCCCGTGCGGGCTGTCGGCGGGGGTGAACCAGGCGGGGCTGGGCGCGGTGCTGTTCCGGGCCCAGGCCGACCCGAAGAGCCCCTGCACGCTGGTCGCCGCCGTGGACACGAAGACCGGCAAGACCGCGTGGACGAAGACCGTCTCGGACGCCAAGGGCGCGTACGGCGCGCGGATCGGCGTCACCGAGGACAAGGTGATCGCGGTCGGCGACGACCGGGCGATCGCCTGGGAGTCCGCGGACGGCAAGGACGTCTGGCAGTACACCGGTCAGGGCAAGTTCTGCACCCTGTCCGGCGGCGTGACCGGCAAGACCGTCCTGGTCGCCTCCTCCTGCGCCGACTCCACCCCCGCCGACCAGGCCGTCGCACTGAACACGGCGGACGGCAAGGTCAGTTGGTGGCGCGGCCTGAACAACCGCCCGAAGACGGTGACCGTGCTGTCCGCCGAGCCGTCCGTCGTCCTCACCACGGGCGAGAAGCCGGAGGACGACCGGGTGTTCTCCTGGGGCGCGGGCGGGGACCCGGCCGCCGAGATCCCGGTGGTCGGCGAGGGAGGCCGGCTGGACGTCGGCCACGGCACGTTCTCGGCCACTCCCGAGGTGTTCTTCCAGAACCGCACGATGGTCACCACGCTCGTCCCGGCGACCGGCGGCGGGACGGTCGCGGCGGTCGGTTACGACCTCGACACCGGCAAGCAGCGCTGGAAGGCGCCGACCGCCGCCAAGGGCACCGTCCGGGCGGTCGGCGTCGACGGCGGCGCGCTGGTGCTCGCCGCCGACGAACGCCGCGACCAGCCCGCCCGCCTCAGCCGGTTCCCGCTGGCCGGCGGCCAGGAGGCGACCGGCGGCAACTTCCCGCAGGGCACCGGTTCGCTGCTGGTCTCCGGGCGGGTGCTGATCGGCGGCGGACGGGTGGTCGTGATGCCCGAACACTCGGCCAACTACGGCACGGCGGCGGGCTACCAGGCGAAGGGTTAGCCCGGGCCTCGTCGGGCGCGGCTCGCGGCGGCGCTCACGCCGCCGGGACGGCCGCCGGAACGGGCTGGCCCGGCACGGCCGGCAGCCAGTCGGCCAGCTCCCGGGCCTCCGAGCCGCGCAGGCCGAGCGCCAGCATGAGGGTGGCCTGCGGGGTCGGCACGAACGGCCGGCGCAGCAGCCTCATCCCGGCCTGTTCGGGTGTCCGGTCCGCTTTGCGCTGGTTGTCCTCCGGGCACGCGGCCACGGTGTTCAACCAGCTGTCCTCCCCGCCGCGCGACCTGGGCTGCAGGTGGTCCACCGTGGTGGCCCGCCGCCCGCAGTACGCGCACAGGTGCTGGTCCCGGGCCAGGACACCCCGCCGCGACCACGGCGCCTGTTGTCGGAACGGCACTCTCACGTAGCGCTGCAGCCTGATCACCCGGGGCACCGGGATGCTGACGCCCGTCCCCCGGACCGTGCGCAGCGGATGCGCCTGCTCCACCACCGCCTTGTCCTGGAGCACCAGGACGACGGCGCGCTGGAGCGACACCGTCGTCAGGGGCTCGTAGCTCGCGTTCAGAACCAGCGTGTTGCGCACTCGGCACACCCTTCCCTCGGGCGTGCCACGGCGGCACGACCGTCTCCACACACGTCACTGCCGCCGCACGGCGGTGACACCACTCTGAACGGGCCCGCAGCCGACGAACAACGGAATTTCCGGTATCGGGCAGGCGCCGGAGCGGCCGGGGGAGGAGCGCGGCACGACGCTCGGGGAAAACCCGCTGGCCCCGACCGCGTAGGCTCTACCACGCTGGAGTCGTACCGACCCGGGGTCCGAGAGAACGGGCCGCAACCGGGCGGGCGCCCGATCGAAGGAGAAGCGTGACCGTGACGGACATCGTCGACGAGCTGCGGTGGCGGGGGCTGATCGCCCTGTCCACCGACGAGGACGCACTGCGCAAGGCGTTCGCGGACGGCCCGGTCACGTTCTATTGCGGCTTCGACCCGACGGCCCCCAGCCTGCACCTCGGCAACCTCGTGCAGATCCTCACCATGCGCCGCATCCAGCAGGCGGGAAACCTCCCGCTCGGCCTGGTCGGCGGCGCCACGGGCCTCATCGGTGACCCGAAGCCCACCGCCGAGCGCGTCCTCAACGACCCCGAGACGGTGGCCGGCTGGGTCGAGCGGCTGCGGGGCCAGATCTCGCGCTTCCTCGATTTCGAGGGCCCCTACGCGGCGCGCATGGTCAACAACCTGGACTGGACGTCCGGGATGTCGGCCATCAGCCTGCTGCGCGACGTGGGCAAGTACTTCCGCGTCAACAACATGATCGCCAAGGAGGCCGTCGCCCGACGGCTCAACTCCGACGCCGGCATCAGCTACACCGAGTTCAGCTACCAGATCCTGCAGGGCATGGACTACCTGGAGCTGAACCGCCGCTACGGGTGCACCCTGCAGACCGGCGGCAGTGACCAGTGGGGCAACCTGACCGCCGGCACCGACCTGATCCGCAAGGCCGACGCCAAGTCCGTGCACGCGCTGGCCACGCCGCTGATCGTCAAGGCCGACGGCACCAAGTTCGGCAAGACCGAGTCCGGCACGGTCTGGCTCGACCCCGAGCTGACCACCCCGTACGCCTTCTACCAGTTCTGGCTGAACGCGGACGACCGGGACGTCCCCAACTTCCTGCGGATCTTCAGCTTCCGCTCGAAGGAGGAGATCGAGGAGCTGGAGCGCGAGACCACCGAGCGCCCCGCCGCCCGCCTCGCCCAGCGAGCCCTCGCCGAGGAGCTCACCACCCTCGTCCACGGCGCCGAGCAGTACGAGCGCGCGGTCGCCGCGTCCAAGGCGCTGTTCGGCCAGGGCGACCTCGCCGACCTGGAGGCTCCGACCCTGGCCGCCGCCCTGGCCGAGGTCCCGAAGACCGAGGTGGCCGAACTCCAGTCGGTGGTCGACCTGTTGGTCGCCGTCGGTCTGGCGCCGAGCCGTTCGGCCGCCCGCCGCACGGTCAAGGAGGGCGGCGCCTACCTCAACAACGTCAAGGTGACGGACGAGGAAGCGGTGCCGGCCGAGGCCGACCTGCTGCACGGCCGCTGGCTCGTGCTGCGCCGCGGCAAGCGCAACCTGGCGGCGGCGGAGCTGGTTCCGGCTACGGCGTGACCGAAACACGACGCTGCTGAGCTGCGGCTTCAACGTACGAGGGCGGGATCCAGCCGGATCCCGCCCTCGGTGTTTGACGATGTCGTCCGGGTGGCCTAGTGTTGAACGAGTCGCTGATAGCGGCCACCCCACTCTGTAGCACCCACCCTCACCTCGACACCCATTCACATGGGTTTGTTGGCGTTCCCGTCAACTGTGGTGAGTGTGAATTTCGGGTAATAACCGAAATGCGCTAATGTGGAGGCCGTCGCGGAAAGCGGCCCGACCAGTTCGGGAAATCGGATGAATGAAACTCCGGAAAACGGAGCGGAAAACATCTGGTAAGCTGGAAACACGAAAGAACGAAGCGCCCGGAGGGCCCGCTGGAAGGCGGTCCGAAGGAAGTGTCCGTTCCTTGAGAACTCAACAGCGTGCCAAAAGTCAAC
>NZ_JBEOUK010000083.1:0-15469 GCF_040304045.1 Kitasatospora sp. NPDC094016
GGCGCCGTCGTCCTCGTCGACACCCGCCGCCTCGCCGACTGCTTCCCCGCCCTCGACTACTTCGAGAACAGCGGACTCCCCTTCGTCGTCGCCCTCAACGGCTTCGACGGACACCAGCCCCACACCCCCGACGAGGTCCGCGAAGCGCTCCAGCTCAGCGCCGAGACCCCCGTCATCACGCTCGACGCCCGCCGCCGCGACAGCGCCAAGAGCGCCCTCATCACCCTCGTCGAGCACGCCCTCCTCGCCCGACTCCGATGACGGACACGGCCGCGGCCGCGGCCCACGGACCTTCGTTCGGAGGTCCGTGGGCCGCGGCCGCGGCGGGTCGCCCGGCGGTTTGCCCGGTGAGCTGCCCGGTGGGTTACTCGGTGGGTTACTCGGTGGGCTCCAGGCCGGCCCGGATCAGCCCGTAGGTGTAGGCGTCCTCCAGCGCCAGCCAGGAGGCGGCCACCACGTTGTCGGCCACCCCGACGGTCGACCAGGTGGACGTGCCGTCGGTGGACTCGATCAGCACCCGGGTCTTGGAGCCGGTGCCGTGCTGGCCCTCCAGGATGCGGACCTTGTAGTCCACCAGCTCGAACCGGGCCAGCGGCGGGTAGATCCCCTCCAGCGCGGTGCGCAGCGCCTGGTCCAGTGCGTTCACCGGGCCGTTGCCCTCGCCGGTGGCGATCCGGCGCTCCCCCTTCGCCCACAGCTTCACCGTCGCCTCGTTGCCGGTGAAGCCGTTCGGGCCCTGCTCGCTGATGGTCCGCCAGGACTCCAGGGTGTAGAAGCGCTCCCGGCCGCCGCGCACCTCGTCGCGCAGCAGCAGCTCGAAGGAGGCGTCGGCGGACTCGTAGGTGTAGCCGAGGTTCTCCTGCTCCTTCACCCTGGCCACCACCCGGCCGGCCAGGTCCCGGTCGCTGGACAGGTCGTAGCCGAGCTCCTTGCCCTTGAGCTCGACCGAGGCGCGGCCCGCCATGTCGGAGACCAGCATCCGCATGGTGTTGCCGACCCGCTCCGGGTCGATGTGCTGGTACAGGTCCGGGTCGACCTTGATCGCGGAGGCGTGCAGGCCCGCCTTGTGCGCGAAGGCCGAGTAGCCGACGTACGGCTGGTGGGTGGAGGGGGTCAGGTTGACCACCTCGGCGATCGCGTGCGACAGCCTGGTCATCTCGGCGAGCCGGCCCTCGGGGAGCACCCGCCGGTCGTACTTGATCTCCAGCGCGCCGACCACCGGGAACAGGTTCGCGTTGCCGACCCGCTCGCCGTAGCCGTTGGCGGTGCACTGGACGTGGGTGGCGCCGGCGTCCACCGCGGCCAGCGTGTTGGCCACCGCGCAGCCGGTGTCGTCCTGGGCGTGGATGCCCAGCCGGGCGCCGGTGACGGCCAGGACGTCGGCGACGGTCTCCCGCACGCCGGCCGGCAGCATCCCGCCGTTGGTGTCGCACAGCACCACCACGTCCGCGCCCGCCTGGTGCGCGGTGCGGACCACGGCCAGCGCGTACTCGCGGTTCGCGCGGTAGCCGTCGAAGAAGTGCTCGCAGTCGATGAACACCCGCCGCCCCTGCGCGCGCAGGAACTCGACGCTGTCCCGGACCATCTCCAGGTTCTCGTCCAGGGTGGTGCGCAGCGCCAGCTCCACGTGCCGGTCGTGCGCCTTGGCGACGAGGGTGACGACCGGGGCGCCCGAGGCGACCAGCGCGGCCAGCTGCGGGTCCTCGGCGGCCTTGCCGCCGGCCCGGCGGGTGGCGCCGAAGGCGACCAGCCGGGCGTGCCGGAGGTCCAGTTCGGCGGCGGCCCGGGCGAAGAACTCGGTGTCGCGCGGGTTGGCCCCCGGCCAGCCGCCCTCGATGAAGCCCACCCCGAACTCGTCCAGGTACCGCGCGATGGCCAGCTTGTCCGCCACCGTCAGGTTGATGCCCTCCCGCTGCGCGCCGTCGCGCAGGGTGGTGTCGAACACGTGGAAACTGTCGTCGGTACGGCTGACCTCGGTCATGACCCCTGGTTCTCCGTTCGGGGAGGTTCGTACTGCTCTGCCGGATTGCGAGTCCCGGCTCCACTGTCCAGCATCCCGCGCGCGGCTCCGGTGTCCCCGAGCCCCTTGTGGGGGCTCCCGGCCGGTCCGGAGGCTGTGTTCATCGGGGCGATGCCCGAAAAACGAAAAAACCCCTCGCGGGTGCGAGAGGTCTGCGCGCGGGTCTGGACGCTGGTGGTCGCTCCGCATCGGGTCCTGCGGGAGCGGTCACTGCGGACCGGCGCGCCTGCTGTTAATAATCAGCGACAGCGAGGACACGTTCGCAGTCTGGCACACGTCCCGGCACCCGGCCCGCCCGTCTCGCGATGCGAAACGGGGCGGGCCGGAGCGGGCAGCGGCGGGCGCCGCCTCAGACGATCTTGTGCAGCCAGCCGTGGGTGTCGGGGGTCTGGCCTCCCTGGATGGCCAGCAGGGCCCGGCGCAGCTCCATGGTGGTCGGGCCGGGCTCGCCGGTGCCGACCGTCCAGTCGGCGGCGGCCGACTTGACCGAGCCGACCGGGGTGATGACGGCGGCGGTGCCGCAGGCGAACACCTCGGTGAGGGTGCCGTCCGCGTTGGCCTGCTGCCACTCGTCGGTGGAGATCCTCCGCTCCTCGACGGCGTAGCCGAGGTCGGTGGCGAGCTGGAGCAGCGAGTCACGGGTGATGCCGGGCAGCAGGGCGCCGGACAGCTCGGGGGTGACGATCTTCGCGTCCTTGCCCTCGCCGAAGACGAAGTACAGGTTCATGCCGCCCATCTCCTCGATCCACCGGTGCTCGGCGGCGTCGAGCCAGACGACCTGGTCGCAGCCCTTCTCGGCGGCCTGGGCCTGGGCGATCAGCGAAGCGGCGTAGTTGCCGGCGCACTTGGCGGCGCCGGTGCCGCCGGGCGCGGCCCGGACGTACTCCTTGGACAGCCACACCGAGACCGGCTTGACGCCGCCCGGGAAGTAGGCGCCGGCCGGCGAGGCGATGATCATGAACAGGTAGGAGTTCGCCGGGCGGACACCCAGACCGACCTCGGTGGCGAACATGAACGGACGCAGGTACAGGCTCTGCTCGGGCTCGTTCGGCACCCACGCCTGGTCCTGCTGGACCAGCAGCTCGACGGCCTCGACGAAGGTCTCCACCGGCAGCTCCGGCATCGCCAGCCGGCGGGCCGAGGCCTGGAAACGGGCCGCGTTGGCCTCCGGACGGAAGGTCGCGATGGAGCCGTCGGCCTGGCGGTAGGCCTTGAGGCCCTCGAAGATCGACTGGCCGTAGTGCAGGGTCATGTTCGCCGGGTCGACCTCCAGCGGCGCGTACGGCGCCAGCTGGGCGTCGTGCCAGCCCACGCCCTCGGTCCAGCGGATGGTGACCATGTGGTCGGTGAAGACCCGGCCGAAGCCGGGGTTGGTCAGCCGGGCCTCGCGCTCCGCGGTGGGCAGCGGGTGGGCGGAAGGCTTGAGGTCGAACGTGATGGGCGCCTGGGTGGGCGTGCTCATGGCTGTTTCCTTCACCGTGGGGTAGGTCCGGGTCGCCACCGCCGGGTGCCCGCAGCGGCCAACCAGCACCGGAACGAACGCACAACGGCACGACCCACTGTCGATACTCGCATCCAGAGGGCCGTGCCGAACAGCCGCCCGCTCCTTGGGGAGCTGCAAGCTGCGGTTATGTGGTGCGGCCCGCCGGGCCGCGACCGTTGTCGGCCCCGGCCCGTGGGCCGGAGTCCGTCAAGCGGATCCGGCCCGTCAGCCGGCTACTCGGGTGACCAGCGCGTCGCCGACCTCGGAGGTGCTGCGGGTGCCGGTGCGCTCGGCCAGGTCCGCCGCGACGGCGGCCTCCACCCGGGCGGCCTCGGCGGCGAAGCCCAGGTGCTCCAGCAGCATGGCGACCGACAGCACGGTGGCCGTCGGGTCGGCCTTGCCCTGGCCCGCGATGTCCGGCGCCGAACCGTGCACCGGCTCGAACATCGACGGGAACTCGCCGCCCGGGTTGATGTTGCCGCTCGCGGCCAGACCGATCCCGCCGGTGACGGCGGCGGCCAGGTCGGTCAGGATGTCGCCGAACAGGTTGTCGGTGACGATGACGTCGAAACGCTCCGGCTGGGTGACGAAGAAGATCGTCGCCGCGTCGACGTGCAGGTAGTCGGTGGTGACCTCCGGGAACTCCCGGCCGACCTCCGCGAAGATCCGCGACCACAGGTGCCCGGCGTGCACCAGCACGTTGTTCTTGTGCACCAGCGTCAGCTTCTTGCGCGGACGCGCCTGGGCCCGGCGGTAGGCGTCGCGCACCACGCGCTCGATGCCGAACGCGGTGTTCAGGCTGACCTCGGTGGCCACCTCCTGCGGCGTCCCGGTGCGCAGCGAGCCGCCGTTGCCGACGTACGGGCCCTCGGTGCCCTCGCGGACCACCACGAAGTCGATGGCCGGCTCACCGGCCAGCGGGGACTTCACCCCGGGGAACAGGCGGCCCGGACGCAGGTTGATGTGGTGGTCGAAGGCGAACCGCAGCTTCAGCAGCAGCCCCCGCTCCAGCACGCCCGACGGCACGCTCGGGTCGCCGATGGCGCCCAGCAGGATCGCGTCGTGCGACTTCAGCTCGGCCAGCACACCGTCCGGCAGGGTCTCCCCGGTCCGGTGGTAGCGCCGGGCGCCGAGGTCGTACTCGGTGGTCTCCAGCTTCACGTCGGCGGGAAGCACGGCACCCAGGACCTTGAGACCTTCGGCCACCACTTCCTGGCCGATGCCGTCACCCGGGACAACTGCGAGACGAATCGTGCGAGACATGCTCGGACCCTACTCCGGTGTCCCAGGGGCTGACACCAGGCGTCCACCATCCGGACGGGTCAGGTCATCAGGTCAGGTCGATCTCGACGGGGAACGGCCGATCGACCTTCAACTGCTTGTGGTGGATCCCGGTCAGGGCGTAACCGGAGTCGGCCGGATCCAGCTCGTAGACGTACACCACCGGGCGACCCTCGTCGCACTCGACGCGCCAGAAGTGACGGATACCGGCGGCCGCGTACTTTCGCGGCTCGATCTCGCGGTCACGTTCCTCGGACTCATCCGACACGACCTCGACCGCCAAGGGAGCGCGGGGGCCGGGTCCGCGCGGGGGGCGCGCTTAGGGTGACGGGGTCCGGCAATCCCTCGCGGAAACGGGGTCGAGCAGCAATGGGCGTGCGGCGGCGGGAGGTGCTGGTCTGCGGGAGCGCGGCCGGGCTGGCGGTGGGCGGGTACGCGCTCGCGGTGGGGCTGCGCGGGGCGTGGCCGACGGGGACGGGCGAGGCCGCCCTGCCGTACCACGCCCACCTGTGGGACCTGATGCACGGGCGAGCGGCCGGGGACCTCCTGTTCAACTGGAACAGCGGCTACGGCGTCCCGTTCCTCGCCGACTTCTTCGCCTACCTGATGAACCCGTTCTCCTGGGCGACCGCCCTCCTCCCCCGCGACCAGGGCCGGTTCGCGCTCCTCCTGGTCACCCTCGCCACCATCGGCCTCGGCACCGCCCTGATGGCCCACCTGCTCGGCCGGCTGCACGCCGGCCCGCACTGGCTGCGGGCGCTCGCCGCCGTCGGGTACGGGCTCTGCGCCTGGGTGCTCGACGTCGGCGGGGCGGCGCCGATGTGGCTCTGGGGCCTGGTCGCGCTGCCGCTGCTCGGCCTGGCCGCCGACTGGTGCCTGCGCGAGCGGCGCTGGGTGGCCGGCTCGCTGTGCGTCACCCTCGCCTGGGCCGGCAACCTGTACACCGCCGCGCTGGCCACCCTGATGGCCGGGCTGCTGCTGGCCGTCCGCCTGTTCGCCACCCCCCGGCCGTTGCGCCACCGGGTCCGGGTCACCGGGCGGGCCTTCACCATGGCCACCACCGGCGTCCTGCTCGCCTCACCCGTGCTGTTCGTCGCCGTCCGGGCCGCGCACGGCGCCCAGCCGGAGTCCCCGGTGCAGCCGCTCGGCCCGTCCGGGCTCGGCGGGCACCTCGCGCAGCTGCTGCCCGCCACCCACGGCGGGCGGCCGCTGCCGGACGTCGCGATCGGTCTGCTGGGGCTGCTGCTGGTGTGCGGGCTGCCGTTCAACCGGCGGGTGCGGGTGCGGGAGCGGGCGGTCTGGTGCGGGGCGCTGGTGCTGGTGGTGCTCAGCTTCGTCTGGACCCCGACCGTGGTGGTCTGGCACGGTCTGGCGATCCCGGCCGGCGGGCCGTACCGGGTCGCGTTCGTGCTCAGCGGCCTGCTGGTGCTGGCCGGCTGGGTGTCGCTGGCGCACCGGCCGGACCGGCTCACCCTGCTGGGCGGCGCCGCCGTGGTCGCGGTGGTCGCCGCGCTGGCGGCGGGCCGGCACTCGGTCCGTGCCTCCACCTGGGCACTGCTGGCCGTCGGCGGGGTCGTCCTGCTCGCCGCGCTCTGGACCCTCGACCGCCGGCACACCGACCGCCGGGCCACCGCCCTGGCGACCTGGGTGCTGGCCGGCGCGGTGCTCGGCAACGCCGTCTGGTCCGGGTACGCGGCGCTCGCCGCCGCCCCGGCCGACACCGCCTCCGCCGGAGCCGTCCGGGCCGGGTACGCGGCGGTGCGCGACGGCGCCGCGTGGCCCCGGGGCCGCAGCGACCCCGGCCCGCACGCCTTCACCACCAACGATCCGCTGCTGCTCGACGGCCAGGGCGGCGGCTACTTCAGCGGCTACCTGCCGACCGTCGCCGCCCTGCTGCTGCACGACCTCGGCGCGGGCTGGACGGCGGGCGGGCGGCAGACCGCCAGCGTCACCGATCCGGTCGGGCAGGCCCTGTTCGCCGTCCGCTCCCACCTCGACGACGGGCCGCCCCCGACCGGCTTCACCCCCGGGCGGGCCGCCGCGCCGCCGCTGGTCACCGTCCTGCCGCCCGGCGCCCGGCCGGACACCTCCTCGGTCTGGTCCCGGCAGGAGTCGCTGCTCGGCAGCCGGGTGTACGAGGCCCCGCTGCCCGTCCCGGCCGGCGGCCCTGTGCCCACCCTGCACGGCACCAGCGGCTGGTCGCTGCCCGGCGGCGCCGAGGGCACCGTCCTCACCGCGGCCTGCACCCCCGGCGGCACGGCCTACTTCCACGGCGTCTGGTACCGGGGCACGGTCAGCGGGCTCGGCACCAGCTACCGCAGCGACGGCGAACAGCCCACCACCGCCGTCGCGATCCACCGGCTGGGGCCGGTCCCCGCCGACGGGACGGTCCGGGTGACCCTGCGCTCCGACACCGCCGGCCAGATCCCGGCCCGCCCGATCGGCTGCCTGCGGCCCGGCGCCCTCGACGACGCCGTCGCCCGTCTCACCGCCACCGGCGCGACCGGCGTGGCGGCCGGCGGGCACACCCTCACCGCGACCCTCCCGGCCGGCTCCACCGGCACCGCGCTGCTGTCCGTCCCGGCCGCCGAGGGCTGGACCTGCGCGGCGGGCGGCGGCCGGTACGTCCCGCCGACGCCCGTCCTGGGCATGATCGGCGTACCGCTCGGCGCCGGCGCCGACCGCATCGCCTGCTCCTTCCGTCCGCCCGGTCTCACCGAGGGCCTCACCGTCAGCTCCGCCACCGCCGCCGCCCTCGCCCTGGTCGCCGTCTTCACCCGCTTCTCCCGCCGCCCGACCCGTGCCCCCCGCCGCACCCGTCGGCTCGCCGCCCAGGCCGCCCGGACCACTGACCGGGGCTGAGGCGACCAGGCCTGGGACGACCAGGGCGGACCCTGCCGGGCACGGCCGACGGCCGTCGGCACCACGGCGAGGCGTGGCGCACACGCACGGGGGCGACCCGCCAGGTCGGCGGGCCGCCCCTCGGACGGGTGCGCTCAGGGCAGGGTGATCAGCTGGCTCCGGTGGGCAGCGGGGTTGAGGTGGTGGAGCAGGAGCAGGCGGGACGTGTCACCGGGGGTGCGGTGGACGTCGAGGACGGTGCCGGGCCGGACCGGGGTGGCGAGGGCCGCGGGGCCGCCGAGGCCGGCGCGGATGTCGACGGCGGGGTGCAGGACATCGAGGGCCAGGACGGGGCGGGTGCCGCGCAGGCCGATGGCGGAGTAGGACTCGGCCGGGTCGGGTGTGCCGGGGGCGTCGGTGCCGGTCCAGACGCCGTAGTGGACGGTGCTGTGGCCTTCCCGGACACCCGGGAGGGCGCTCAGCCGGACGGGGAGGACGAGGGCGTCGCCGTCCAGCAGGGCGGTGTCGGTGTCGCCCCAGTGGCCGTTGAGCGGCTGGACGTCGAGTTCGGCGCCGGTTCGGGCGTCGAGGGCGCGGGAGACGAGGACGTCGCTGCCGCGCAGCCGGTCGGCTTCGAGGATGACGTCGGTGGTGCCGTCGCCGTCGGTGTCCAGGGAGACCCGGACGCCGTAGAGCCCGACCGGGGTGGCGGCCGGGGCCCAGAGCTGGGCGCCCACGTAGAGCAGGTCGGAGCTGGTGGCGGCACCGACGACCCGCAGGTTGGCGGCCCGGTCGCCGGGCTGCTGGACGCAGACGTCCTGCGCGGGGTCGGCCGGCTCGGTGCCGTCGTCGGGCCGGATGCCGGCCCCGGGCCCGACGGCGGCTTCGCTGCCGGGCGGGCAGTCGGCCCAGCGGGTGCCTTCGCCGCCGAGGGTGAGGGCGGTGACGAGTCCGGGCCGGTTGCCGGGGGCGGCGCTGCCGCCGAGCATCAGGACGGTGCCGTCCCGGGTGGTGCGGGCGGCGGCGGTGGCGGTGAGGTCGGTGGCCGGGCGCGGGGCGGCGAGGACGGGGACACGCAGCTGGGGCAGGGCCGGGTCGGTGACGGGGGTGAGCAGGACGCGGCCGGAGAGTTCGGCGCGGTAGCTGCGGGCCTTGCCGTCCTGCACGGTGTCGATGGTGGGGTCGGGGGCGCGGCCCAGCTCCCCGGGGACGGCGAGGGTGACGTGCACCCGCGCGGTGCCGCCGGCCGGGACGTCGACCTGGTCCGGTGTCACCTCGAAGGTGGCGCCGGGCAGTTCGGTGGCGGCCGCGTAGCCGGTGCGGTAGCTCAGCGGCCGGTCCGCGTGGTTGCGCACCTCGATGTCGCGGCCGAGGGCGGTCGGCCCGGCGATCTCGACCGGCCCGTAGGAGACGCCGACGCTGCCTTCGGCCGCTCCGTCGCCGGCCGCATAGGCGACGACGGGGGTGTGGACGGCCCGGTCGACCTGGGCGCGGCCGGCGCCGGTGCGCTCGGGGCCGTAGACCGGTCCGCCGTGGTCGTCGCCGAGCCAGGTGTCGACGGCGGTGTTCATCAGCGCGGCCTTGAGCTGTTCGACCGGCCAGTCGCGGTGGGCGGCACGGACGAGGGCGGCGAGGCCGGTGATGTGCGGGGTGGCCATCGAGGTGCCGTCCTCGCGCTGGCCGCCGCTGCCGCTGCCGACGAGGGCGGACCAGATGGTCTCGCCGGGGGCGGCGAGGTCGGGTTTGACGATGCCGGGGACGCCGATGCCACGGGAGGAGAAGTCGGTGAGGGTGTCGGTGCGGGCAGGCTGGTTCTGGGAGACGGAGCCGTGCAGCGGGTTGCCGGGGGCGGCGAGGCGGACCTCGACCGGCCCGGCCGCGGCGGCCTGCCGGAGCCGTTCGCCGTCGGCGTGGGCGAGCAGGGCGGCCGGGATGCGGTCGTTGCCGGAGATCTCGGCGAGGTGGTCGGTGTCGGCGGCGTAGAGGGCGCCGATCGCACCGGCGTCGGCGGCGTGGTCGGCGCGGGGGCCGGAGTTGCAGGCCCGTTCGGAGTCGCGGGTGCGCCAGGTGAGGACGGCGATCTTTCCGGCGAGCCGCTGCCGGTCGGCTTCGCTGTAGACGGCGCAGCCGTCGGACTGGTCGGCGGGCAGGGCGAGTTGGCCGCTGACGTCGGCACTGGACCAGCCCTTGTAGCGCTCGCTCCAGTGGGCCGGGACGACGCCGGCCAGGTCGGCGGGGGCGAGCACGGTGAGGCCGTCGGTGTCGCTGTGCTGGTCGACGGAGGCGGCGACGGCGATGGCCCGGGCGGCGGTGCCGGGGCTGCCTCCGATGCCGTAGACGTCGCCGTCGTTGCCGGCGGCGGCGACCACGACGGTGCCGAGGGCGGCGAGCCGGTCGACGGCGAGGGCGTCGGTGTCGTCGGGGCTGCCGAAGCGGCTGCCGAGGGAGAGGTTGACGACGTCGAGGCGGTCGCCGAGGTCGCCGTCGCCGTTGGGGTCGGCGGCGAGGTCGAGGGCCTGGGCGAGCCGGTCGGTGGAGCCGTCGCAGCCGAAGACCCGGATCGCGTACAGCTGGGCGCCGGGGGCGGCGCCGGGGCCGACCTTGAACCCTGCGGGGTCGAGTCCGGGCCGGTAGGGGCCGGTGTACGGGTGGCCGTCGGCGGTGACGCCGTAGCCGGCGGCGGTGCCGGCGACGTGGGTGCCGTGCCCGTTGCGGTCGCAGTCGATCGGGTTGTCGCTGGGGTGCGGGACGGGCTGGTGGTGCGGGGAGGACGGGTCGGGGTTGTAGTCGTCGCCGACCAGGTCCTTGCCGCCGATCACCTTGGCGTTGGGGAACAGGTCGGGCGGGGCGGGCTTGCCGCGTTCGACGGAGCGGAAGGCGGCCTCGGTGCCGGGGCCGCCGAAGTCGGCGTGGGTGTAGTCGATGCCGCTGTCGATGATCCCGATCCGCACCCCCTGGCCGGTGTTGCCGTCGCCGGTGGCACCGGCCCAGACCTGCGGGGCGCCGAGCAGCGGGACGGAGTAGGCGTTGTCCCGCTGCTTGCGGACGATCGGGTGGACGGCCCGGACGCCGGGCAGCGCGCGCAGGGCGGGCAGCCGGTCGGCGGGCGCGTCGACGGCGAGGCCGGTGATCAGGGTGCGGGTGCGGTAGAGCTCGCCGGCGGTGGGCGCCGCCCGGTGGACGGCCGCGGCGAGCCGGTCGAGGGCTTCGCCGGCCCTGGCCCGCTGGGCGGCGCCGGCGTCGGCGGCCTCCCGGCGGGCGGCCTCCGGGGAGCGCTGGGCGCGCCGGGCCCCGTCGGCGGCGCGCCGCCAGGCGGGGCCTGCCGGCTCGGTGCCGAGTTCGAGCAGGACGGAGGCCGTTCGGCCGGCCCTCGACGGCTCCGTCGGGGGCCCGCCGGAGGCCGGGGTGGCGGCGAGCGCCGCGCTCCCGGCCAGCAGAGCCAGGGTGAGGCCGATCCGGGTGACGGGTCGGCGGACGGATGGCAGACGCACTGGGCCCTCTTCCCCCGGCAGGGGGACTGATCCGCACACCGTGTCGCTGACGCCCGCCCGCGCGAACGTCGATCACCCTTCCGGGGGCCCCAAATTAGGATGATCGCGCCGGCGAGCGCGAGCAACTTCCCTCGGACGGACGCCGGTTGCACTCGACCGGGTGACCTGACGGCAGCCCGAGCGGCCTATTCGGCGGATGAACGGCCGGGCCCGCGAAGCCGCCGAAGGGCGTCGGCCGGCACCACCCGGCGGACGGGCCCACCGGAAGCGCCCGTCAGAGGTGCCCGGTCGAGCCGCCGTTGTCGCGGCGGTCCAGCGCCCGCTGCAGGGCGGCGGCGGCGAAGGGGTTCCGCTCGGCGGCCCGGCGCCGGCGCGGGGCGCGGACGGGGGTGGCGGCGGGGGTGGGGGTGGCGTGGCGGTCGGCAGTGAGGGGCATACCGGGCTCCTTGGAAGCGGCGCCCCGAAGAGGGCGCGGGAAGGGGAGGGGTACGCGCGGGGGCAGGGATCGCCTGCCCGTGAAGGCGCACGCGGACACGGGCCGAACGCCCTGTCTACAGGGTCGGCACGCCGTATCGCCCTTCCACGGTACGACCGGGCCCGGGCCGTGTCTGCACGAATACTTGGATTTCCTAGTATCTGAGACGGAGTCGTCCCGGGGAACGCATCGGGGCCCGGACCGCCGGCGAACGGCGGTCCGGGCCCCGGGGGGCGTCGGGCTCAGGCGCCCAGGTCGACCGAGCGGGCGAAGCGGGCGCCGATCTCGGCGGCGATCGCCGACAGCACGTCCTGCGGGATCTGGCTGTCCACCGTGATGGAGGCGAGCGCGCCGCCGCCGTCGCGGGCGACCTGCATGCCGGCGATGTTGATGCCGGCGTCGCCGAGGTGGCGGCCGAGCACGCCGACCACGCCGGGGCGGTCCTCGTACTTGAAGAAGGCCATGTGGTCGGTGAGCGCGACGTCCACGTCGAAGGCGTCCACGCCGACGATCTTCTGGGTCTGCTTCGGGCCGGCCAGGGTGCCGGAGATGGCGATCTCCTCGCCGTTCGAAAGCGTGCCGCGGACGGTGATCACGTTGCGGTGCTCGGCGCTCTCGCTGGAGGTGGTCAGGCGGACCTCGACGCCGCGCTCCTGGGCGAACAGCGGGGCGTTGACGTAGGACACCGTCTCCGCCACCACGTCCTCGAACACGCCCTTCAGCGCGGACAGTTCGAGCACCTTCACGTCGTGCTGGGTGATCTCGCCGCGGACCTCGACGTCGAGCCGGACGGCGACCTCGCCGGCCAGCGCGGTGAAGATCCGGCCGAGCTTCTCGGCCAGCGGCAGGCCCGGGCGCACGTCCTCGGCGATCACGCCGCCCTGGACGTTGACGGCGTCCGGCACCAGCTCGCCGGCCAGCGCCAGGCGCACCGACTTGGCGACGGCGATGCCGGCCTTCTCCTGCGCCTCGTCGGTGGAGGCACCCAGGTGCGGGGTGGCGACCACGTTGTCGAAGCCGAACAGCGGGGAGTCGGTGCAGGGCTCCTTGGTGTACACGTCCAGGCCGGCGCCGGCCACCCGGCCGTCGCGCAGGGCGTTGGCGAGCGCCTCCTCGTCCACGATGCCGCCGCGGGCGGCGTTGACGATGCGCACGGTCGGCTTGACCTTGTGCAGCGCCTCGTCACCGATCAGGCCGATGGTCTCGGGGGTCTTGGGGAGGTGGACGGTGATGAAGTCCGAGGCCTCCAGCAGCTCCTCCAGGGTGACCAGCTTGACGCCCATCTGGGCGGCGCGGGCGGCCTGGATGTAGGGGTCGTACGCGACGATCTTCATGCCGAACGCGGACATCCGCTGGGCGACCAGGACGCCGATCCGACCGAGGCCGACGACGCCGAGGGTCTTCTCGCTCAGCTCGACGCCGGTGTACTTGTTGCGCTTCCACTCGCCCTGCTTGAGCGCGGCGTTGGCCGGCGCGATGTTGCGGGCGACGGAGATCAGCAGGCCGCAGGCGAGTTCGGCGGCGGTGACGATGTTGGAGGTCGGCGCGTTCACGACCATCACGCCGGCCTTGGTGGCGGCGGCGACGTCCACGTTGTCCAGGCCGACCCCGGCCCGGGCGACCACCTTGAGCTTGCGGGCGACGGCCAGCGCCTCCGCGTCGACCTTGGTGGCGGAGCGGATCAGGATCGCGTCGACGTCGGCGATCGCGCCGAGCAGCTCGGTGCGGTCGGCGCCGTTGCAGTGGCGGATCTCGAAGTCGGGGCCGAGGGCGTCGACGGTGGCGGGCGACAGCTCTTCGGCGATCAGGACGACGGCGGTTTTGGATGTCACAGTGCTCACGACAGTGTGTCCTTAACTCTGCGGTTCTCCCCGGCACGTGGGTGGCGTGGACGGCGGGGGGAAGGTGGCATGCCGCGTAGGTAGACGCACGACGCTGTGGGCCTGACGCGCACTCGGAGTGTATCGACGGGCTGGGTACCAGGCTGCTCCCGTCCGGCGAAATCACCCGGACGGGAGCAGCCTACTTGTACAAGGAAGTTACAAAATCGGGCAGAGCCCGAGGCCGGTTCAGGCCTTGTCGTCGACCCAGCTCATCAGCGAGCGCAGCTTCTTGCCGGTGGTCTCCAGCAGGTGGTCCTCGTCGGCCTTCTTGTACTCGTTGTACTTGGGCAGACCGGCCTTGTACTCGGCGATCCAGGTGTTGGCGAAGGTGCCGTCCTGGATCTCGGCGAGGACCTTGCGCATCTCGGCCTTGGTGGCGTCGGTGATGATCCGCGGGCCGGTGACGTAGTCGCCCCACTCGGCGGTCTCGGAGACCGACCAGCGCATCTTCTCCAGGCCGCCCTCGTACATCAGGTCGACGATGAGCTTCAGCTCGTGCAGGCACTCGAAGTAGGCGATCTCCGGCTGGTAGCCGGCCTCGACCAGGGTCTCGAAACCGGCCTTCACCAGGGCGGCGGTGCCACCGCAGAGGACGGCCTGCTCACCGAACAGGTCGGTCTCGGTCTCCTCGGTGAAGGTGGTCTTGATGACGCCGGCCTTGGTGGCGCCCAGGCCCTTGGCGTAGGACAGCGCCAGGTCGAAGGCCTTGCCGGAGGCGTCCTGCTCGACGGCGACGATCGCGGGGACGCCGCGACCCTCCTCGTACTGGCGGCGGACCAGGTGGCCCGGGCCCTTCGGGGCGACCATGCAGACGTCGACGTCCGCCGGGGGCTTGATGAAGCCGAAGCGGATGTTCAGGCCGTGGCCGAAGAACAGGGCGTCGCCGGCCTTCAGGTGCGGGGCGATGTCGGCCTCGTAGACGTCGGCCTGGATCGGGTCCGGCACCAGGATCATGATGACGTCGGCCTCGGCCGCGGCCTCGGCCGGGGTGACGACACGCAGGCCGGCCTCCTCCGCCTTGGCACGGGACTTGGACTCCGGCTTCAGGCCGACCCGGACGTCGGCGCCGGAGTCGCGCAGGGACAGCGCGTGGGCGTGGCCCTGGCTGCCGTAGCCGATGACCGCGACCTTGCGGCCCTGGATGATGGACAGGTCGGCGTCGTCTTCGTAGAACAGCTCGGCCACGGGGGCACATCTCCTTGCGTGGTGGTTGCCGGGTACGCGTTCTCTACGGTAGGCGTAACGGCGGGGGGCGTGGGGCGGTGCTTCAGGGTGTGAGACGGCCTGCGTCTCGGGGGTGCTCAGGCGCTGCGGTCGAGGGCGCGCAACGAGCGGTCCGTGATCGAACGGGCGCCGCGCCCGATGGCGACCAGGCCGGACTGGACCAACTCCTTGATGCCGTAAGGCTCCAGCATCCGGAGCATGGCCTCCAGCTTGTCCGAGCTTCCGGTGGCCTCGATGGTCACCGCGTCCGGGGACACGTCGACGGTCTTGGCACGGAACAGCTGGACGATCTCGACGATCTGCGACCGCGTCTCGTTGTCGGCGCGGACCTTCACCAGGACCAGTTCCCGCTGGATCGCAGCGGACTGGTCGAGTTCGACGATCTTTATCACGTTCACGAGCTTGTTGAGCTGCTTGGTGACCTGTTCCAGCGGGAGGTCCTCGACGTTGACCACGATCGTCATCCGGGACACGTCCGGATGCTCGGTCGGGCCGACGGCGAGGGAGTCGATGTTGAAGCCCCGACGGGAGAACAGCGCGGCGATGCGGGCGAGCACGCCGGGCTTGTTCTCGACCAGGACGGAGAGGGTGTGCTTGGACATGGGGTTCCTCAGGCGCTCTGGAGTTGGAGGGGGACGTCAGTCGAGGTCGTCGCCGAAGTCGGGGCGGACGCCCTTGGCGAACTGGATCTCGTCGTTGCTGGTGCCCGCGGCGACCATCGGCCAGACCATGGCGTCCTGGTGGACGATGAAGTCGATGACGACCGGGCGG
>NZ_JBEOUK010000084.1:0-15183 GCF_040304045.1 Kitasatospora sp. NPDC094016
GTTGCGCTCGCGTCACGCACCACGGTTTACCGGAACTGGACCCGCTGCGAAGGTAAATCGCGCAGATTGATCACGACCGAATACGCGCCCTAGTGCCGCGGGCACAAGGCGCAGCCGGGTCACCCTATTTCGAGGATCTTCTCGCGCATCGCGTACACCACGGCCTCCATCCTGGAGTGCAGTTGGAGCTTCTCCAGGATGTTGCGCACGTGGTTCTTCACGGTGTTCTCGCTGATGAACAGCTCCTTGGCGATCTCCCGGTTGTTCATCCCGGTCGCCACCAGCTTGAGCACCTCCAACTCCCGGTCGGTGAGCCGGGGTGCGGGCACCAGGTCCCGGTCGTCGGAGCGGCGCTGGATCATCGACTTGAACTCGGTGAGCAGCTTGGACGCCATCGACGGGCTGATCTGGGACTGCCCGTCGGCGACCGCGCGGATCGCGGTGGCGACCTCGTCGGTGGAGATCTCCTTCAGCAGGTAGCCGGTGGCGCCCGCCTTGATCGCCTCGTAGAGGTCGGCCTCCTCGTCGCTTATCGTCAACATGATGATCTTGGTGCTGGGTGCCACGTCCTTGATCGCGGTGCAGGCCTCGATCCCGCTGCGGCGCGGCATCCGGACGTCCATCAGGATGATGTCCGGCAGCAGGTCGGCAGCCTTCAGCACGGCCTCGGCGCCGTCGCCGGCCTCGCCGACGACCTTGATGTCCGGCTCCTCCGCGAGCACGATCTCCAGTCCCCGGCGGAACAGCGCGTGGTCGTCCACCACCAGCACGCGGATCGGCTCACCCCGGTGCGGCGCGTACGCGGGTTCCTCCTCCGGTCCCGGTGACAGTCCGGTGACCGGCCCCGTAGCGGGCCCCAGCCCGAAGTGATCCCCCATCCGCTCCTCCCCCTTCGCGGGTCGTCGTGCGCCAATCATTCCACGCCGCGCGGCCGTTGCGGTCACCCTCCGACGCCACCGTTCCGCATCGGGTGACCTCCCGGGCCCGCCCTCGACTCCCGCTCCACCCGCCCTGCCCCGAAACGCCGGTGACCCCGGCGGACTCGGCCGCCGGGGTCACCCCTCCAGGATTGTCTTCGGACGGTCAGTCCTCGTCGTCGCTTTCGCCGATCGCCCCGCCCGCACCACTGCCCGAGCCGGCCGACCCGTCGGTCTCCAGGTGGATGACGCCGTAGTGGTAGCCGCGACGGCGGTAGACGACGCTCGGCAGGCCGCTGTCCTTCTCCACGAAGAGGTAGAAGTCGTGGCCGACCAGTTCCATCTCGTACAGCGCCTGGTCCAGCGCCATGGGGGCGGCCGGGTGGGTCTTCTCCCGGACCACCAGCGGGCCTTCGCCCTCCACTTCCAGGGATCCCATCATGGTCTTGCGGACGGCCCCGTTGGTCTCGCCCTCCGGCGCCGCCGTGTCCGGCAGCGCGGCCAGCGCCGCGGTCGCCTCGGCGACGCTGATGGGGGTGCGGCCGTTGCCGCCCTTGTGCACTCGGCGCCGGTCCGCGGACTTGCGCAGCTGGGCGTCGAGCTTCGCCGAGGCCAGGTCGAGCGCCGCGTACGGGTCGGCGGCGGCGGCTTCGGCCCGGATCACCGGCCCACGGGTACGGAGAGTGATCTCCACCCGCTCGGACCGGTCGGCCTGCCGCGGGTTGTGCTCCTTGGACACCTCGACGTCGAGGCTGATCACCTTGCCGTCGAACTTCTGGACCTTCTCCAGCTTCTCGGCCACGTGCTCGCGGAACCTCTTGGGCACCTCGGTCTTGCGGCCCTTGACGACGATGTCCACGCAGAACTCCGATCCCTCGTGCTGACGCCGATCCGGGTGCTACCGGACCGGACTGAGACCCAGCTGGACCAGCCCATCCACTGCCGGCCCCCCGCCCCCGCCGCCAGCGGCGGGAAACGACTGGCCCTCACCTCACTTCCTCCCCACCAGGGACGGTTGAAACCCCTTGGAGCTTTATCGAACACCTCACACGGGGTTTTCGCCTCCCCAGGCGCGGAGCCGGGTATGACCCGATACTGCGGGCGGGCGGTCAAGCTGTTGGACCCTGTCTACCCTCTTGCGAGTGAAGCACGGGTAAATACCTGGACAACACCCCCCGTACGGCGCATCCTTTGCTCACTCTCCGTGCCTGCCGTCGCCAGGAGCAGCCGTGCCACCACCCTCCGCCCCCACCTGTCCGCCGTCCGCCCAAGGGCCGTTCGGCCACGCACTGGCCGGACTGCTGGACGTCCTGGTGCCGGCCCGCTGCGCCGGCTGCGGTGCCGAACGCACCCAGCTCTGCCCGGCCTGCCGGCACGCGCTGGGCTCCACCCGGCCCGGCCCCACGCTGCTGCCCTGGGCGCACGCCGCCACCCCGTACGCCGACCCCGTCCGGCAGTTGCTGCTCGCCCACAAGGAGCGCGGCGCGCTGCGGTTGGCGGGCCCGCTCGGCGAGGCGCTCGGCCGGGCCGTCCGCTCCGCCCTGGGGCCGCGCGCCGGGACCGCGCCGCTGCTGCTGGTCCCGATGCCCTCGGCCCGCTCCGCCGTCCGCGCCCGCGGCCACGACCCGACGCTGCGGCTGGCCGGGGCCGCCGCCCGCTCGCTGCGCCGGTGCGGCCTGGACGCCCGGGCCGAGCCGCTGCTGCGGCACGCCCGCCCGGTCGCCGACCAGGCCGGGCTGAGCGCGGCCGAGCGCCACCGCAACCTGCACGGCGCGCTCACCGTGCTGCCGCGCGCCCGACGCGACCTGCTGGGCCGTCAACCGGTCCTGGTGGACGACCTGGTGACCACCGGTGCCAGCCTCGCCGAGGCGGCCCGGGCACTGGCGGACGCCGGACTGCCCGCCCGGGCGGGCGCCGCGGTCGCCGCGACCGCCCACCGACCCGCCTGAGGCGCCGAACGGCCCGACGGGGCATCAGGAATCGTGACGTCAGGCCGTGACCGGCGGGTTCCTAGCCCGCGTAGAAGAAGGACCCGGCCTTGTCGGCCAACTGGACCTCGCGCCACTGACTGCCGATCAGCCGGTAGATCGCGCCTCCGGCCGCCGCGAGCACCGACGGCGCCTGGGCCAGGACGTTGCCCCGGGACTCGGAGGCCGAGACGGTGAGCATGTTCTCGGCCTGCAGCGTGGTGTCGGCGCTCTGCGTGCCGTCGGTGCCGATGTAGTACAGCTGCTTGATCCGGTCGGCCTCCTTGCCGAGCACCAGCAGCTGGTCGGCCTCCGCCCAGGAGACCGAGGCGACGTCGGTGAGCGAGGGGGCCGCCCGGCGCAGGCCGGTGATCCGCGCGGTCGGCGCCTCCGGGGTGCCGCCGTGCACCACCAGGCCGAAGTACAGCGAGCGGCTGGGCACGCCCGCGGTCTTGACCACCAGGGCGGCCCGGGCGCCGTCCGAGGAGATCTTCAGGGCCTGCACGGTCTGCCCGTCCAGCCCCTCGACCGCGACGGGGTACGTCCGGTTGCCGCGGACCATCACCACCCGCGGGCCCTGCGGGTTGCGGTCCACCACCCAGAGGTCGCCGCGGCCGTCCCAGCTGGGCGAGGCGAGGCCGTCCTCCTTGTCGGCGGTCTTCACCGGCGAGGTGAGCACCGGGTCGGGCAGCGCCACCGCGCTGTCCGCCAGCGGCACCGAGTAGAGCTGGTGGCCGTCCCCGCTGATCGCGGCGGCCCGGGAGCCGTCCCGGTTGACGGCCATGGCGCCGAGCGGCGCCTTGCCGGCCGGCTGCGGCTTGCCGAGGACGCCGCGCACCGGCTCGCCGTTGCGCTGCTCGTCGGTGACCATCAGGAGGCCGTTGTCGGCGCGCTGGTAGTACTGCTGCGCGGGCAGCGGCCCGGCCAGGGCGCCGGGGCCGGTGGCCGGCAGGTCGTTGCGGCTGGCGAAGCAGTTGCCCCGCTGGCCCTTGAGCTCCAGCCGTTCGACCTGTCCCTTGCCCTGGTCGGCGAGGGTGTAGAAGAGCTGGGTCGCCATCCGCCGGCAGGACACCGGTTCGCTGACGTCCGCCCCGCCGAGCTGCACGTGGGCGATCCGGCCGTCGTCGACGCTCACCCGCTCGACGCTGACGCCGCTCGGGAAGGACGTCCGGGCGACCGGCGCGAGCCAGGTCGAGGGCCCGGCGACCAGGGCCTTGGCCGCGGCGGTCAGCGGGTCTGTCCGGCGCCGCAGGTAGATCGGGTCGGGGATCAGGACCTGCTGGCCGGCGCTCCCGGTGACGGTCGAGGACGGGTCCGGCGTGGTGTAGAAGTACCGGTCGACCTGGCGGTAGCTGTTGTTGAAGTTGGTCTCGTTCATGATCACTCCGGCCGGCAGCCGGTCGATCCGCCACTCGCCGTCCTTCTCCCGGACGAGGGTGAAGTCCGCCGAGACGTCCCGCTGCCCCTCGGCCAGGTACGAGTGCTTCTCGTCGATCCTGGCGATCAGCGACCCGGTCACCGTCGCGGAGACGCTGGTGTCGGTGTCGGCGATCTCCTGGCCGGCCGGGAGGTTCGGGGTGGCGGCGGAGAGCACCTGGATGCCGGCGTCCGGGTTCCAGTGCGCGGAGGCGTTCTCGGTGAGGTACTGACGCGCGGTCTCGTACCCCTCGTCGGCGGTCACCGCGTCCAGGAACCCGGTCAGCAGGGCACGCGGCTTGGCGCCCTTGGCCGGCGCCACCGGGTACACCTTGGCCTGCAGGTTCTTGTCGGCCGCACCCTGCGACAGCTCCACCCGGGAGATGCCGCCGGAATCCGGCATGGCCGCGCAGCCGCTCGCCACCAGGGCGCCGAGCACCACGCCGGCCACCGCCGTGAACCGCGGCTCAGTCCTGCTGCTCGTCCTTCGCACGCTGCGACCCCTCCAGGTCCGTCCCGCCCGTCACGTCCGGCTCCGCCGTCCGCTGTGCCACCGACGGCCGTCCGGGCGTCGGGTCCACCATCACCTGGGCGCCGGTGGCACCGTACCCGGTCCCCGCCGTCCGAACGTCCGAGGGGTCCGCGCGCGGCCCTTCGGGCAGCCGGCGCTTGCCCAGGTCGGGGCCGATGTTCAGCACCCCGCCGAGCCCGCTGCCGAAACCGTTGACGGGCCCCTCCGGCGTCTCCGCCTGCTCCTCGGCCGCGGTCATCGCGGTCGCGCCGGGCGGGCTGATCGCCCGCCGGTACGGCACGCCGTAGGTGCCCAGGCCCCGGTTGTTGCGGGAGTCCTCCGGCTCCAGCCGGAACGGCGCCCGGCTGATCTCGCCGCCCCGGGTGCGCGGCAGGGTGAGCCGGAAGTGCGACCCGCCGCCGGGCTCGCCCCAGGCCTGCAGCCAGCCGCCGTGCAGGTGCGCGTCCTCGACGGCGATGGACAGGCCGAGGCCGGTGCCGCCGGTGGTCCGCACCCGGGACGGGTCGGCCCGCCAGAAGCGGTGGAACACCCGGGACGCCTCGCCCGGCTTGAGGCCGATGCCGTAGTCGCGCACGCCGACCGCGACCGCGCCGTCGGCCGAGCCCAGCCGGACCACCACGTCGCGTCCCTCACCGTGCTCCAGGGCGTTGACCACCAGGTTGCGCAGGATGCGCTCGATCCGGCGGGAGTCCACCTCGGCGACGACCGGCTCGCCGTCGCCGCGGATCACCACCGCACTGCCCTTGGCCTGGGCCAGCGGGTCGGCGGCCTCCACCACCCGGGCGACGATGTCGCGCAGGTCGACCGGCTCGCCGTCCAGGATCGCGGCGCCGGCGTCGAAGCGGCTGATCTCCAGCAGGTCGGCGAGCAGCGACTCGAAGCGGTCCAGCTGGCCCTGCAACAGCTCCGCCGAGCGGGCCGCCATCGGGTCCAGGTCCTCGCGGCTGTCGTAGATGAGGTCCGCGGCCATCCGGACCGTGGTCAGCGGGGTGCGCAGCTCGTGCGAGACATCGGAGACGAAGCGCCGCTGCACCCGGGACAGCTCCTCCAGCTGGCGGATCTGGGCCTGGAGGGCGTTGGCCATCCGGTTGAACGACTCGCCGAGGCGGGCGATGTCGTCCGTACCGGTGACCTTCATCCGCTCTTCCAGGTGCCCGTCGGCGAGCCGCTCGGAGATGCCGGCGGCCATCCGGACCGGGGTGACCACCTGGCGCACCACGACCCAGGCGATGCCGCCCATCAGGATCACCACGAACACGCCGGCGGTCGCCAGGGTGCCGGTGATCAGGTCGAGGGTGTCGGTCTCCTGGCCGAAGGAGAACACGTAGAACATCTGGTAGCTGTTGCCGGCCGGGCCGGTGAACTGCATGCCGAGGGCCAGCCCGGGCTCGGTCCGCTCGTCCGCCCGGTGGATCCGGGCCGGCTGGTCGAACATCTGGCCGGGCTCGGAGTGGACCCTGTCCCGCAGGGTGTCCGGGACGCTGCTGGGCAGGATGTCGCCCGAGAAGCGCGGCGCGAAGCCGTTCTCCGGGACGATGGCGTCCGTGCCGGCGGCCATCGCGATCACCGAGTAGACGGTCTGCCCGCTCGCGGCCAGGTCGTTGACCTGGCGCAGCAGCCAGGTGCCGGTCTCCTCGATGGTGGGGTCGGGCGTGGCGCCGACCCGCAGCCGCTGGTCCTTCGCCTCGTCGATCTTCTTCAGTTCCGCCTGGAACCCGATCCTGGCCTGCTCGCGGGCGGCCGCCATCTTGGTACCGAGCAGGCCGGTGCGCACCTGCGCCATCACGACCACGCCGAGCACCAGGACGACCGCGATGGAGGCGAGCAGCGAGACCGCCACCACGCGCAGCTGGATCGACCGGCGGTACAGCGCCGTCACCCGGCGCGCGGGCCGGCGCAGCTGACGGGTCAGCAGCGCGTACGCGGCCGCCCGGCGCCGGCGGCGGGTGGTCGAACTCAGCACGGACCCGCGAACCGCGTCGGCCCCGTCGGTCGCGGAACCCGACGGGGCTTCGTCAGCCAGGTGCGTCACGTCAGCTGGGTCCGGCCTTGTAGCCGACGCCACGGACGGTCACCACGATCTCGGGGCGCTCCGGGTCCTTCTCGATCTTGGACCGCAGGCGCTGCACGTGGACGTTGACCAGGCGGGTGTCCGCCGCGTGCCGGTAGCCCCAGACCTGCTCCAGCAGCACCTCGCGGGTGAACACCTGCCAGGGCTTGCGGGCCAGCGCGACCAGCAGGTCGAACTCCAGCGGGGTCAGCGGGATGCCCCGGCCGTCCCGCTTCACCGAGTGGCCGGCCACGTCGATCACCAGGTCGCCGATGGTCAGCTGCTCGGGCGTCGGCTCCTCGGCACGGCGCAGCCGGGCACGCACCCGGGCCACCAGCTCCTTGGGCTTGAACGGCTTGGTGACGTAGTCGTCGGCACCCGACTCCAGGCCCACCACGACGTCGACCGTGTCGGTCTTCGCGGTCAGCATGACGATCGGAATGCCGGACTCCGCCCGGATCTGCCGGCAGACGTCGATACCGTCCCGACCGGGCAGCATCAGGTCGAGCAGGACCAGGTCGGGCTTGGTCTCCCGGAACGCGGCTAGCGCCCTGTCCCCATCCGCGACGAAAAACGGCTCAAAACCCTCACCACGCAGCACGATACCGAGCATCTCGGCCAGTGCGGAGTCGTCATCAACGACGAGGACGCGTCCCTTCATGCGTCCATCCTCTCATTACCGGATTGTGACCTGCCGCACAGCAGTGCCAATGCTCCACAACGGCCAACTCCCCCCACCGGTTAATTCCGGCCATACCGGTCGAATGTGCCCGGCAGGAACGTCTCCGAACGGTCCGCGGCCCGCCGCCCGACCACCGGAAGGCCCCCGTTTCCGATCAGCGGCCGGATACCCACGGGGCCTCCCCGGGCCCCATGGCACGATGGGCGCTGCGCGCGGGCGAAAGATCCGCCCGGAACCGCGCCCGTGACGCCCCTCCGAGGAGCAGTGATGACCGACACTCCGGGGTGGGCCTCGCCCGGCTCGCCCGAGCCGCCCCGCGACGACGCCCGGCCCCCGGCCGACGCGCCCGCCGCCGTGCCCGGGCCGTCGGCACCACCGCAGGGCGCCCCCGCCCCCGACTGGAACGGCCAGCAGGCCCGGCCCGGCTGGAGCCGGCCCGCACCGGGCGGCCACCAGCCCTACGGCTGGGGCGCTCCGCAGAGCCCCAAGCCCGGCGTCATCCCGCTGCGCCCGCTCGGACTCGGCGAACTCCTCGACGGCTCCGTCGCCACCATCCGCAAGCACTGGCGGACGACCCTCGCCCTCTCCCTCGGCATCGCCGTCGTCGAGCAGGCCGGCAACGTCGCCGCCGAGCTGCTGGTCAAGGGCAAGACCGGCCCCGCCACCCAGGTGACGACCATGCTCGCCTCGATGCCGCTGACGGTGCTGCTCGGTGTGCTCGCGACCGCGCTGCTCACCATGGTCGTCAGCCGCGCCGTCCTCGGGCAGTCCGCGAACGCCGGGGACGCCTGGCGCGACGCCCGCCGCCGGCTGCCGCAGCTGCTCGGGCTGACCCTGCTCACCGGCCTGATGTCCGGCGGCGTGGTGCTGCTCGGCTTCAGCCCCTGGTACTTCTACGCCTCCGGCTCGGCGGGCACCCCCGAGACGGAGGCCCTGCTCTTCCTCGTCGGCATCCTGACCATCCCGGTCGGGTTCTGGTTGTGGATCCGGTTCAGCCTGGCCGCCCCCGCCCTGATGCTGGAGAAGCAGGGCGTGCGGACCGCGCTGTCCCGCTCCCGGCGCCTGACCCACGGCTCCTGGTGGCGCATCTTCGGCATCTCGCTGCTCGGCGAGGTGCTGACCCTCATCGTCGCCATGGTCATCGCGATCCCGTTCCGCTTCGCCGGACTCGTCCTCGGTTTCAGCGACCTCGACCGCCAGGTCGACCTCAGCGCGGCCCACGAGCCCACCGCGATGCTGATCACCACCGCGATCGCCGGCATCATCGCCGCCACCCTCACCATCCCCTTCCGGGCCGCCCTCGGCGTCCTCGTCTACGTGGACCAGCGGATCCGCCGCGAGGCCCTGGACATCGAACTCGCCCGCGCCGCCGGCCTCGCCGAGCCCGGCGCCACCGGCTGGGGCGACCAGGCCGGCCGACCCCCCGCGAGGCGCTGACCCGGATGCCTACCTGGGGGGACAGGCTCCTCGTCGCGGGCGGCGCCCCGGTCACCGTCCCGCGTGACCCGGCCCGCGACGCCGCCCGCGACGAGCTGCTCAACGCCGAGTACCACAAGCACGACCCGAGCGTCCTGGAACGGGTCATGACCTGGCTCAACGACCACATCACCGACGCGCTCGACAGCATCTCCGGCAGCGGCACCAGCGGCACCACCGGTCTGGTGCTCTTCCTGATCGTCGCCGTGCTGATCGGCGCCGCCCTCTGGTGGCGCCTCGGCGCGCCGCGGCGCGCGGCCCGCACCGTCCTCGACGTCTACGGCGTCGAAGGACCGCGCGGCGCCGGCCAGTACCGGGCCGACGCCGAACGGCACGCCGCCGCCGGGCACTGGAACGAGGCCGTCCGCGCGCAGATGCGAGCCCTGGTCCGGGCCCTGGAGGAACGCACCCTGCTCGACGTCCGCCCCGGCCGCACCGCCGACGAGGCCGCCACCGAGGCCGGCCGGGCCCTGCCCGACCACGCCGCCGCCCTGGCCGCCGCCGCCCGCACCTTCGACGACATCGCCTACGGCGAGCGCACCGCCGACCAGGCCGCGTACCAGCTGCTGCGCGAGCTCGACCGGACCCTGGAACGCGCCCGCCCGGCCCTGGGAGGAGCGGCATGACCAGCACCACCCCCGCGCCGCCCGCGCCGCAGCCGCCCGCCACCCCTGTCCCCGATGGGACGGCCACGACCAGCCTCGCCCCCACCAGCCGCGGCCTCTGGCGCCGGGCCCGCTGGTACCTGCTCGTCCTCGCCATCCTGCTGATCGGCGCCACCGCCGTGGCCGCCCTCGGCCAGGACCGCCGCTACCCGCCGCTCGACCCGCGCTCCTACGACCAGGACGGCAGCCACGCCGTCCTCGCGCTGCTCGAACACCAGGGCCTCAAGACCGACCTCACCACCGACCTCACCGGCCACCCGGGCGGCGCCGACACCCTCGTCCTGCCCGAGCCCGACCTGCTCGGCCCCGCCGAACTGCGCGCCATCGCCGCAGCCCGGCACAGCCGGCTCGTCCTCATCGCCCCCGGCCCGGCCGCACTCAGCGCCCTGGCCCCCGGCATCCGCCCCTCCGACGAGGACGGCGGACCCTCCTACGCCTCCGTCCGCAGCACCGCCGCACAGTGCCCACTCACCGAGGCCGTGCGGGCCGGCAGCGCCGAGATCGGCGGAATGCTCTACACCAGCGGCAGCCGCGGCGCCGGCTGCTACCCGCGCGGCCACGGCTACCCGCTGGTCAGCGCCCCGACCGCCGGCGGCGACGTCATCGTGCTCGGCACCGGCGCCTTCCTGCACAACGAGCAGCTCGCCAAGGACGGCAACGCCGCGCTCGCCCTCGGCCTGCTCGGCTCCCAGCCCCGCCTCACCTGGCACCTGCCCGACTACAGCGTCCCGCTCGCCCAGGGCACCCGGGACAAGACCTTCGGCGACTACATCCCGGACGGCTGGCGCTGGGCCGGCTACCAGCTCGCCGCCGCCGCCGTCCTGACCGCCCTCTGGCGCGGCCGCCGACTCGGCCCCGTGATCAGCGAGAACCTGCCCGTGGTGGTCCGCGCCGCCGAGACCACCGAGGGCCGCGCCCGGCTCTACCGCCGGGCCAAGGCCCGCGGCCGCGCCGCCGAGGCCCTGCGCCGGGCCGCCGCGCACCGCCTCGCCCCGGCCCTGGGCGTCCCGCTCCACGCCGGCGCGCCCGACCCCGACACCCTCTGCGCGGCCGTGGCCGACCGCCTCCCCGAGCAGCCCGCCGGCGACGTCCGGGCCCTCCTCTTCGGCCCGCCCCCGACCGACGACACCGCACTGCTGCGGCTCGCCGACGACCTCGACGCCCTCGAAAGGCAGGTACGGAACCCGTGACCGAACAGGCCACCGCCACCCCGTCCAGCACCCCCGGCGCGGCGGCTGCCACCCCGGGCACCCCCGACACCGCCGCCGACCCGCGCGCCGCGCTCACCGCCCTGCGCGCCGAGATCGGCAAGGCCGTGGTCGGCCAGGACGCCGCCGTCACCGGCCTCGTCGTCGCCCTGCTCTGCGGCGGCCACGTCCTGCTGGAGGGCGTCCCCGGCGTCGCCAAGACCCTGCTGGTCCGCACCCTGTCCACCGCGCTCAACCTGGACACCAAGCGCATCCAGTTCACCCCCGACCTGATGCCCGGCGACGTCACCGGCTCCCTCGTCTACGACGCCCGCACCGCCGAGTTCTCCTTCCAGCCCGGCCCGGTCTTCACCAACCTGCTGCTCGCCGACGAGATCAACCGCACCCCGCCGAAGACCCAGGCCGCCCTGCTGGAGGCCATGGAGGAGCACCAGGTCACCGTCGACGGCGTGCCGCGCGCGCTGCCCGTCCCGTTCCTGGTCGCCGCGACCCAGAACCCGGTCGAGTACGAGGGCACCTACCCGCTGCCCGAGGCCCAACTGGACCGCTTCCTGCTCAAGCTGGTCCTGCCGCTGCCCGACCGGGACCAGGAGTTCCAGGTCCTGTCCCGGCACGCCGCCGGCTTCGACCCCCGCGACCTCGCCGCCGCCGGCGTCCGCCCGGTCGCCGGGCCCGCGCACCTCGCCGCCGCCCGCGAGCAGATCGCCAAACTGACCGTCTCCCCCGAGATCCTCGCGTACATCGTCGACCTCTGCCGGGCCACCCGGCAGTCCCCGTCGCTGTCCATCGGCGTCTCCCCGCGCGGTGCCACCGCCCTGCTGGCCGCCTCCCGCGCCTGGGCCTGGCTCGCCGGTCGCGACTACGTCACCCCCGACGACGTCAAGGCCCTGGCCCTGCCCACCCTGCGGCACCGCGTCGCGCTGCGCGCCGAGGCCGAGATGGAGGGCGTCACCGCCGACTCCGTCATCCAGGCCGTCCTCACCCAGACGCCCGCCCCCCGCTGAACCGCCCGTTCCCGAAGGAGCGCACCGCATGGCCCTCACCGGGCGAACCGCCCTGCTCGCCGCGCTCGGCACGCTCGTCGTGGGCCTGTTGCTGCCGTCCTGGGCCGGGATCGGCCTCGTCACCGGCACCGTGCTGCTCGCCGCCGTGATCGACCTGGTGCTCGCCGCCCCCGTCCGCAGCCTGGAACTCGGCCGGGGCGGCGACACCACCGTCCGGCTCGGCGAACCCGCCTCCGTCGAACTGACCGTCACCAACCCCTCCGGGCGGCCCCTGCGGGCCCGGATCCGCGACGCCTGGGCCCCGTCCGCCTGGCGGCCGGGCACCGCCGAGGCCGCCTCCCGGCACACCCTGCACGTCCCCGCCGGCGAGCGGCGGCGGGCCGCCACCGTGCTCACCCCGACCCGCCGCGGCGACCACCACGCCCGGCGGGTGACGGTCCGTTCGCTCGGGCCGCTCGGCCTGGCCGGCCGCCAGGGCTCGCACCACCTGCCCTGGACGGTCCGCGCCCTGCCCCCGTTCAACAGCCGCAAGCACCTGCCCTCCCGGCTCGCGCGGCTGCGCGAACTCGACGGCCGCACCTCGGTCCTGACCAGGGGCCAGGGCACCGAGTTCGACTCCCTGCGCGAGTACCTGCCCGGCGACGACGTCCGCTCCATCGACTGGCGGGCCAGCGCCCGACGCAACACCGTCGCCGTCCGCACCTGGCGCCCCGAACGCGACCGGCACATCCTCGTCGTCCTCGACACGGGCCGCACCTCCGCCGGCCGGGTCGGCGACGCACCCCGCCTCGACGCCGCCCTCGACGCCGCCCTGCTGCTCACCGCCCTCGCCACCCGCGCCGGCGACCGGGTCGACCTGCTCGCCCACGACGCCCGCAAGCGCGTCGCGGTCGCCGGCAGCTCGCCCAGCGAGATCCTGCCGGCCTTCACCCACGCGATGGCCTCCCTCCAACCGGCCCTGCACGAGACCGACATGCGCGCACTGGTCGCCACCGCCCTCAAGATGGCACCGCACCGCTCGCTGATCGTCCTGCTCACCGGGCTCGACACGGCCCCGGTCGAGGACGGCCTGCGCCCGCTGCTGCCGCTGCTCACCAAGCGCCACGAGGTCGTCCTGGCCTCCGTCGCCGACCCCCACCTGGACGCCCTCGCCGCCGGCCGCGGCACCCTGGAAGCCGTCTACGGCGCCGCCGCCGCCGAACAGACCCGCGCCGACCGCCGCGCCACCGCCGACCTCCTCACCCGCCACGGCGTCACCGTCCTCGACGCCTCCCCCACCCAGCTCGCCCCCGCCCTCGCCGACACCTACCTCGCGCTCAAGGCCGCCGGCCGCCTCTGAGCCTCGCCGTACGGGCGGTGCCGCCCCTTGGTCCCATCCCTGCGACGGGCAGGCCGTGGTGACGCCGCGCCACCTGTTCGGTCCGTCAGTCGGACCGACGGGAGTTGAGCCGGGCGGCCTGGCGCACGAGGTGGTCGCGCTCGGCGAGGTTGGGGGCCTGGTGGGCCGCCTCGGCGTACAGCCGGGCCGCCGTCTCCAAGTCGCCGTCGCGCTCGTGGAGGTACGCCGCCACCGCCGTGTGGCGGGGCAGCGAACCGTCCAGCTCCCCGAGCGCCGCCAGCCCGGCGCGCGGCCCGTCGGCCTCACCGACGGCCACCGCGCGGTTGAGCCGGACGACCGGGCTCTCCGTCAGACGGGCGAGCTCGTCGTACCACTCGACGATCTGCACCCGGTCGGTCTCCTCCGCGCTGGGCGCGTCGGCATGGAGGGCCGCGATGGCGGCCTGGGCCTGGAACTCGCCCAGCCGGTCGCGGCCCAGGGCCGCTTGCAGGATCCCGACGCCCTCGGCGATCAACCCGGTGTCCCACCGGCCACGGTCCTGCTCGGCGAGCGGCACCAGGCTCCCGTCGGACGCGGTCCGGGTCCCGCGCCGGGCATGGTGGAGCAGCATCAGCGCGAGCAGCCCCGCCACCTCGGGGTGGTCGATCGCCTCCGCGAGCTGCCGGGTCAGCCGGATGGCCTCGGCGGCGAGGTCGACGTCCCCGGAGTAGCCCTCGTTGAAGACCAGGTAGAGGACGCGCAGCACGGTGGCGACATCGCCGGGCCGGTCGAACCGCACCCCCGAGACGGTCCGCTTGGCCCGGCTGATTCGCTGGGCCATCGTCGCCTCGGGCACCAGGTAGGCCTGGGCGATCTGGCGGGTGGTCAGCCCGCCCACCGCGCGCAACGTGAGCGCGACCGCCGACGACGGCGTCAACGACGGGTGCGCGCACAGGAAGTAGAGCTGGAGCGTGTCGTCCACCGCGGACGCGGGCCCCGGCTCCGGTTCCTCCTCGACCCGGTCCTCGCGTCGGCGGCGGGCCGCGTCCGCCCGGGCCCCGTCGAGGAACCGGCGCCAGGCCACGGTGACCAGCCAGCCCTTCGGGTCCCGCGGCGGATCGGCCGGCCAGACGCGGACCGCCTCGACCAGGGCGTCCTGCACGGCATCCTCGGCCGCCGCGAAGTCGGCTCCGCGGCGGACGAGGATACCGAGCACGCTCGGCGCGAGGCTCCGGAGCAGGACTTCGTCCACCGGGGAGGTCACTCGGTGACGGTGGGCGGCGCGGCCAGGAACGGACGCAGCTCCAGCCACTCGTGGATCGGCCGCCCGCCCGCCCCAGGAGCGGCCGACAGTTCCCCGGCCAGCTCGACGGCGCGCTCGTAGCTGTCGACGTCGATCACCATCCAGCCGGCGATCAGGTCCTTGGTCTCGGCGAACGGGCCGTCGGTCACCGGCGGGCGCCCCTCGCCGTCGTACCGGACGAACGTCCCCTCGGGAGCGAGTGCCAGGCCTTCGACGAACTCGCCGGTCTTCTCCAGCCGGTCTGCGAAGTCCTGCATGTACTTCACGTGCGCCGAGATCTCCTCGGGCGTCCATCGGTCCATGGGCACGTTGTTGACCGGAGCCGGGGCGCCTCGGTAGTGCTTGAGCAGCAGGTACTTGGCCATGATGTTCTCCTCGGTGCTGGTGCGACCCATTGTGGCCGCGCTCACCCCGGGGACGGAGCCAGCCACGGGTTCTCGACATGGCCGGCCGAACTTTTTCGAACTTTCGTGGGGACCCAGGTGAGGACCCAGGTGAGGTGCTCCCATGGGCCGGAAACGCAAAGAACCCCCATCCGGCTTTCGTGGGGACCCAGGTGAGGTGCTCCCATGGGCCGGAAACGCAAAGAACCCCCATCCGGCTTTCGTGGGGACCCAGGTGAGGTGCTCCCATGGGCCGGAAACG
>NZ_JBEOUK010000084.1:15280-15377 GCF_040304045.1 Kitasatospora sp. NPDC094016
ACGCAAAGAACCCCCATCCGGTCTCCCGGATGGGGGTTCTCTGTGAATGATTGTTCGGCGGCGTCCTACTCTCCCACAGGGTCCCCCCTGCAGTACC
>NZ_JBEOUK010000085.1:0-12496 GCF_040304045.1 Kitasatospora sp. NPDC094016
CTCGGGTTCCTCGGGTTCGTCGAGCTCGTCGGGTTCAGCGGGCTCAGACGGCTCAGCGGGCTCAGCGGGTTCGTCCGGGGCGGGGGGTGCCGGGCTCGAAGCCCGGAGCCCGGGAGCCCGTACGGAAGCCGGGGCTCCGGACGAGGTCAGTCCTGCGGCGTGTGGTACGAGACCAGCGCGGCCACGCCCGGCTCGACGCCCTTCCACGAGCCGCTGAAGCTGAGCACCGCGATCGCCGCCGTCGGGAAGCCGCCGAGCCGCAGCCGCTCCAGCGCGTCCCGGTCGCCCGCGTCCCCGGCCAGGATCTGGGTCAGGCCCAGCACGCCGGGGTTGTGCCCGACCAGCACCACGTCCGCGTACTCCTCCGGGGTCTCCTGGAGGACGGCGATGATCTCGCCGGGGCTGGCCTCGTAGATCCGGTCCTCGTACACGGTCCTGCGGGCCCGCTTCGGCAGCTCGTGCGCCGCCAGCTTCCACGTCTCGCGGGTGCGCAGCGCGGTGGAGCAGAGCACGTACTCGGGGTTGATGCCGGAGTCGACCAGCCAGCGGCCGGCGTCCGGGGCCTGGTGACGGCCCCGGTCGGCCAACGGCCGCTCATGGTCGTCCACGCCGTTGGGCCAGTCGGCCTTGGCATGGCGGAGAACGATGATCCTGCGGGACGTGTCGGCGCTCATACCCAGCAAGCTTGGCAGAAAAGCCGCTCCGGGGCGCGGCGCTCCCGGATGCCGCCACTCGCAGGGGTGGCGGGTGTCATCATCCGCCGTTCGTCCGGCCTTCCGATAAACGGCGGTGGCCGGTGGACGGCGGTGCTACGCGGGGGGGGAACGGACCGGATCAGCCTATGGCGGCGGCGACGGAGGCGATGATCGCCACCAGCACCACGATGCCGGCGATCGCCAGGGCGATCTGTCCGAGCTGCTTGCGGCCGTCGGTCGGGTTGGGATCGAGAACGGGCATGTCCGGGATTCTTCCACCCCGGACACGCCCGTCGGTCACCGACCCCTCGGGGTTGGCCGTCCCTTGGTCAGGCCTTGACCTGCGCCACGGGGTGGACCGCCTCGTCCTCGATGTGCCGGGCCATCGCGGCCCGCAGGCCGAACAGCATCTGCGGCACCAGCAGCAGCGCCAGGAAGCCCAGCGGGCCGTACCACTCGCCGGTCATCTGGTAGATCCGGCCGATCAGGATCGGGCCGGGGATGGAGATCAGGTAGCCGACGCCCTGGGCGAAGGCGGAGAGCTGGGCGACCCCGCCGGCGGTGCGGGCGCGCAGCCCGATCATCGTCAGCACCAGCGGGAAGGCGCAGTTGGACAGGCCCACCAGGACCGCCCAGAGCCACGACGCGCCGGCCGGGGCCAGCGCCAGCCCGGCGTACCCGGCGATGCCGCAGGCGGCCAGCACGACGACGAACAGCCGCTGGTCGCCGCGGCGGGCGGCCAGGTTGGGCAGCACGAAGGAGACCGGCACGCCGATCACCATGGTCACCGCGAGCAGCACCCCGGAGGTGCCCTTGTCGACACCGGCGTCCTGGAAGATCTTCGGCAGCCAGCCCATCACCACGTAGGCGCCGGTGGCCTGGAGGCCGAAGAAGCAGGCCATCGCCCAGGCCGTCCGGCTGCGGGTGATCGGCAGCCTGGCGGCGGCCGCCCCGCCCGCGCGTTCGCCGCGCTCGCGCTTGGTCAGCAGCACCGGGAGCCAGAGCAGCAGGGCCAGCGCGGCGAGACCGGCCCAGACGCCCAGGCCGTAGCGCCAGTCGCCGCCGAGCGCGCTGGTCATCGGCACGGTGACGGCGGCGGCCAGCGCGGTGCCGGCCGACAGCGCCATCGAGTACAGGCCGATCATCGGACCGACCTTGTCCGGGAAGTAGCGCTTGATCACCACCGGGATCAGCACGTTGGAGACCGCCACACCGGCCAGCGCGAGCGCCGTCAGCAGCAGGAACACCGCGGTACCGCCGGCGAAGGAGCGGGAGAGCACGCCCAGGGTGATCGCGCCCATGCCGGCGGTGATCACGGCGATCGGGCCGATCCGCCGGGCCATCGAGGGCGCGGCGAAGCCGAACAGGCCGAAGCAGAGCGACGGGACGGCGGTGAGCAGCCCGGCGAGCGTCGGGTTCATCCCGAGGTCGGCGCGGACCTGGTCGAGCAGCGGCCCGAGGCTGGTGACCACGGGGCGCAGGTTGAAGGCGGCGGCGGCGATCGCGACGGCGAACAGCCAGCCCAGGTACTTGCCGGAGGAGGGTGTGGAGGGCCGCTCGGTCTGCGGCCGGGCCTCGGTTCGTGGGGAGGCGGTGGTGTCTGCTGCGGGAGGCATGGGCACCATCATAGAATGATGGGATGAATCGGCGCACCTTCGAATTGGCATGATGTGCCGACCCGCACCCCCACCGGACGCCGGCCCTCCCACCCGCCGGCCCCGTCCATCGAACCGTAGCCGCAAGGAGTACCCGTGGCGCTGTCCTCGCCGAGGCGCACCCCGCTGTCCGACCAGGTGATCGCGCAGCTGCGCGCCCAGATCACCTCCGGGGAGTGGCCCGTCGGCTCACGCATCCCCACCGAGGCCGCGCTCGTCGAACAGCTCGGCGTCGCCCGCAACACCGTCCGCGAGGCCGTCCGCGCCCTCGCCCACAACGGGCTGCTCGACATCCGCCAGGGCTCCGGCACCTACGTGCTCGCCACCAGCGAGCTGGCCGGGGTCATGCACCGCCGCTTCGCCGACGCCGACCAGGCGCAGGTCGCCGAGCTGCGGGCCGCCCTGGAGACCTCCGCGGCCGGCCTCGCCGCGGCCCGCCGCACCGACCGCGACCTCGGCCTGCTGGACGCCGCGCTGGGCCGCCGCGAGAGCGCCTGGCACTCCGGCGACGCCGAGGACTTCATCCAGGCCGACGCCGCGTTCCACCAGGCCGTCGTCGCCGCCGCCCACAACGACGTGCTGGCCGCCGTCTACGCCGACCTCGGCGAGGTCACCCGCGCCCACCTGCGGCACGACGTCGGCCCCGAGCTGATCGCCGAGCGCTACATCGGGCACGCCACCATCCTGGACGCCATCCGGGCCGGCGACGCCCAGCGCGCCTCCGTCGAGGCCGGCCGCGCCATCGGCGCGTGCACCCCCGCCGACGCCTGAGGCGCCCCGGAACGTCCTGGAACGCCGGAACGCCGCTGCCCGGCACCCCCACGAGGGTGCCGGGCAGCGGTGTGCGGCGGAGCGGTCAGGCGCCGATGGCGTGCAGACCGCCGTCGACGTGGATGATCTCGCCGGTGGTCTTCGGGAACCAGTCCGACAGCAGCGCGACGATGCCGCGGCCGGCCGGCTCCGGGTCGCTCAGGTCCCACTTCAGCGGGGAGCGGTGGTTCCAGGTGTCCGCCAGGTCGCCGAAGCCCGGGATGGACTTGGCGGCCATCGAACCGAGCGGGCCGGCCGAGATCAGGTTGCAGCGGATGTCCCGCTCGCCCAGGTAGCGCGCCAGGTAGCGGTTGGTCGACTCCAGGGCGGCCTTGGCCGGGCCCATCCAGTCGTACTGCGGCCAGGCGAACTGCGCGTCGAAGGTGAGGCCGACGACCGAGCCGCCGTCCTGCATCAGCGGCAGCAGCGCCATGGTCAGCGACTTCAGCGAGAACGCCGAGACGTTCATCGCGGTGGCCACGGACTCCCACGGGGTGTCCAGGAAGTTGCCGCCCAGGGCGTCCTGCGGGGCGAAGCCGATCGAGTGGACGATGCCGTCCAGGGTCGGCAGGTGCTCGCGGACCGTGTCGGCGATGCCCGCCAGCTCCTCCTCGCTGGAGACGTCCAGCGGCAGGACGGTGACCGGCTTCGGCAGCTTCTTGGCGATCCGCTCGGTCAGGCTCGGGCGCGGGAACGCGGTGAGGATGATCTCCGCACCCTGCTCCTGGGCGAGCTTGGCGGCGTGGAAGGCGATGGAGGACTCCATCAGCACACCCGTGATCAGGATGCGCTTGCCCTCGAGGATTCCAGTCATGCTCAGTGACCCATGCCCAATCCGCCGTCGACGGGAATGACGGCTCCGGTGATGTACGCGGCCTCGTCCGAACCGAGGAACCGCACGGTGGAGGCGACCTCGGCGGGCGACGCGTAGCGGCCCAGCGGCACGCCCGAGACGATCTCCGCGCGGCGCTCGTCGCTGAGCACAGCGGTCATGTCGGTGTCGACGAAGCCGGGGGCGACCACGTTGACGGTGATGTTGCGCGGGCCCAGCTCACGCGCCAGCGACCGGGCGAAGCCGACCAGGCCCGCCTTGGACGCCGCGTAGTTCGACTGGCCCGGCGAACCGGACAGGCCCACCACGGACGAGATCAGCACGACGCGGCCCTTGCGGGCGCGCATCATCAGCTTCGAGGCGCGCTTGACCACCCGGAAGGCGCCGGTCAGGTTGGTGTCCAGGACGGAGGTGAAGTCCTCCTCGGACATGCGCAGCAGCAGGGTGTCGTTGGTGATGCCCGCGTTGGCGACCAGCACCTGGACCGCGCCGTGCTTCTCCTCGATCTCGGTGAAGGCGGCGTCGACCTGCGCGGCGTCCGTGATGTCGCAGCGCACCGCGAGGACGTCGTACTTCTCCAGGGCCTCGGGCACCTCGCCCGAGCGGCTGGTGATGGCGACCTTGTCACCCGCCTCGGCGAAGGCCTGGGCGATCGCGAGGCCGATGCCCCGGTTTCCTCCGGTGACGAGAACCGAGCGGCTCAACGATCCACCTCTCTCCGTGTGTGCGGACGTACGTCGGAACGCGTACGCAGTGTGACGCTATCGGGCGGTCGGCGGTGTCGGCGCATCGGGCTCCCACAGCGCCGCACCGGAGGAACTGTCGCAATCCGACAATCCGTACCCGCAGCGCCCCGCACCTGCTCAGCCGCCCCGACCGAACCGCCGCCGGAGCCGAGCCAGCGCCGCCGTACGGGAACAACACGGCCCCGCGCACCCGTTGCCCCCGTGGTGTGGGCCGACCCGGGACCGGCCGTACCGATCCCCCGAAGGGTCCCGCGAGGAACGAAGGCAGGGCGCATGACCAAGGCACGGCCCAGGAGCACCCACCGAAACGGACGGCTGCTGGCCCTGACCGCCCTCGCGGCCGGCCTGGGAGCGGCCGCCTGGTCGCTGCGCGACCTGCCGGCGGCGTTCGGCCGGCGGCCGGACGGCGAGCACGAGGAGCGGGTGCGCGACTCGCCGCAGTACCGCGACGGCGTCTTCCACAACGCCCCCTCCACCCTGGCCCGGGCCACCACCGCCCCGGACATCGACCGCGGCACCATCCGCCGGATGCTGTTCGAGCGCGAGGGCCGCGTCCCCGCCCACCCCGTGCCGACCGTCCGCCCCGCCGGCGGCCCCGGCCCGGCCGCCGAGGGCGTGGCGATCACCTGGTACGGGCACGCCTCCGCGCTGGTGGAGATCGAGGGCTCCCGGGTGCTGCTCGACCCGATCTGGAGCGAGCGCTGCTCCCCCGCCGCGCACGTCGGCCCCAAGCGGCTGCACCCGGTGCCGGTGGAACTGGAGGAGCTGCCGCAGGTCGACGCCGTGCTGATCTCGCACGACCACTACGACCACCTGGACATGGCGACGGTCAAGCGCCTGGTGCGCAGCCAGTCCGCGCCGTTCGCGGTGCCGCTGGGCATCGGCGGCCACCTGCGCCGCTGGGGCGTCCCGGAGCACCGCATCATCGAGCTGGACTGGGACGAGACCTGCACCCTCGGCGACCTGGTGCTCACCCTCACCTCGGCGCACCACTTCTCCGGCCGCGGCCTGACCCGCAACACCACCCTGTGGGGCTCCTGGGTGATCGCCGGCCCCGACCGCAAGGTCTTCTACACCGGCGACTCCGGCTACTTCGAGGGCTACGCCCGGATCGGCGACCGGCACGGCCCCTTCGACGCCGCGCTGGTGCAGATCGGCGCCTACGACGCCGCCTGGGCCGACATCCACATGACGCCCGAGGACGCCGTGCGCGCCCACCGCGACCTCCAGGCGGGCCTGCTGGTGCCGGTGCACTGGTGCACCTTCAACCTGGGCCTGCACCCGTGGGCCGAGCCGATCGAGCGGCTGCTGGTCGAGGCCAAGGCGCAGGCCGTCCCGCTGGCCGTGCCGCGCCCCGGCGAGCGGGTCGACGTGGACAACCCGCCGGAGCTGGACGGCTGGTGGGAGATCGTCGGCTGACCGACCGGCCACCACGGCGGCGCACCGGCCGAAATGCGCTGGCCGAAACCCCCTGGACCGGCCATGATGCGGTGCGGGCGCCCCTGTGTGGCGCCGCACCGCCACCCTCCGCGACCAGGGAGCACGATTGCCTCCGATCCCTCCGGCCGACAGCGTCGGCGCCCCGCACGGGCGCGCCGTCGACCCGCTGTTCCTCGCCTTCCCGCTGCGCACCCTCGCCGACGCCGCCCTCACCCGGGCCCGCGAACTCGGGGCCACCCACGCCGACTTCCGCCTGGAGCGGGTCCGCAGCGCCTCCTGGCGGCTGCGCGACGCCCGCCCGGCCGGCACCTCCGACAGCGTGCAACTCGGCTTCGCCGTACGGGTGCTGCTGGACGGCGCCTGGGGCTTCGCCGCCGGGGTGGACCTCACCACCGACGCGGCGGCGCGGGTCGCCGAGCAGGCCGTCGCGGTGGCCCGGCTGTCCGGCGGGATCAGCCGGGCCGCCGGCTCCGCCGAGCGGGTCGAGCTGGCCGACGAGCCGGTGTACCTGGACGCCACCTGGGTCTCCTCGTACGAGGTGAACCCCTTCGAGGTGCCGGACGCGGAGAAGACCGCGCTGCTCGCCGAGTGGAGTTCGCGGCTGCTGGCCGCCGAGGGCGTCTCGCACGTCCAGGCGAGCCTGCTGACCGTCCAGGAGAACAAGTTCTACGCGGACACCGCGGGCACCGTCACCACCCAGCAGCGGATCCGGCTGCACCCCACGCTGGAGGCCACCTCGGTGGACGAACGCACCGGGGCCTTCGACTCGATGCGCACGCTGGCCCCGCCGGTCGGGCGCGGCTTCGAGTACCTCACCGGCGTCCGGGGGCCGTCCCCCGACGGCCGGGGCCTGCCCGCGGCGGGCTGGGACTGGGACGCCGAACTCGCCGAACTGCCCACCCTGCTGGCCGAGAAGATGAAGGCGCCGAGCGTCCGGGCCGGCCGCTACGACCTGGTCATCGACCCGTCCAACCTCTGGCTGACCATCCACGAGTCGATCGGCCACGCCACCGAGCTGGACCGCGCCCTCGGCTACGAGGCCGCCTACGCCGGCACCTCCTTCGCCACCTTCGACCAGCTCGGCTCGCTCAGGTACGGCTCCGAGCTGATGCACGTCACCGGCGACCGCACCGCCGAGCACGGCCTGTCCACGATCGGCTACGACGACGAGGGCGTCGCCACCCAGTCCTGGGACCTCGTCAAGGACGGCACCCTGGTCGGGTACCAGCTCGACCGCGGCATGGCCGAGCTGAAGGGCTTCGAGCGCTCCAACGGCTGCGCCTTCGCGGACTCCCCGGCCCACGTGCCGGTGCAGCGGATGGCCAACGTCTCGCTCCAGCCCGCCGCCGGCGGCCCGGACACCGAGGGCCTGTTCGCCGGGGTGGAGAACGGCCTGTACATCGTCGGCGACCGCTCCTGGTCGATCGACATGCAGCGCTACAACTTCCAGTTCACCGGCCAGCGCGCCTACGCCATCAGGAACGGCGAACTCGCCGGCCAGGTCAAGGACTTCGCCTACCAGGCGACCACCACCGACTTCTGGGGCTCGATGACGGCGGTCGGCGGCCCGCAGACCTACGTCCTCGGCGGCGCCTTCAACTGCGGCAAGGCGCAGCCCGGCCAGATCGCGGCGGTCAGCCACGGCTGCCCGTCGGCGCTGTTCCGCAACGTCAACGTGCTCAACACCCAGCAGGAGGCGGGTCACTGATGACCGCGATGCAGCCCCACGAACTGGTCGAGCTGGCACTCGGCCTCTCCCGCGCCGACGGCTGCGTGGTGATCGCCGACGAGGAGTCCACCGCCAACCTGCGCTGGGCCGGCAACTCGCTGACCACCAACGGCGTCACCCGCGGCCGCCGCCTCACCGTGATCGCCACCGTGGCCGGGGCCGAGGGCACCGCCTCCGGTGTGGTCTCCCGCGAGGCCGTCACCCCGGACGAGGTGGAGGGCCTGGTCCGCGCCGCCGAGGAGGCCGCCCGCGCGGCCGGCCCGGCCGAGGACGCCCAGCCGCTGGTGGCCGACCGACCGTCCTCCCCGGACTTCACCCGGCCGCCCGCCGAGACCTCGATCGCGGTGTTCGACGCCTTCGGCCCGGCCCTCGGCGAGGCCTTCGCCCGGGCCGCCGCCCAGGGCGAACTGCTGTACGGCTTCGCCCGGCACGAGGTGACCAGCAGCTACCTGGGCACCTCCACCGGCCTGCGGCTGCGCCACGACCAGCCGACCGGCATGGTCGAGATCAACGCCAAGACCGCCGACCTGTCCGGCTCCGCCTGGGCCGGCGCCGCCACCCGGGACTTCTCCGACGTGGACGTCACCGCCCTGCACACCGAGCTGACCAAGCGCCTCGGCTGGGGCGCCCGCAAGGTGGACCTGCCGGCCGGCCGGTACGAGACGCTGCTGCCGCCCTCGGCCGTCGCCGACCTGATGCTCTGCCTCGCCTGGTCCGCCGTCGGCCGCGACGCCCACGAGGGCCGCACCGTCTTCTCCAAGCCCGGCGGCGGCACCCGGATCGGCGACAAGCTCGCCGGGCTGCCGCTCACGCTGCGCACGGACCCGGCCGAACCCGGCCTGGAGTCGGCGCCGTTCGTCCTCGCGCACTCGACCGGCGGGAACGTCTCGGTCTTCGACAACGGCCTGCCGATCGACGCCACGGAGTGGATCCGCGAGGGCGTGCTGACCGACCTGGTCACCAGCCGCCACTCCGCCGGACTCACCGGCCTGCCGCTGCGCCCGTTCGGCGACAACCTGGTGCTGGAAACGGCCGGCCAGGACACCGCGCCGACCCTGGACGAGATGATCGCCCGCACCGAGCGCGGCCTGCTGCTCACCTGCCTCTGGTACATCCGCGAGGTGGACCCGGCGACGATGCTGCTCACCGGTCTGACCAGGGACGGCGTCTACCTGGTCGAGAACGGCGAAGTCGTCGGCGCGGTCAACAACTTCCGGTTCAACGAGTCCCCGGTGGACCTGCTGGACCGGATCACCGAGGCGGGCCGCACCGAGCGCTGCCTGCCCCGCGAGTGGAGCGACTACTTCACCCGCACCGCGATGCCACCCGTGCGTGTCGCGGACTTCAACATGAGTTCGGTCAGCCAGGCCTCATAGCCACTGACCAACGGGGGGATACGAGAGACATGATGGACGAGAAGCGGCTGGTCAAGACGAGCAAGATGCTGTCGCGCATCCTGCGGCACGAGCCGGAGCGGGTGGGCGTCACGCTGGACGAGTCCGGCTGGGTCCGGATCGACGTGCTCCTCACGGCCCTCGCGGCCAAGGGCAACCGGCTGACCAGGGCCGATCTGGACCACCTGGTGGCGACCAACAACAAACGCCGCTTCGGCTACTCCGCGGACGGTCTCTCGATCCGCGCCAACCAGGGCCACACGGTGGCGGTCGACCTCGGCCTGGCCGCCGCCGTGCCGCCCCCGGTGCTCTACCACGGCACCGCCGACCGCCACCTGGCGTCGATCTTCCGGGAGGGCCTGCGCCCGATGGCCCGGCAGGACGTCCACCTGTCCGCGGACACCGAGACGGCGGTGCGGGTCGGTGCCCGGCACGGCCGCCCGGTGGTGCTCACCGTGAACGCGGCCGCGATGGCGGCGGCCGGCCACGAGTTCCGGATCAGCGACAACGGTGTCTGGCTCACCGACGCCGTCCCGCCGCAGTTCCTCTCCCGGCGGTCGTGAGGCCCCTCGCCCCACCGTTCCGACTGCCCGTCCCGATTACCCGTCCCGATCGGCCGGACAGTCCCCTCGCACACCCGACCGGGTGGGTCCGCCCCACCCGGTCTCGTCGTCCCCGCCGCCCAGGCGTACCGTGAGGAGGCCGCGCGGCGAGTCGCGCGGGAGCGTGGACGAGGGCGGTACGACATGGGCAAGAGCGCCGACGGTGGACAGCAGGTCCACCGGATCACGGGAGCGCGGAGCAGCCTCACCGAGGACGTCCGCGGGCGGCAGCGCCGCTACGTGGTCTCGATGCTGCTCCGGACGGTCTGCGTGCTGCTCGCCGTGGTGCTGTGGGACGTCCAGCGGTGGCTGGCGTTCGCGGCGCTGGCCGGCGCCGTGCTGCTGCCGTACTTCGCCGTCCTGATCGCCAACGCGGGCCGGGAGCGGGCGCCGGGGCTGCCGAGCACCTTCGACATCCCGCTGGACACCCCGCTGATGCTCGGCCCCGGTGGGACGGGCGGGAGGGGTGGGGCAGATGGGGCCCCTGGTACAGGAGGGGCAAAGACCGCTGCCACCGATCCTTCACAGGGCCCGAACTGACCGTCCGTTTCGCGCCGTTTCGAGAAAATCTGGCTTGAAGAAAGCTCAGAAGAAGCTCAGATTAATCATGCAAGACCTCCCCAACCGAGGCCCCTGGCGTGACATACTGCGTACGCGCTCCGCATCCCCCGTCGGAGCGACGGACCGACGCCGGGCGGCTCCCCCCGTGGCTGCCCGGCGTCGCCATGCCCGGATCCGGGCGGGCTCACTCCGGGCCGCGCGGAGCACGTGAAACACTGGCGGTGCAGACCACCCGCCTAGCGCTGAGGACGACCCGATGGACACCCCGCAGACGCCGATCTGCTCCGCCAAGGGCTGCCGGGCGAACGCCCGTTGGGTGCTGGTGTGGAACAACCCCAAGCTGCACACCCCGGACCGCCGCAAGACCTGGCTCGCCTGCGACGAGCACCGCGAGCACCTGTCCCAGTTCCTGAGCGTGCGCGGCTTCCTCAAGGAGGTCGTCGCCTTCGCCGACTGGACCCCGGAGACGTCCTAGTCGTCCTAGCCGTCCGGGTCGTCCGGGTCGTCCGAGACGCCCTGACCTCGCGGGACCGCTAGGCCCTGTCCGGTCGAGCTTGGCGGATCAGCCCGCGGCTCCCCCAGCCTTCGGCCGGGAGGTACCCCCATTACGCGCCCGGCTGGGCGTGCGCCCGGATCGTCCTCGTACTGGGCGTACTTGGGCGATTCGGGCGTGCGTCCAGGCGGGATGCCCGGCGTCGCGGGCCCGGCAAGATCGGCCGGACAGGGCCTAGTAGTGCTTTGTTAGGAGGCTTGTCGCATCGTGTGGTCGGTAGTTCTCTGGTCGTATGAGGGCTGGGGAGCTTGCTGTGTGGCGGGGTCGGTTGGAGGAGTTCGCGGCCGAGGTGTTCGCGCCCTTGGCCCGGCGTGATCAGCGGGCCAAGGGCGGGCTGTATCTGCGGGGGTTGCTGCTGGAGGGTCGGCGCAAGTCGATGCAGCCGATGGCCGAGCGCCTGGGCGTCGATCATCAGGCGTTGCAGCAGTTCATGACGTCCTCGACCTGGCCGGTCGAGGACGTCCGGGCCAGGCTGGCCAGGCGGGCCGTGCGGGCGGTGCGGCCCGAGGTGTGGGCCGTGGACGACACCGGTTTCCCCAAGGACGGCAAGGCCTCGCCCGGGGTCGCCCGGCAGTACTCGGGCACCCTGGGCAAGGTCGGCAACTGCCAGATCGGCGTCAGCGTCCACGCGCTCTCCGACACCGCCTCCTGCCCGCTGTCCTGGCGCCTGTTCCTGCCCGAGTCCTGGGACGGACCCGAGGCGGCCGGCCGGCGGGCGGCCTGCCGGATCCCCGAGGACGAACACCACCGGCCGAAGTGGGCCCTGGCGCTGGACATGCTCGACGAACTCGCGCAGTCGGGACTGCGGCCCGCCGTACTGGTCGCGGACACCGCCTACGGCGCGAACGCCGACTTCCGCCACGGGCTGGAGGACCGCCGCCTGGCCTACGTGCTGCAGGCCAAGGGCGAGATGACCGCCCACGGCGAGGATGCCGAACCGCACCGGCCCGCCTACGGGGGCCTGGGCCCGCGGCCCCTGCCGCGTTACCGCACCCGCCCGATCCCCCTGCGCGAGCACGTGCTGGCCGCCGGCCGCGGGGCCGGGCGGAGCGTGACCTGGCGCAAGGGCTCGAAAGCCGCGATGAGCTCGCACTTCGTCCTGCTGCGGGTCCGCCTCGCCGGGCGGCGTCCCAAGCCGGCCGACGACGGCACGATCCCGCTCACCTGGTTGATCGCCCAGTGGCCGGAAGGCGAGGCGGAACCGGTCAAATACTGGATCTCCAACCTGCCCGCTGACATCCCCGCCAGGGACCTGGTCCGGCTGGCGAAGTCACGCTGGCGGATCGAACACGACTACCGCGAGCTGAAGACCCGCCTGGGCCTGGACCACTTCGAGGGACGCTCCTTCATCGGCTGGCACCGCCACGTCACCCTCGTCAGCGCCGCCCACCTGTTCCTCACCGAACAGCGGGCCCTCCCAAAAGCCCTGTCCAGGGCCTGACCTTCGGCCAGGCCCTGGACCTCCTCCAACACCTCATC
>NZ_JBEOUK010000086.1:0-11597 GCF_040304045.1 Kitasatospora sp. NPDC094016
GAGGCGGTGTCGGAGGCGGCGTACCGGGGGGTGTTGGAGGAGGCGGGTCTGCCGGGGGACTTCGCGGAGTTGTTCTCGGTGATCCTGGACGGTCGCAACGCTTCGTTGGGGGACGGGGTGCGGCGGGCGTTGGGGCGTGAGCCGCGGGACTTCGCCGACTTCGCCCGCGAGGCCGCCGCCTCGGGCGTGTGGAACGTGTGATCCGGCCCGCCGGTGGCGGCCCGAACAGGCCGCCGCCGCACGGGCGTCGGTCGTGTATCCGGACATAACAGTGGAGGTTTGGCCATGTCGGACGGCAAGCAGGTCTGGTCGAGCGAGCGGGGCGTGGGCGCGCTGCCCGGGCACATCCGGGGCTTCGGGCTGATGCACGTGGCGATGCGCCGGGACGCCGCGCGGCTGAGCGCGGCCGCCGCCCGGGGTTCGTCCGCGGGCGGCTGGGGTCCCGCGGCGGCCCTGGCGGACTGGTTCGGCCGGCTACGGGCCGTCATCGACTGGCACCACCACAGCGAGGACGAGATCCTCTGGCCCTTCCTGCGCGAGCGGCTGGCCGGCTTCGACGGCGGCGGCATCCTGGAGCAGGACCACGAAGCGCTCGACCGGACGATGCGCCGGGTCGCGGACGTGCTGTCCGCCCGCCGGATCGCCGAACTGCCCGAGGCCGCGGCGGGGTTCGAGAACCTGATCCGCGAGCACCTGGGGCACGAGGAGCCGGTGGTGTTCCCGGCGATCGCGGGCCTGCCGGTGGACGAGTACCTGCGGGTGGAGCGGCGGATCATCCAGAGCGCGCCGGGGCAGGTCATGACGTACCTGCAGCCGTGGATGTTCGACGGCGCGGACGCGGCGTCCGTGCGGGCCGTGTCGGCCACCATCCCGGGCCCGGTGCGGCTGATCGGGCGCACGGTGCTGGAGCGCCGGTACCGGCGCACCCTGAACCCGGTTCTGTGACCGCAGGCCCCTTCCGAACTCCCCCCGGCACTCTCCGGCGCTGCAAGTGCCCCGGCGCGTAGCGGGGTTCCGGTTGTCGCGATTCCGTTGCGGGTGGCATCGCACGGTGGGTGGTGTCGTTCGTTCCGCTGTTCGCCGGCGCCGCGCCCTGCGGGGCCGGGAGAGTGAAAAGGGGTCCTGTGATGCGTTCGGATCAGAGGTCGGCACCGGTGTCGTACGCCGTCCCGTCGGCCGTCGGCGGCGTGCGGCCGGGGAGTTCACCGCTCGGCGGAACCGCCGGGCAGAGCCGTGCCGCCGGGCCCGTCCTCGCGGGCGCCACCATCGCGATGGGCCTGATGGCGGGCCTGTTCTTCGCCTTCGACGTGTCGGTGATGCCCGGCCTCGCGGCCGGGGACGACCGGACGTACGTCACGGCGATGCAGCACATCAACTCGTCGATCGAGAACGGGATGTTCGGCCTGGTCTTCGTCGGGGCCTTCGCCGCCACCGGCGTGGCGGCCTGGCTCCAGCACAAGGCCGGCCGGCGCCGGGCGGCACTGTGGGCGGCCGGAGCGACGGTGCTGTACGTGGTGGCGCTGATGGTCACGATGGGCGTCAACATCCCGCTCAACAACGAGCTGGCGGCGGCCGGCGACCCGTCCCAGATCCACGACTTCGCGGGCGTGCGCGCCAAGTTCGAGGGCACCTGGGTCGCTGCCAACATGCTCCGCACACTGCTCTGCACGGCGGGCCTGGCGGCCCTGAGCCGCTCGCTGGTCCTGCACGGCCGGTTCAGCCGCCTGGGCCGCTGAGCGGCCCGGCCGCGCGCCATAGGGCTGCGCGGCCGCGGGGATGCCCGTCCGCCTCGTGCGGGCGGGCGTTCGTGCGTTCCGGGTGCGGCGCTCCTGCTGCTGCCGGGCTGGTGGAGGGGCGCCCGAGTGCGCCGGGGCGTGCGCCGGTGCGCCGGGCCAGTGCTGTCGGTCAAGTCGCCTGGGACGTCATGGACTTGGCGATCCGGGGGCTATGGGTGGAGCATGGGCGGGCCCGGTCGTTGCGGCGCGCTTGCGCCGCTGCCGGGCCGTACGGTGGTCGGCGTGTCCGGTGGGCTGGAGAGGGGGCGGGGTCTGTGGTGGCGGTGGTACGTCCGTACCTGATCCGGGGGAGAGCGGTTCCCCTGGCCAGATATCTGGCGGAGGAGGACATCGAGGGTCTGGTGGCGTGCTCGTGCATCGGGAACGAGGTCACGATCGACCTCGCGGACACCCGGATCCTGGTGACCCTGGCCGACGCGGCCGGGGCGGTGCGACTGAACTTCGACATGGTCCAGGACGGTCCGGCCAAGGCGCGTTCCTGGTCCCGGCGCCTGCCGGGCGACGCGGGGCCGGGCGAACTCGCGGCGCGGATAGCCGTGGACGTGCGGACGCTGGCCCGCGAACTGGCCCCGCTGCGGCGCAACCCCCCGCGCAGGCCGGGAGAGGGCGGGCGGTAGGCGCGGACGACAGGCCCCGGGCCCGGCACACCGTGCTGCCGGGCCCGGGGCCTTAGGCCCTGTCCGGTCGATCTTGGCGGATCAGCCCGCGGCGTTGGGCGCCCGGCTGGGCGTGCGCCCGGATCGTCCTCGTACTGGGCGTACTTGGGCGATTCGGGCGTGCGTCCAGGCGGGATGCCCGGCGTCGTGGGCCCGGCAAGATCGGCCGGACAGGGCCTAGCCGTGGTGGACGCGCGTCAGAGCGTCACCAGCCAGGACAGGCTGCCGGTCAGGTGCTCGCGCAGCGCCGGGTCGATCACCGCCGGGGTGGGGTCGGTGGCGACGGCCGTGAGCAGGTGCGGCCGGGAGCGGGGTCCGCCCGGGTGGAGGGCGGCGAGGTTGGGCGCGGTGCGCCCGCGCTGCCCGGTCAGCTCGCGCCCGTCCAGGAACCAGCGCAGCCGGGTGCCCGGGACGGGCAGGTCGACGGTGAGGCGGCTGGCGGCGGTGAGCCGGGTGTCGGTGGAGACGGGGCTCGTCAGCGGGGTCGCGTGGCGGTAGAAGCCGGCGATCATCGCCTCCCGTCCGGGCAGGTTGAACTCCCGCCCGAGCGAGCGCATGATCGAGTTGTCGGTCGGTCGGTAGAGCCCCGTCGGGTAGTAGCCGCCGCCCTCGTAGGCGCCGACCGTCCCGCCGTCGGGCGACGTCCGGCCGAGCCAGCGGGACCACTTGGTGCCCTGGGCGCGCATCCGGTCGGCGGTCAGCGTGCTGATGTTGGCCTCGGCCGGCTCCGCGCCCTGGTAGGTGCCCTGGCCGTCGTACGCGTACTCGTCGGCGAGCTTGCCCAGCGAGTGCCCGGTCTCGTGCACCGCGATCTGCCCGGACTTCGCGTTGCCGCCCGCCACGGTGGCGATGCCCTCGTAGCCGAGCGGGGACTTCACGTCGTTGTAGCCCGCGCCGCCGTACTTGGTGCTGTTGGCCACCACGATCACCAGGTCCGCCTGCGGGGCCTTGGCCGCGTAGCGCTCGACCGCCTTCTCGTCCACGCAGAGCAGCCGCTCCACCCCGTCGCACCAGAAGTACGAGCCCAGCGCGGTGTGCCGGACGGTCGTCTGGTCCGGATCCCCGGAGACGCCCGACTCGGGCGAAACGGCCGACACCGCCCAGACGTTGAACAGGTTGCGGTAGGTGGCGTACGGCTCGACGGCGGTGATCTCGCGCCACTTCTCGGCCGCGTCGCTGCGGAACTTCTCCTGTTCCTGCGCCGCGTAGCCGTCGCCGATGACCACCACGTCGAGCTTGGCGGCCGGATCGCCGTTGCGCACCAGCGCGGTGACGTCGCCGTCGTCCCGGAGCGGGGCCACGCCCTGGGCGCGGGAGCCGGCCGTGTACGGGGAGCCGCCGGGGACGAGGGCCCGGGAGATGCCACCGTCCTCGCCGAACACCTCGACGGGGTGCCGGCCGTCCGCCGGAGCGGCTATGGGGGCGTCGCCCGTCGTCGTCCCGGGCGGGGCTCCGGGTGCGGCGAGCGCGGGGGCGCCGCCGAGGAGGGCCGCGGCCAGGGCGGCGGTGAGGAGGGTCGCGGCGGTTCTGGTCCTGCGGCTCCTGGTACTGCTGGGCATGGGTGGTCTCCCCGGTGGTGGCGTGAACGGGAGGTGGCAGCCTATTTCCCATGTTGAGAACCTGACAACCTGTGAGCGGCATTCCGGATCCGCTTCGGGCCACTACTCCGCGGACATTCCGCTGACGACGGAGACCGCGAGCAGCCAGGCCAGGACGGCCAGGACCACGGTCACGGGCAGCGGCCAGTCCATCAGGAGGAGCATGGCGGCACCCACCAGCGTGGTGACCGCCACGGGTACGGACATCCCGGCCGGGATCCACCAGGAGCGCACGTTCGGCCCGAGCAGGCCGCCCGTGACCAGGGCCGTGCCCGCGCCGACCAGCAGCGCCAGCTTCATGATGGCCAGCCACAGGGTGTGCGGATTGCGGGCCCGGTGCCCCTGGTAGTCGACCTCGACCACCTGGCCCCTCCAGACCGTCAGGTTCACGACCGTGTCGGTCCGCACGTCGTCGTAGAACGCCTCCCCGACGTCGTAGGCGCCGGTCGGAGCCTTCTCGCGGGCCACGGTCAGGGTGTACGAGGTCGAGTCGCCGTCCCGCTGCACCGTCCTCTTCGTCACCCGCCCGCTCTCCCGCAGCGTGCAGTCCACCCCGGGCCCGATCGCCGGAGCGCCGCAGACCGGGGCGCCGCGGTACGCCCACCCCTCGTGGTACGCGTCGACGAACCGCGCGAACCCGAGGCCGACCGCGGACAGGCCGAGCAGCACGAGCAGGGCCTGCACCACGCCCCGCAGCCTCAGTGCGGTGACCCGCCCGCGCGGCCGGGCGTCCTGCGGGCCCGGCCGCTTGCCGAACAGCGTCATCGGACTCCCCCTTGGCTGGACGTCGGTCGCCATGCGGGCCGACGCCCCGGCACGCCGTGGGCGGCTCCGGGGGCGGCACGGACTTGGATGATGCCAGGCACGCGTGCGGGGCGGGAGGAACCTGACGCCGCTGTAACGGACTTGTGCCATGCCGGGGTGCGGACGGTACGCCGGTGCCCGGGTGTTTTCGGCCGTTCCGGGCGCCGGCGGACCACCTCGGCCGCCCCATCGGCGGTGCCCCGTCGCAGGAATTCGTGATCGACGGGCCAAGAGGCCTGACCAGGCCGGGACAGGCGCATTTTCCGCCGTCATATGCTCGCGGATCCGACCGCTCCCTAAAGTCACCGCAGACAGGGCGCCGGGCTGCTCTCCGAGTCGCCGCCCGGCGCCCCCACGCGCACCACCGACCCCGAGGACGGACAGCTGTGAACAACCGGACCAGGAACAGGATCGCGGGCAGCCTCGCGGCGTTCGCCACGGCCACGGCGCTGGGCCTCGCCGCGGCCCCGGCCGCACAGGCGCAGACCACCTCCCCGGACGCGCTGCAGAGCATCAACTGCAGCACCGGCACGTTCGGGAGCGACGGCACCCAGCAGTACTTCAACATCTCCTGCTCGGGCACCGGAACCACCAAGTGGTGGGTCAACGTGAGCTGTTCCGACAGCTCCACCCACACCGTGGGCCCGTACACCACCTTCCTGAACGTGCGCGTCTACTGCCCGCCGAACACCACCGCCCTGAGCGGCTGGGTGAGCTACACCCCCTGAACCCGGTGGCGCCGACGGCCCGGCACACCCTCCGTGGGTGTGCCGGGCCACGCGACGTGTCGGGCTCCTCCGTCCGGGCGGGTCCCCCGGTCCCGACCCGGACCCTGGCCCTGGCCCCGACCTCGCCCGGGCCTGGCCCCGACCTCGCCCGGGCCGGTTCCCGGTCACGCGTCCCAGGTGACCGGGAGGCTCTTCACCCCGTAGATGTCCGCGGTCTCCGGCCGCAGGCCGACCTCCTCCGCCGGTACGGCCAGGCGCAGCGTGGGGAAGCGTTTGACCAGCGCGGAGAGCGCGACGCTCAGCTCGACGCGGGCCAGCTGCTGCCCCAGGCACTGGTGGACGCCGTGGCCGAAGGCCAGGTGCCCGGCGTACTGCCGACGGAAGTCGAGCACGTGGGGATCGGCGAAGCGCTCGGGGTCGCGGTTGGCAGTGCTGTACGACAGGATGACCGTCGTGCCGGCCTTGATGCTCTGGCCGCCCAACTCGACGTCCTCCAGCGCCGTCCTCATGAACGACTTGGCGACGCTCAGGTACCGCAGCAGTTCCTCGACGGCCCGGCCGGTGAGCGTGGGGTCGGAGCGCAGGTCGGCCAACTGCGCCGGGTTCTGCAGCAGCGCGAAGGTGCCCAGCGCCAGCATGTTCGTGGTGGTGTCGAGCCCGGCCGCCAGCAGGATCAGGCTGACGCCCCTCAGCTCCTCATCGGTGAGGTCGCTGTCCATGAGATCGCTGAGCACGTCGTCGGTGGGGTTCGCGCGCTTGGCGGCCACCAGCTCCGCGAGGTACCGCTGGGTCGCGGTGTAGGCCGCGATCAGCTCCTCGTCGCTCGTCTCCCCGTTCATGAACGAGTCGATCTGCTCCTGGAAGGAGCCGCGGTCCTCGTACGGCACGCCCAGCAGCTCGCAGATCACGATGGCGGGGATGGGCTTGGCGAACGCGGTCACCAGGTCCGCCGACGGCCCGGCCGCCTCCATGGCGTCCAGGCACTCGGCGGTGATCTGCTCGATGCGCTCGGCGAGCAGTCGCATCCGCCGCACGGTGAACTTGCCCACCAGCGGCTTCCGGTAGCGCCCGTGCTGCGGGTCGTCCATGAGGAGGAACTCGCCGGGCGGCGCCGGAGGAATCTCGAAGTCGCCCACGTTGATGAGCTCCTTGCGCGAGCTGAACCGCGGGTCGGCCAGGACCGACCTGACCAGCTCGTACCCGGTGACCAGCCAACCGGCCGCCCCGCCGGGGTGGGTGTAGCGGCTGATCGGGCCGTGCCGTCGGGCGTCGGTCAGCTCGGCCGGCGGGTCGAAGGGGCAGCCGGGCGGGCGCGCCGTCGGCAGCGTGGTGACGGTGTGGACGGATTCACCCATGACCGTTCCTCATCTCGCGCAAATGCGTCTTCGGGACTATTCGAAAGCTACGTTGCATTCACCATGGTCGCAATGAGCGATAGGAGTTTTCCCAGTACAGCAGCGGTAAATTGATGCAATGACGCTGGAGTCGAATGCAATGCCGCATTGCAATGAATGAATGCGAAGGCAATACTGGCGGCATGCCAGGAGGACGACTGACCCAGCAGGACCGCCAGCGCATCGCGGCCGGACTCGCCGACGGGCTGTCCTACGCCGAGATCGCCAGGCGGCTCGACCGGCCGACGTCGACGATCAGCCGGGAGATCGGGCGCAACGGCGGCCCCAGCGGCTACCGGCCCGAACAGGCGCACCGGGCGACGGTCCAGCGCGCGCGGCGCGGCACCCCGGTGCCGCCGCCCGCGGACGGGCCCTCGGACAGCCCGACGGGAGAGGAGATCATCGAGATGGCGGTCAGGACGGGGCTGCCGAGGATGACGGCGCGCGTGCACGTCGACCTGCTGCTGTCCGAGGACGGCAGGCGCACCGCGGCCGAGCTGACCCGCAGGCTCAACGTCAGTGCGGCCTCCGTCTCCGTGGCCGTGAACTACCTGGTCCAGCACGGATACGTCCGGCGCGAACGCGACCCGCAGCGGCGTCGCGACATCTACGTGGTCGACGACGAGGCCTGGTACCACTCGATCATGATCGGCTCGCGGGAGACGCTCGGGACGGCGGGGATCGCGATGACGGCCGCGGCGGAGTTCGGGCCCGACAGCCCCGTGGGGCAGCGGCTGGCCAGGGGCGGGACGTTCCTGGAACGCGTCATCCGGGACATGATGGATTCCGCCGACCGCTGGCGTCACCTGTTGACGTGAGCTCGTGGCGTTGCATCAAGTCGCTTTCCCCGCAGGCCAGGTGACCGTCCGGGCCCGTGAGGGGATCGCCGGAGCGGCCGACTCGCCGCCGGGGTAGATTCCCGGGCATGACGACCACCGACCCGCTGAGCCCGGTCTCCCGTACGGCCCTGTCCGTCGCGCTGGTGCGCGCCTACGAGAGCTCCCGCCCCGAACCGCTCTTCACCGACCCCTACGCCGCCGCCTTCGTCACCGCCTCCGGCATGCCGATGCCCACCTCGGGACCGGCGAGCGGCCTCGCCAGAGGCCTGGTGGTCCACGGCATCCTGCGGACCCGCTTCTACGACGACCGCCTGCTCGCCGCCGGCGCGGACCAGGTCGTCCTGCTCGCGGCAGGCCTGGACGCCCGCGCCTACCGGCTCGACTGGCCGGTTGGCACCCACCTCTTCGAACTCGACCTCGCACCCGTCCTGACCTTCAAGCAGCAGGTCCTGGACGAACTCGGCGCCGACCCGGCCGGCGAACGCACCACGCTGCCCGGCGACCTGCTGGACCCGGACTGGCCGCGCCGCCTCGTCGGAGCCGGCCTCGACCCGGAGCGGCCCACCGCCTGGCTGGCCGAAGGGCTGCTGGTCTACCTCACCGCCGACCAGGCGGCCGGCCTGCTCACCGCCGTCGGCACCCTCTCCGCCCCGGGCAGCCGACTGCTGCTCGAAAAGGGCCGGGACGTGACCAGCACCCCGCAGGACCCGACCCTCGCCCACATCACCGACCTGTGGCAGGGCGGCCTCGGCCCCCAGACCCACGAGTGGCTCGACGCCCACGGCTGGAACACCCGGCTCACCCTGCTCGACGAGGTCGCCGCCGCGTACGGCCGCCCCTTCCCGCCCGGCTCGGGCCCGAGCACCACCGGCTTCATCGAAGCGGTGCGCACCGGCGGCAACGGCCCGGTCGGCCCCACCGGTTGAGGGCGGGCGCCCAAGCGGGGTAGGCGAGGGCGGCGGCGATGAGCGTGAGCGTGCGTGCCATTCCATGGGCCGGGGCTCCCTGTCCCTCGGCCTCCTCTGACCGGATCCGTCAGCTGCCGCCTCGTCCCCGCGCCCCTTCATCCCCTCGTCCCCGCGTCGGCCTCGACCCTCCGCCATGTCGGGGGAGAGCGGGGCGGGCCCGGGCGCTTGAGAGTCCTTCAAAGGCCAGGGCGCCGCATCATTCGCCGTCCTCCACGGCCGGCTCCATGGCGAAGCCCGTCAGAGGGACCTCGCCAGCACCCGTGAGAGTATCGACCGGTGCGCAGACTGACGGTACTGGGGACATGTGGGGCCTGGCCTGAGGCCGGCCGGGGCGCCAGCGGCTTCCTGCTGGAGTACGACGGGTTCCGCCTCGCGCTGGACCTCGGCTACGCAACCCTCCCGCGGCTGCTGGACCACTGCGCCGCCGAGGACCTGGACGCCGTCGTGATCACCCACGAACACCCCGACCACTGTGCCGACCTCAGCGCGCTCAGTCGCGCCCGCTACTTCGCGCAACAGCGGGGCCCCCGCCTCCCGCTGTACTGCACCCCCGGAGTGATCGGACGGGTCCAGGCCATGGAACCGACCGAAGACCTGCACGACGTCTTCGACGTCCACCCGCTCCCGGCGAGCCACCGGGTCGGGCCGCTCCGGCTCGACACCGAACTCCTCCCGCACCACGTCCCCCACGCCGGAATCCGGCTCAGCGCCCCGGGTCTGGTCCTGGCCTACAGCGGCGACGCGGGACCGGACCCTGCCCTCGCCCGACTGGCCGCGGCAGCAGACCTGTTCATCGCCGGAGCCACCCTCCAGAGCCGGCCGGCGGACGCCGATCCGCACCTGCTGAGCGCAGCCGAAGCGGGCACCTGGGCGGCCCGGGCCGGGGCCAGGCGGCTGCTCCTCACCCACTTCTGGCCCGGCAGCGACCGGGCGCTCTCGGTGGCCGACGCGCGGGCCGGGTTCCGTGGAGAGATCATCGCGGCCGACGAGGGAATGGCGCTCGCCCTGTAGGCCCGCTGACGGCCGATTCGCGGTGCTGGGGGGCTGGGGTGCTGCGGCGCTGCGCGCTCAACCGGTCGTGGTCCCGTGCGGGATGGCGAGGGTTGTGAGGAGGATGGCACCGGTGGTGCTCCAGCGGCCGTGGCAGGGACCGGGCAGGTGGGGGTGGTGGGCGGTGAAGGTGCGGTCGGGCTGGAGGCGCACGGTGATGCCGGCCAGGCCGGTCCATCGTCGGGTGATCGGGTAGCAGGCCTTGTAGGTGGCCTCCTTGGCGCTGAAGAGCAGTCGATCCCAGGGGACTTGGCCGTGAGGCAGCCGGTCGAGCCGGTGACGCTCGTCCTCGGAAGCGGTGAGAACGAGGACCCCGTCGGGGAGCGGCAGAGCAGGCTCGGCGTCGATGCCGAGTGAGATGACATCGGCCGCGTGCGCCGCAGCGCAAGCGGTGTAACCGTCGCAGTGAGTGATGCTTCCGACGGTCCCCGACGGCCACTCGGGTGCCCCGCCCGGCCCCGGGAGCAGCGGGACCGGAGGGTGGCCGAGCTGGGCGAGAGCACGGTGGGCGAGCGTACGGGCGGCGGTGAACTGCCGCTGCCTGCGGGGCGATCGGCCACTGATGTGGGCGCGCTCCGCAGGAAGGAGCGCGCCCTGCGGCGGCGGCCCGAAGGCCTCGGTGCAGTGGACGGTTGGCGGCAGGAGCCTGCCCAGCTCGGTGGTGAGGGAGGAGGTGGTCACCGCTGCGAAGCGAGTGTGAGCTGGTGGATCTGGCGGGCGAGTTGGTGAGGGGCTTCGAGCGGGAGGATGTGGCCGGCGTCGGAGAGGGTGTCGACGGTGGTGTTGGGGAGGTGGGTCTGGAGGGTGCGGATGTGGGTCTGGCCGACGGAGGTGTCGTGGGTGCCACGGAGGATCGTGGTGGGGGTGGTGACGTTCCGGAGGTGGGGGGTGTGGTCCATGGTGCTGGTGGAGGCGAAGGTGGTGAGACGGGTGTGGGGGTTGGTGTTGGCGAAGAGTCGGCGGTTGGTCTCCTGGGTGTGAGTAGGGGTGTTCGGGTGGAGGGTCTTCTTGAGGAGCTGGCGGCCGAGCCGGGGGTTCTTGAGGGCGCGCTGGAAGGCCTTCGTCTTCATGATGCGGAGCTCGCCCGGAGGGGTCTGCTGGTCGTCGGCGGCGCTCGCGGCGAGGAGGAGGCCGACGAGGCGCTGGGGCGCGGTCCGGGGGTCGTCGGCGTAGAGCTGGGTGGCGTAGGCGAGCGCGGCGTAACCGCCGCCTGAGTGGCCGGCGATGACGACGGGTCGGTGAGGGGCGAGGGCGTCGGCGACGGTGGCGAGGTCGTGCCCGAGCTGCTGGATGGTGAGGGCCTTGTCGCCAAGGGTGCTGGTGCCGTGGCCGCGCTGGTCGTAGGCGACGACGGTGTGGCCCTGGGCGGCGAGCAGCTGGGCGGTGGCGTGCCAGACGGTGTGGGTGGCGCCCCAGCCGTGGGCGAGGACGATCAGGGGCGTGCTGGTGGGGGTCGTGACGTCGCGCGGGTCGATGTGGGCGGGGTGGTGGATGGCGACGGTGAGGCGGGCGCCGTCGGGGGTGGTGGTGGTGAGGTCGGTGATGGCGACGTCAGTGGTGGTGGTCACGAGGTGCTCCTGTCTGTGTTTGTGTTTGTGGTGTTGTTGGTTTGTGTGAGTTGGTGGTTGAGGTTGGTGAGGGCGTTGTGGGTGGCTTTGGTGTGTTGGTTGGGGATGGTGTGTTTGGGGAGGAGGGTGGGCCAGCCGTGGGGGGTGGTGGTGAAGGTGATGGTGAGTTTGGTGTGTTGGTTGTCGTGGGTGGGGG
>NZ_JBEOUK010000087.1:0-11305 GCF_040304045.1 Kitasatospora sp. NPDC094016
GTCCGACGGCAGGTGGGGGCGTGATGGGGGAGAAGGTCTATCGCGCCACGGCCGACCAGCGGCGGCAGGCGGCCGACGTCGTCGACGACCTGACCGCCGTCCTCGCCCTGGGCGGGGTGAAGTTGCCCTCCGTCGAAGTCGACTGGGAGTACGGCCGCAGGACCGGCTGCTACCTGATCGGCCTGGGCTGCGCCCGCCCGTTCGAACTCCTGCGGGTCGTGGACCTGTTGCGCAAGGGCCTGCGCTACGAGCGCCTGACGCGTGACGGCTGAACTCCTGGTCCGCCTGCTGTGGTGGGCAGGCTTCTCCCTCGTACTCCTCGCCGCCCTCAGGAAGTGAACCCCCGATGCAAGACCCCCGCCTGCTCGCCAAGCCGCCGGTGTGCCGGCTCGGCTGCCTCGTCCTCGTGCGCAACCCGCGCGGCGACGTGCTGCTCGTCGACCCGGACTACATGGACGGCCTCCTCCTCCCGGGCGGCGCCGCCCAGCCCAACGAGCCCCCGAACCTCGCCGCCGCCCGCCACCTCCTCGCCGAGACCGGCCTCAACCTGCGCCTCGCCGACGTCCTCGCGGTCGACTTCACCCCCGCCGACCGTTACCTGGAGCGCCTCAACCTGGTCTTCGACGGCGGCACCGTCACCGAGCACGCCGCCGACAGTCTGACCGTCCCGCCCCGGCACCGCAGCGGCCTGTTCGGCGCCCGCTTCGTCCCCGCCCACGAGCTCCCGGACGTCATGGCCCCCGCCCAGGCCGCCCGCGCCGCCGAAGCCCTCGCCAGCCGCGCCGTCCCCCTCCTCCTCCACGGCCAGCGCACCACCTGCGACGAGAACCGGCCCCCGCCGCGCTAGACCGCCCGGCGGCGGGCGCTCAGCTGACGCCCCGCAGGACACACAGGGTCCCCTGCGGCGCGTGGAACGCCTGCCGCACCTCCCACGCCCCGCTCTGCCCCGCCTTGACGTTCACCGCCGTGTCGCCGAGGGCGAGCACCGTGGCCTTCGCCGAGGTGAAGTAGACGACGATCCGGTAATCCGCCTCCCGGTCACCAGGGTTCACCGCGGTGCCTGCTGCGCGCCAGCCGTCCTTGGTCGCCTCGCAGGTGCCGATGGTGACCTGCTTGCGCTTCTCCTGGTCGTTGGCGACGGACGACGGCGGCGGGAGCGTCGGCTGCTCCAGCACGGCGATCTCGCCGCTGCTCGCACCGGCCTCGGGGGGAGCCGCCGCAGCGGCCTGCACGTCCTGGCTGTCGCCGTTGTGGGGCTGGCGGCAGCCGGACAGGGCGGCGAGGGCGAGCAGGGCGATGCCGACGGCGGCACCCGCTCGGGCCTTGTGCTTGGTTTCGCGCATCTCTTCTTCCTTCGGCTGTGGGCGGCGCCAGGAACGATCACACCGGTGTCACCGCGGAGGGGCCCGGCCTGTCTTACCGTGCCGGCGCGGGCGGCGCGGGCTCGGCGGGCCTGGCTGCGGCGGAGGTTCATCCGTTCGGCTGAGGATCGCTCCGTCGCCGGCCCGTCTCTCAGGTGAGGGGCGGACGGACGGGCGGGCACAGAACGGCGGCGGTCCCCGGAGCTCACGCCCCGGGGACCGCCGCCGTCAGTCGTCGTTGCTAGCCGTGACGACGGTTGCGGCGTGTCACCAGCGCCAGCCCACCGCCGAGGAGCAGGAGGCTCCCCGCCAGCCCGGCCAGCCGGGTGTCAGCCCCGGTGCTCGGCAGGTGGCCGTGCGGCGGCTTCGCGGTCACCGTCGCGCTGGACGGCGGTGAGGTCACCGGCGGACCGGACGGCGGAGTGCCCGTCGCCGTCGCCGTGTTGGTGATCTTCCCGCTGTTCAGGTCGGCCTGCGTGACGGTGTAGGTGGCGGTGCAGGTCACGGACGCGCCGGGCGCGAGGGAGGCCGCGCCGGCCGGGCAGGTCACCACGGGCGCCGTCCCACTACCGGAGAACGCCGTCTCGTTCACCGTCACATCGGTCAGGGTGACGCTCCCGGTGTTGGTCACCAGGAAGGAGTAGTCGACGGTCTGACCTGCGGCCGTGACCGTGCTCGGCGAGGCCGACTTCACCACGGTGAGCGCGGGGGCCGGGGTGTTCGGGACGCTGGTCGAGGACGGCGGGGACGTCGCGGGCGGACCGGCGGGCGGAGTGCCCGTCGCCGTCGCGGTGTTGGCGACCTTGCCGCTGTTCAGGTCGGCCTGCGTGACGGTGTAGGTGGCGGTGCAGGTCACGGACGCGCCGGGCGCGAGCGAGGCGGCGCCTACCGGGCAGGTCACCAGGGGTGCCGTGCCGCTGCCGGAGAACGCGGTCTCGTTCACGGTGACGTTGGTCAGGGTCACGTTGCCGGTGTTGGTCACCAGGAAGGAGTAGTGCAGGACCTGGCCGACGGCGGTCAGTTCCGTCGCGTCCACCGACTTCACGATGGTGAGCGCGGGGTTGGAGGTCGTGGTGACGGTTGCGTTGGACGGCGGTGAGGTGACCGGCGGGCCGGTGGGCGGAGTGCCCGTCGCCGTCGCGGTGTTGGTGATCGAGCCCGCGTTGAGATCAGCCTGCGTCACCGTGTAAGGGGCGGTGCAGGTCACGGACGCGCCCGGCGCCAGCGAGGCGGCGCCGGCCGGGCACGTGATCACGGGCGGGGTGCCGGTGCCGGAGAACGCCGTCTCGTTCACGGTGACGTTGGTGAGGGTCACGTCGCCGGTGTTGGTGACCAGGAAGCTGTAGTCGACGACCTGCCCGACGGCCGAAACCGTGGTCGGCGAGGCCGACTTGGCGATGGTGAGTGCCGGGTTGGAGGTCGCGGTGACGGTTGCGTTGGACGGCGGGGACGTCACGGGCGGGCCGGTGGGCGGAGTGCCGGTGGCCGTTGCGGTGTTGGTGATCGAGCCTGCGTTGATGTCGGCTTGCGTGACGGTGTAGGGGGCGGTGCAGGTCACGGACGCGCCGGGGGCGAGTGAGGCAGCGCCGGCCGGGCAGGTGATCACGGGCGGGGTGCCGGTGCCGGAGAACGCCGTCTCGTTCACGGTGACGTTGGTGAGGGTCACGTTGCCGGTGTTGGTGACCAGGAAGCTGTAGTCGACGACCTGCCCGGCGGCCGTGACCGTGGTGGGGGAGGCGGTCTTCATGATGGTGAGCGCCGGAGAGGCCGTCGCGGTGACGGTTGCGTTGGACGGCGGGGACGTCACGGGCGGGCCGGTGGGCGGAGTGCCGGTGGCCGTCGCGGTGTTGGTGATCGAGCCTGCGTTGATGTCGGCTTGCGTGACGGTGTAGGGGGCGGTGCAGGTCACGGACGCGCCGGGGGCGAGTGAGGCGGCGCCGGCCGGGCAGGTGATCACGGGCGGGGTGCCGGTGCCGGAGAACGCGGTCTCGTTCACGGTGACGTTGGTGAGGGTGACGTTGCCGGTGTTCGTCACGAGGAAGCTGTAGTCGACGACCTGACCTGCGGCCGTGACGGTGGTCGGGGAGGCGGTCTTCATGATGGTGAGTGCGGGTGCGGGCGTCGCCGTGACGGTTGCGTTGGAGGGCGGTGAGGTCACCGGCGGGCCGGTGGGCGGTGTGCCCGTCGCTGTCGCGGTGTTGGTGATCGAGCCTGCGTTGATGTCGGCCTGCGTGACGGTGTAGGGGGCGGTGCAGGTGACGGATGCGCCGGGGGCGAGGGAGGCGGCGCCGGCCGGGCAGGTGATCACGGGCGGGGTGCCGGTGCCCGAGAACGCGGTCTCGTTCACCGTCACGTCGGTCAGCGTGACGTTCCCGGTGTTGGTGACCAGGAAGCTGTAGTCGACGGTCTGACCTGCGGCCGTGACCGTGGTCGGCGACGCGGTCTTCATGATCGTGAGCGAGGGCGTCGCGGGGACCGGGGTGTTGGTGAAGGTGCAGAGCACCATCGGACTGTTCTTGTTCTCCACCGTGGGCGGGAACGGCAGGTTGAAGGTGGTCGCGCCGGTGCCCGAGGCGACCGGGGCGTTGCCGTTGGCCGTGTCGACGCAGTCGTAGGCGGTGGTGTAGTTGGCGAGGCTGCCGGAGGCGGCGGTCTCGGTCAGCGTGTAGGTGGTTCCCGACACGGCGATGACCGGGCCGGCGGGGGGTGACTGGACGCCGGTGCTGGTGCCGGTCGTGGTGGCGGTGTTGCCCTGGGTGATGCCGCCGCCGGTGATCGCCAGGTTGAACTGGTCGTTCGACGTGGTCGAGGAGGCGAACCGGCCGACGATGTTCTTCTGCAGGGACAGGGTCGGGTTGGTGGAGCAGGCGCCGAGGTCCACGGACAGGAACGCGTTGTCGGAGTACGGCGTGGGCCCGGCCAGGATCGCGCCGGTGTTCGGGTTGAGCTGCTCCAGGAAGGTGGTGGTCCCCGTGGCGAACTCGATGTAGAGCGTTCCGGCGTTGTCGAAGGCCGCCCCGTTGAACGAGTTGCTGTCCGGGTTGGGCAGGGTGCTCAGCACCGTGTCGGTCAGCGGCACGCCGGTGGCCGACCCGGTGGTGGGGATCGGACCGTTGACCCGGCCGATGGCGGCGTCGGTGCCGACGGAGGAGAGGACGTAGAGGTTGCCGGCCGCGTCGAAGGTGATGTCGCCGTTGGGGCCGGAGGCGCCGGTGACCGGCAGGTTGAACGTGGCGATCACGCCGGGGATCGCGGTGTTGGTGGTGGTGTTGAAGCCGTAGAGGGTGGCCACGCCGGGCGTGGTCGCGGTGCCGGGCTCGAAGCTGGCGTAGTAGTAGATGCCGTTGGCCGGGTCCACCGCGCCGGCGACGAAGGAGTCGGTGGTGGGGCCGGCGGTTCCGGTGTAGGTGGTCCAGGTCTGGGTGGCCGCGTTGTAGCCGTACACGTTGACGGACCCGGCGACGGTCGGCGTCTGGTCGACCACGTAGGCGGCGGTGCCGCCGTCGGTGATCCCGAGGGCGTTGGTGAAGCCGGATCCGGCGGGGAGCGTGCTGACCGTCGTCGCGGTCACGCTGGATCCGCCGACGCTGCCGGCGGCCAGGGCCAGCAGGGTGCCGTTCCCGCTGGTGGAGGCGCCGCGCTGGATGGCGTAGATCGTGTTGCCCGTGCAGTCCAGGGGGTCGCCGGGTGCCCGGGGCAGGCGGCCGACCGGGGCGGTGCTCGGCGGGGCGGCCGCGCTGCTCGGGGCGGCCGGACCGGCCGCTGCGGATGGCGTGGCCTCCGGGGCCGGGGCTCCTGGAGCGCTGCTCTGGCCGGCGGGCGCCGAGGCCGCTGACGGGTCGGCCTTCGCCGCCGTGGCGTCGGCGCCGGGGTCCTTCCACTCCAGCACGACGAGGCCGTCGCCGCCGTCGCCGCTGTGGCCGCCGCCGCTCTTCGCCGCGTCGGCGCCGGTGTTGGTGCCGGTGTCGGCGCCGGCGTCGGCGCCGTTGACGCCCGTGGTGGACGGCGCGAAGCCGCCGAAGGCCGCCCCGGTGACGTACTGGCGCTCGGTCACGTGAGGCGCGAGGCCTTGCGACCCGTCTTCAGGACCGGACCCGGCAGCACTGGACCCGGCAGCACCGTCGCCGCTCGCGGCCGCCGTCGCCGTCGTGCTCGCGGCCGGGGCCGTGCCGCCGTCGGCTGCCAGCAGGGTGTCCGCGGGGGTGTGCGACTGGCCCGACCGGATGACGGAGGCGCCACCGTCGCGGGCCGCCGGGGAGCCGGAGCCGTCGGGACGCGACCGCCCGCCCTGGCCCGGTACCACCGTCAGCCGCTGTCCGGCCGTCACCTCCAGCAGCGCGGTCGCGTAGGCGCCGGCGGCGCCCGGCCGGTTCGCGTGATCGTGGCCGGCCGCGGCGGTGTCGCCGTCGGCGGCCGCACCCGCACCCCAGACCTTCGCCCTGATCGAGGAGACCCCGGTGGGGACGGTGAAGTCCTGGTCGCTTCCGGTGTAGGCGAAGGACAGGCAGTCGGTGTAGCCGGCATCCGCCGGGCACGACTGAGCCGCGTGCGCGGCGGGGGCGGCCAGCAGCGGGACGAGCGGCGCCGGCGCCAGCGTCAGCACGGCTGCCAGCATTCCCGTCCAGCCGCGCCGCGCCGAGCCCGTCCTCCTGGACGGACGGGCCAGGGCTCTGCCTGGTGCTTCGAAGGCTCGGGCCAAGCCCCAGGGGCGTCTGACTTCGGGCATCGGGGACTCCCCAGGGTGCTCGCGGGACTTTTGGATGACGGCATGAATGCGGCCGTAAGGTGACGAAATGACTATGCCGTCCGTGTTATCCGGGCTGATCTGGGCTGATCCGGCGCGCGGGAGAAGTCATCCCGGCGGCCCACACGGGCGAGCTGACAACCTGTCGGACGGGCCAGCCGGGTACGGCCGTCGGAGTGGCGGCCGACGCCGCGGTGGTCACGGAGGTCACGGCGCCTCGCCCGCAAGCGGCGCCCGGCGCGGGGACTTCCCCCTCGCGCGCTGTCCGCAAACGGACGGCCGGGCGCGGCGGGTCCGCGGAGGCGCCGTCCGCGCGAAGTTCGTCGAGTGCCTGCGGGTATCGGAACTCGACTGCCGCTAAGCCGAATTGATCCGGCGAACCGCCGGGACCACCGGCGAACTGGCGGTCAGCCCCCGGGCCCGGTGGCGAAGGCGGCGATGTCCGCCAGCGGCGGCCGGTAGCCGCGGGTGGTGTCCACGTGCAGGTGCGGCACCGGCAGGGACGGCGGGGTGAAGTCGTCCAGCAGGTTGCCCGGGCCGGGCGGGGCGGCGAGGAGCGCGCGGTCGGCGTGCGCGGCGCGGCGCGGGTGCGTCGTCAGGCGGGCCCGGATCCGGGCGCGGGCCACTGCCGGGTCCACCCGGCTGCGCCAGCGCGTGGGCCAGCGTCGTCTTCCCGCTGCCCGGCCCGCCGCTCACCACGATCAGCATCTGTGGACCCCTTTCGTCGGGCCAGGTCGGGCCGGGCCAGGTCAGGCCGGGGCAGGTCAGGTCAGGCCAGGGCGCGGAGCAGGCGGTCGGCGAGGGTGGGGTAGGGGCGGCAGTCCAGGACGGGTAGGTGGTGGGTGCGGGCCTGGTCGGCGAGCCAGTGGGAGTAGCGGGCGCTGACGGCGGCGCGGCGCTCCTGCGGGCCGCAGTCGGGCTCGCGCTGGGCGTAGTTGGCGCTGATGCCGGCCGCGTCGCCCTCGTGCAGGAACGCGGCGCGCACGACGCGGCCCTGTCCGGCGGCCTCGGCGGCGGCGCGGGCGGCGGCGGCCGGGGTGAGGTAGTCGCCTTCGACGATCGCGGGCACGTCGACGGTGAGGCGGTTGCGCACCACGCCGAGCAGGGCGTCGTCGAGGGCGCGGGCGGTGGCGATCTGCAGTTCCAGGACGCGGTCGGCGGGCAGCGCGTCGGGGTCGTCGAGGCCGTCGAAGTGGTGCAGGCCGGGGTGGCCATCGGCGGTGGTGGCGGCGTGCAGGGCGGCGACGACGTCGTCGAACTCGACCACGAACGCGCCGCTGTGCCGGGCGAGTTCGGCGGCGGCGCGGCTCTTGCCGAGGCCTGAGGCGCCGCCGAGCAGCAGGACGTCCCAGGTGGGAGCGCTGCCGTTGCCGCCCTCGTTGCCGTTCCTGCTGGCGTTGTCGTCGTCGCTGTGCATCCGGGCACGGTACCCGCCGCGCGGGGTGGGGCGGTAAGCGGTTTCGGGGGCGGGCGGGCTCTGAGGGGTGAGGGAGATGTGGGTCTTCCTCGCCTGGCCCCCGGCGCCCGACAGCCGGCCCCGGCCCGGTCCCGTCCGTCACCCGCGCCGCGCCCGCCCCCGGCGTGGCGCGGGTGACGGGAAGCGGGAGGCGGGTGTGGGGACGGTTCCGGCGGTGTCGGGCCTCGGACGTCGGGCGCCGGGCCTCAGGCCTCAGGCGTCGCGCGGTGGGCCTACGCGCTGGTCGCGGGCATCGTCAACAGCTGCGGCGTCCCCCTCGACGACTGGCTCACCCCGCCCGTGGCGGCGGGCTGAGCGTCGCCGGCCGCCGTGTGGGGGAGGGGAGTCCACCACACGGCGTGCCCGTGCCCGGTTCCGGCCGCCGGGCGCCGGTTTTCAGTCGTCGTGCAGCGGGCGGCGCACCACCCAGGGCAGGACGAACCACAGCCCGGCGAAGATCAGCGCGACGACGGAGGTGATGGCCAGGGCCGTGGCGGTCCCGAGCACGACGTCCAGGACGAGCAGCACGGCGCCGGTGAGCGCGCAGGCGAGCAGCATCAGTCCCAACTGGGCGATGTGGGCGGAGACCCTGACGATCCGTGCCTTGCCGGGGTGGCGGAACAGCCCGCGGTGCAGCGCCACCGGGGTGGCGAACACGGCCGAGGAGATGACGGCCAGCAGCAGGGTGGTGACGTAGACGTCCTGCTGGCCGTCGGTGAGGGTGGCGAAGCGCGGGGTGAAGGCGACCCCGAGCAGGAACGCGAACACGATCTGCACGCCGGTCTGCAGCACCCGCAGCTCCTGCAGCAGTTCCACCAGCCGCCGGTCGGCCCGGGCCCCCGGGCTCTCCGGGCTGCCGGGCGGCGACGACTGGAACGGCTGGGGCTGCGGCCCGGGTCCGGGTCCGGGTTCGGGTTCGGGCTGGGACGGCGGAGGGGTGCTGGTCATGCGTCACATTCTGCTGGCCCGCCGCCCGGTGCGGTGCCGTCCAGGCGCTGCTGCCAGGCGGTGAGGAGGGTCTGCAGGGCGGCGGCCTCCTCGGGGGACAGGAGGGCGAGCAGGCGGTGCTCGTTGCGCAGGTGGGCGGTGAACGCCTCGTCGATCAGCCGCAGGCCGGCGTCGGTGAGGGCGACGACGCGCCCGCGCCGGTCGCCCTCGGCGAGGCGGCGGGTGACCAGTCCGGCGTGTTCGAGGCGGTCGATCCGCTTGGTCATCGCGCCGGTGGTGACCATGGTGTGGGCGGCGAGCTCCCCGGGGGCCCGCTGGTAGGGGGCGCCGGCCCGGCGCAGCGCGGCCAGGACGTCGAACTCGCCCTCGCCGAGGCCGTAGCGGGAGTAGACCAGGGTGAGTTCGCCGGTCAGCCGGGCGGCGAGGCGGTGCAGGCGGCCGATGACGGCCAGCGGGGAGACGTCGAGGTCGGGGCGTTCGCGCCGCCACTGGGCCTGGATCAGCGCCACGTGGTCGGCGTCCGCGCCCGGCCGCGCGGGTGTCCGGGGGTGCTGCTGGTGGTGCTCCATGGGGCCATCCTACCGCCAGTACCTTCCTGGGAAGGTATATTGCCTTCCATGGAAGCCAATCTGCGGTGGGTGCTGCTGACCGCGATCGCGCCACTCGCCTGGGGCGCCAACTACTACGTCACCCACGCCTACCTGCCCGCCGACCGGCCCCTGTGGGGCGCGACCCTGCGCGCCCTGCCCGCCGGACTGGTCCTGCTCACCCTCTCCCGCCGCCGCCCGCGCGGACCCTGGTGGTGGCGCAGCGCCCTGCTCGCACTGCTGAACACCGCGGTGTTCTTCGTCCTGCTCTACCTCGCCTCCCAACTGCTGCCCACCAGCACCGCCGCCACCGTCATGGCCGCCTCCCCGCTGGCGATGCTGCTCACCGCCTGGGCGCTGGCCGGGCAGCGCCCGCACCGCGCCCACCTGGTCGGCGCGGTGGTGGGCCTGGGAGGGGTGGCGCTGACGCTGCTCGGCGCGGGCGGCGCGGTCAGCGGGGCGGGGCTGGCCGCGTCGGTGGCGGCGATGCTGGTCTCCTGCGTCGGCTACGTGCTGGCCGCCCGCTGGCGCGAGGGCGCGGACCCACTGGCCGCCACCTCCTGGCAGCTGACCGCCGGCGGCCTGATGCTGCTGCCCCTGGCCGCCGCCGTGGAGGGCGCGCCCCCGGCGATGGACGCCCGCACGCTCCCGGCCTTCGGCTACGTCGCCCTGGTGGCCACCGCCCTCGCCTTCGCGCTCTGGTTCGCGGGCCTGCGCCACCTGCCGGCCGGCACGGTCGGGCTGCTCGGCCTGCTCAACCCGCTCGCGGGCGTCCTGCTGGGCGCCGGCCTCGCGGGGGAGGGGCTCGGCGTGCGCCAGGTGTGCGGGCTGGCGCTGGTCCTGGCCGGCGTCCTGCTCGGCCGCCCCCGCGGGCCCGCCCGCCCCGCCGAAGCCTCCGCCGCGGCCACATCCATGACCCGCGCCGAGCATTGACGGACCGTCAGTCCGACAGTCGGGCCAGGTGACGGTCCGGGACGGCGCGCGCGGCCTCGGGGGAGCGGAGCCCGATCGCCACGGTCACGGTCACGGTCACGGTCACGGCCACGTCCGCAGTCGCCGCCCGCCCCAGCCCCCGCCCCAGCCCCCGCCCCCGTCCTGACCGGCCCCTGGCGCCCGCGCCCCCGCTGCGCCGTGCCGGCGCCCGCTGCCCGTAGGCTGGGCGGGCCGTCACCGGCACAGACCGTCACCAGTAATGACAAACACGACAGAAGCGGGCAGGGGCATGCAGTTCGACGACCAGGGCGACCTCGACACCTCACAGGTGGACGACCGGCGCGGGATCCCGGGCGGGAAGGTCGCCATCGGCGGCGGGGCGGTGGGCCTGATCGTCGTACTGTTCGCGGTCGTCCTGGGCGTGGACCCCCAACTGCTGGGCCTGTCCTCCGGCGGCGGCTCCACCACCTCCAACGGCGCGCACACCGTCGGCGAGGTGCAGCAGGCCTGCAAGACCGGCGCGGACGCCAACCGGCGCCAGGACTGCCGGATCGTGGCGGTCACCAACAGCGTGCAGGAGTTCTGGCGCGCCGAACTGCCCAAGCGCACGGGCACCGCGTACCGCAACGCCGAGACGGTGCTGTTCACCGGTCAGGTCTCCACCGCCTGCGGCCCGGCGACCTCCGCCGTCGGCCCGTTCTACTGCCCCGGCGACCGCAAGGCCTACTTCGACCTCGGCTTCTTCAACGAGCTCTCGGCCCGCTTCGGCGCCAAGGGCGGGCCCTTCGCCGAGTCCTACGTCGTCGCCCACGAGTACGGTCACCACATCCAGAACCTCCTCGGCACCATGCAGAAGGTCGGCAACGACCGTCAGGGTGCCAACAGCGCCTCCGTGAAGCTGGAACTCCAGGCCGACTGCTACGCCGGGGTGTGGGCGCACCACGCCACCACCACCCCGCAGCCCTCCACCGGGCGGCCGCTGATCGCCTCCCTCACCGACCAGGACATCGCCCAGGGCCTGGACGCGGCCGCGTCCGTCGGCGACGACCGGATCCAGAAGCAGGCCACCGGCCGGGTCAACCCGGAGAGCTGGACCCACGGCTCCTCCGACCAGCGCAAGACCTGGTTCACCACCGGCTACCGCACCGGCGACCTCGCCCAGTGCGACACCTTCGGCAAGCCCTAGGGCGCGTATTCGGTCGTGATCAACGGGTCCGGGTGAGGTCCTTGATCCAGATCATCGCGCCACGGAGGTGGAGGCCTGCGAGGTAGCTGT
>NZ_JBEOUK010000088.1:0-10199 GCF_040304045.1 Kitasatospora sp. NPDC094016
CCGCCCCCGACCTCTATTCCCCCCCCCGGGGGGGCCGGGGGGGGGGCGGCCAGGGGGTTTTTCCCCACCACCCCCCCGCGGGCGGGGGGGGGGCCCCCCCCCCCCCCCCCCCGACGGCCTTCGTGCTGTTCGCAGAGGAAGAATGGGGCCATGAGCGAGTTCCAGATCCCAGAGCGCCACGCGCGGCTGCTGGCCTACGCGCGGAGCCTGACGCCTCCGGCCGGGTGGAAGATCGAGATCTCCGGCGACGAGATCATCATGATGGCCGGCCCATCGGTGATCCACCAGCGCAACCTGCTGCTCATCCGCGAGCAGTTCGACGCGCGCCGCCCGTCCGACCTGATGCCGAGCGAGAACACCGATCTGGCGTCGCCGAACGTGGGCAAGCTGCGCAACCCCGACCTGACCTACATCCCGATCTCGGTCGTCGAACTGGGCGGCAACGAGGTGCCGGCCGAGGAGGCGGCGATCGCGGTGGAGATCGTCTCGCCGCCGAACCCGGAGAACGACCTGGTCGGCAAGGTGCGCGACTACCCACAGATGCGGATCCCGCTGTACCTGCTGATCGATCCGCGCAAGGGCGACATCACCCTCTACTCCGAGCCCTCCGGCGGCGCATACCGCCAACGCTGGACCGGCGGCTTCGGCGACCGGGTGCCGATCCCCGCCCCCTTCGGCTTCGAGCTCGCCACCGACGGTCTCATCCGCTACCCGGCCTGACCGATCAGGTCGCCCGGCGGCTGCCGCCGGGCGACCCGCACCGCCCGAGGCGGCACCGTCAGAACAGAAACACCCGGAACAAGAACGCTCAGAACGGGAAGGCCGTGCGCCCGTGCTGGACGGAGATCCACTTCACGGTGGTGAACGCGTCCACCGTGGACTCCCCGTTGAGCCGCCCGATGCCGGAGTTCTTCTCCCCGCCGAACGGCACCGCCGGCTCGTCGGCGATGGTCCCGCCGTTGACGTGGATCATGCCGGTCTCGATCCGGTGCGCGACCCGGACGCCGCGCTCGACGTCGCCGGTGTGCACCGCGCCGCTGAGCCCGAAGGGGCTGTCGTTGGCGAGCCGGACGGCCTCGTCCTCGCCGTCGAAGGGCACCACGAGCACGACCGGGCCGAAGAGTTCGCGCTGGAGGATCGGCGCGTCCTCGGCCAGGCCGGTGAGGACGACGGGCTCCATCAGGCTGCCGACCGTGGTGCCGCGCAGCAGCGCGGTGGCGCCGGCGGCGATGGCCTGGTCGACCTGGGCGGTGATGGTGTCGGCCTGGACGGGGTTGATCAGCGGGCCGATCTGGGTGGCCGGGTCCTTGGGGTCGCCGACGGTGAGCGAGGAGATCTTCGCGACGAACTTGGCGGTGAACTCGGCCTCGACGGAGCGGTCGACGAGGACGCGGTTGGCGGCCATGCAGACCTGGCCCTGGTGGGCGAAGCGGCTGAACACGGCGGCGTCCACGGCGTAGTCGAGGTCGGCGTCGTCGAGCACGATCAGCGCGCTGTTGCCGCCGAGTTCGAGCACGGTGCGCTTGAAGTTGGCGGCGGCGACGGTGGCGACGTGCCGGCCGATCCGGTCGGAGCCGGTGAAGGCGATGACCTTGGGCACCGGGTGCTCGATGAAGGCGTCGCCGATCTCGGCGATGTCGGTGACCACGACGTTGAACAGCCCGGCCGGCAGGCCCGCCTCCTCGAAGAGCCGGGCGATCAGGGTGCCGCCGACGATCGGGGTCTCCTGGTGCGGCTTGAGCACCACGCCGTTGCCGAGGGCGAGGGCGGGGGCGACGGCCTTGATCGAGAGGTACAGCGGGAAGTTGAACGGGCTGATCACGCCGACGACGCCGACCGGCAGCCGGTAGAGGCGGTTCTCCTGGCCCTGCGTGATCGAGGGCAGCAGCCGGCCTTCCAGGCCCAGGGCCACCCGCAGGCAGTCCCGCAGCATGTCCTTGACCAGGGAGAGTTCGAAGGCGGCCTTGAGCGCGGTGCCGCCGAGCTCGGCCATGATGGCGTGGGTGATCTCCTCCTCGCGCTCCTCGATCAGGCGCAGCACGCGTTCGAAGACGAGCCGGCGGGCGTAGGGGGTGGTGGCGGCCCACTGCTTCTGGGCCCGTTCGGCGGCCCGGTAGGCCCGGTCGACCTCGGCGATGGTGGCGACGGTGATGGTGGCGAGCTTGTCGCCGGTGTAGGGGTCGACGTCGACGATGTCCCAGGAGCCGCTGCCGCTGCACCATTCGCCGTCGATGTACTGCAGCGCCAACTCGGAGAAGTACGACATCTGATGCCTCTCGTGCCGGTTCGGGGAACGTCGGCGGGCGAGCCGCTACGGCCCGGTCTGATTGGGCATCATCGTACTGACGTCTCAGAGCTCTTGGCGTACGGAGTGCAGGAGCTGCCGGGTCTGTTCGGGGTCGAGGCTGTCGGCGAGCAGTCCTTCCATGGCGTGGCGGTACTCGGCGACCTCGGCCGGCTTGTCGAGGTAGAGCGCGGTGGTGAACTGTTCGACGTAGACGACGTCGGCGAGTTCGGGTTCGGCGAAGCCGAGCACGGTGAAGGCGCCGCTCTCGGCGCTCAGTCCGGCGCAGCCCAGCGGCAGCACCCGGAGCCGGACGTTGGGCAGTTCGCCGAGTTCCAGCAGCCGGTCGATCTGGTTGCGCATCAGCTCGGGGCCGCCCCAGGGGCGGCGCAGCGCGGCCTCGTCGAGGATCGCGAGCAGGCGGGGGCCGCTCTCGGCGGTGAGCACGGCCTGGCGTTTGAGCCGGACCTCGACGCGGCGTTCGATCTCGCCTGGGTCGGTGACGTGGCCGCCGGCGGCGATGACGGCGCGGGCGTAGTCGGCGGTCTGGAGCAGCCCGTGGACGAACTGGACCTCGTAGCTGCGGATCTCGGCGACGGCTTCTTCCAGGCCGACGTAGTTCTGGAACCAGGCGGGCAGCACGTCGCCGTACTCGTGCCACCAGGAGGTGGCGTTGGCGTCCCGGACGAGTCCGAGGACGGTGGCGCGCTCCTGCTCGGCCTCCACGCCGTAGAGGGTGAGCAGGTCGGCGACGTCGCGTTCCTTGAAGCCGACCCGGCCGAGTTCCATCCGGCTGATCTTGGACTCGGAGGCGCGGATCGAGTAGCCGGCCTCCTCGCGACTGACTCCCCTGGCCTCGCGGAGCTTGCGCAGCTGGGTGCCGAGCAGCAGGCGCCGTACCGTGGCGCCTCCGCTTGTCTGAGTCGTGCTCATCGCGTCAACCTCCGCACTCGCGCAGCAGCCCCCCGGCCGTCGGCGGCAGTCTGCCACCTGGCACCGACGAACAACAGTCCGTCCGGCCAGGCCCTCCCGCAGGGCGCCCGGAACGGGCCTACGGTAGACCCAAGTCCTGGGAAATGTCTGAGAGTTGACGCGACTCTTGACGGGCCGGCCAGCTTCGGGGTAACGCGGGGGAACGCGACGGCGCCCGCCCTCCAACTGGTCGGGGAAGAGGGCAGGCGCCAGGAGACCGCGTTGGCCCGGCGACGCTGGCGGGGGCAGCGGGTTGAGCTCCCGGCGATGCGGCACCGGGGGTTCGGGGGGCCGGTCGGCCCGTCAGACGACCAGCGGGCGGTCGGTGGGACGGATCGGGGCCGGCAGTGGGGTCTTGCCGCCGAGGTACTTGTCCACCGCGGCTGCGGCCGAGCGGCCTTCCGCGATGGCCCAGACGATCAGCGACTGACCGCGACCGGCGTCTCCGCAGACGTACACGCCATCGACATTGGTGGCGAACCGGCCGTCGCGGCCAATGTTACCGCGCGCGTCCAGGTCCACGCCGAGCTGCTCGACCAGGCCGTTGCGGACGTCGGTGCCGGTGAAGCCCATGGCCAGGGTGACGAGCTGCGCCGGGATGGCCCGCTCGGTGCCGGGGACGGGCTCGAAGCGGCCGTCCCTGAACTCGACCTCGACGAGGTGCAGCTCCTGGACGTCGCCGTGCTCGTCGCCGGTGAAGTGGGTGGTGTTCACGGAGTAGATCCGCTCGCCGCCCTCCTCGTGCGCGGAGGTGACCTTGTAGGTCATCGGCATGGTCGGCCAGGGCTGGTGGCCGGGGCGCTCCTCGGCGGGCCGCGGCATGATCTCCAGCTGGGTGACGGAGGCCGCGCCCTGGCGGTGGGCGGTGCCGACGCAGTCGGCGCCGGTGTCGCCGCCGCCGATGACGACGACGTGCTTGCCCTTGGCGCTGATCGGCGACTCGACGAAGTCGCCCTCCTGCACCTTGTTGGCCAGCGGCAGGTACTCCATGGCCTGGTGGACGCCCTTGAGCTCGCGCCCGGGCACCGGCAGGTCGCGCGCGGTGGTGGCGCCGGCGGCGACGACGACGGCGTCGAAGCGCTCGCGCAGCTGCTGGCCGGTGATGTCCTCGCCGACGTGCACGCCGGTGCGGAAGCGGGTGCCCTCCGCGCGCATCTGCTCGACGCGGCGGTTGATGTGGCGCTTCTCCATCTTGAACTCGGGGATGCCGTAGCGCAGCAGGCCGCCGACGCGGTCGGCGCGCTCGTACACGACGACGGTGTGCCCGGCCCTGGTGAGCTGCTGGGCGACGGCCAGGCCGGCCGGGCCGGAGCCGACGACGGCGACGGTCTTGCCGGACAGCCGCTCCGGGACCTGCGGCGTGACGCCGCCGCGGTCCCAGGCCTTGTCGATGATGGTGACCTCGACGTTCTTGATGGTCACCGCGTCCTGGTTGATGCCGAGCACGCAGGCCGACTCGCAGGGCGCCGGGCAGAGGCGGCCGGTGAACTCCGGGAAGTTGTTGGTCGCGTGCAGCCGCTCGATCGCGCCGACGAAGTCGTCCCGGTAGGCGAGGTCGTTCCACTCGGGGATGAGGTTCCCGAGCGGGCAGCCGTTGTGGCAGAACGGGATGCCGCAGTCCATGCAGCGGCCGGCCTGCTCGGTGATGATCGGCAGGAGGCTGCGCTCGACGTAGACCTCGTTCCAGTCCCGCAGGCGCACGTCGACGGGGCGCCGCTCGGCCAGCTGCTTGGGCGTGGTCAGGAAGCCCTTGGGGTCAGCCATTAGCCGCCTCCATCATCTTGCGAGTGGTCTCGGCCTCGGAGAGGCCATCGCGCTCAGCGGCGTCCTTGGCGGCGAGCACTGCCTTGTAGTCGGTCGGCATGATCGTGGAGAAGCGGGAGACCCCGCTGCCCCAGTCGGCCAGGAGTTCGGCGGCGACGGTGGAGCCGGTCTCCTCGTAGTGCTGCTGCACGGTCTCGCGCAGCCAGTCGCGGTCGGCGGCGGAGGGGGCCTCGATGCCCACCAGGCCGTCGTTGACGTTCGCGGGGCGCAGGTCCAGGACGTAGGCGATGCCGCCGGACATGCCGGCCGCCAGGTTGCGCCCGGTCTCGCCGAGGATGACGACCCGGCCGCCGGTCATGTACTCCAGGCCGTGGTCGCCCACGCCCTCGACGACGAGGGTGGCACCGGAGTTGCGGACGGCGAAGCGCTCGCCGGCCTTGCCGCGCAGGTGGATCCGGCCGGAGGTCGCGCCGTAGCCGATGGTGTTGCCGGCGATGACGTGGTTCTGCGCGTCGTTGCCGATGGCCGCGGCGTCGCGGGCCGGGCGGACGATCACGACACCGCCGGAGAGGCCCTTGCCGACGTAGTCGTTGGCGTCGCCCTCCAGCCGCAGGGTCACGCCGCGCGGCACGAAGGCGCCGAAGGACTGCCCGGCGGAGCCGGTGAAGGTGACGTCGATGGTGCCCTCGGGCAGGCCCTCGCCGCGGTAGCGCCTGGTCACCTCGTGGCCGAGCATGGTGCCGACGGTGCGGTTGACGTTGCGGATCGGCAGCTGGATGCGGACGGTCTCGCCGCGCTCCAGGGCGTCCTCGGCGAGCGTGATCAGCTGGTTGTCCAGGGCCTTGTCGAGCGCGTGGTCCTGGAAGGTGGTGCGGTGGCGGGCCGCGCCCTCGGGCAGCTGCGGGACGTGGAAGAGCGGGGCCAGGTCGAGCCCGGCGGCCTTCCAGTGGTCGATGGCGGCGGCCGCGTCGATGTGCTCGGCGTGGCCGACGGCCTCCTCGATCGTGCGGAAGCCCAGCTCGGCGAGGATCTCCCGGACCTCCTCGGCGATGAACTCGAAGAAGTTGACCACGAACTCGGGCTTGCCGGAGAAGCGCTCGCGCAGCACCGGGTTCTGGGTGGCGACGCCGACCGGGCAGGTGTCCAGGTGGCAGACGCGCATCATGATGCAGCCGGAGACGACCAGCGGCGCGGTGGCGAAACCGAACTCCTCGGCGCCGAGCAGCGCGGCGATGACGACGTCGCGGCCGGTCTTGAGCTGGCCGTCGGTCTGCACGACGATGCGGTCGCGCAGGCCGTTGAGCAGCAGGGTCTGCTGGGTCTCGGCGAGGCCGAGCTCCCAGGGGCCGCCCGCGTGCTTCAGCGAGGTCAGCGGGGAGGCGCCGGTGCCGCCGTCGTGCCCGGAGACCAGCACCACGTCGGCGTGCGCCTTGGAGACGCCCGCGGCGACCGTGCCGACGCCGACCTCGGAGACCAGCTTCACGTGGATGCGGGCGGCCGGGTTGGCGTTCTTGAGGTCGTGGATGAGCTGCGCCAGGTCCTCGATCGAGTAGATGTCGTGGTGCGGCGGCGGCGAGATCAGGCCGACACCCGGGGTGGAGTGCCGGGTCTTGGCGACCCACGGGTAGACCTTGTGGCCGGGCAGCTGGCCGCCCTCGCCGGGCTTGGCGCCCTGGGCCATCTTGATCTGGATGTCGTCGGCGTTGACCAGGTACTCGGAGGTGACGCCGAAGCGGCCGGAGGCGACCTGCTTGATGGCCGAGCGGCGCTCGGGGTCGTACAGGCGGTCCGGGTCCTCGCCGCCCTCGCCGGTGTTGGACTTGCCGCCGAGGCGGTTCATCGCGATGGCGAGGGTCTCGTGCGCCTCCAGGGAGATGGAGCCGTACGACATGGCGCCGGTGGAGAAGCGCTTGACGATCTCGGAGACCGGCTCGACCTCCTCGACCGGGATCGGGGTCCGGCCGAGGGCGTCCAGCTGGAACAGGCCGCGCAGCGTCATCAGGCGGGTGGACTGCTCGTTCACCCGGTCCGTGTACTGCTTGAAGATGTCGTACCGGCGGTTGCGGGTGGAGTGCTGGAGCCGGAAGACGGTGTCCGGGTCGAACAGGTGCGGCTCGCCCTCGCGGCGCCACTGGTACTCGCCGCCGATCTCCAGCGCGCGGTGCGCGGCCGGGATGCCGGAGGCCGGGTAGGCCTTGGCATGGCGGGCGGCGGTCTCCTTCGCGATCTCCTCCAGGCCGATGCCGCCGAGCTTGGTGGTGGTGCCGGCGAAGTAGCCGTCGACCAGCTCCTGGGAGAGGCCGATGGCCTCGAAGACCTGGGCGCCGCGGTAGGAGGCGACGGTCGAGATGCCCATCTTGGACATGACCTTGAGCACGCCCTTGCCGAGCGCCTTGATCAGGTTCTTGATGGCCTTCTCGGCCTCGACGCCCTGGATGAACACCTTCTGGGCGACGAGGTCCTCGACGGACTCCATGGCCAGGTACGGGTTGACGGCGCCGGCGCCGTAGCCGATCAGCAGCGCGACGTGGTGCACCTCGCGGACGTCGCCGGCCTCGACCAGCAGCGACACCTGGGTGCGCTGCTTGGTGCGGATGAGGTGGTGGTGGATCGCGGAGGTGAGCAGCAGCGAGGGGATCGGGGCGTGCTCGGCGTCGGAGTGCCGGTCGGAGAGCACGATGATCCGGGCGCCGTCGGCGATCGCGGCGTCGGCCTCGGCGGCGATCTCGGCCAGCCGGGCGGCCAGGCCCCGGCCGCCGGCGGCGACCTTGTAGAGGCCGGAGAGCGTGACGGCCTTGAGGCCGGGCTGGTCGCCGTCGTGGTTGATGTGGACGAGCTTGGCCAGCTCGTCGTTGTCGATCACCGGGAAGGTGATGCCGACCGAGCGGCAGGCGGCGGCCTCGGCGGCCAGCAGGTTGCCCTCGGGGCCGAGGTTGCTGAGCAGCGAGGTGACGAGCTCCTCGCGGATGGCGTCCAGCGGCGGGTTGGTGACCTGCGCGAAGAGCTGGACGAAGTAGTCGAAGAGCAGGCGCGGCTTCTCGCTGAGCGCGGCGATCGGCGAGTCGGTGCCCATCGAGCCGAGCGCCTCGCCGCCGGTCTTGGCCATCGGGGCGAGGATGACCCGCAGCTCCTCCTCGGTGTAGCCGAAGGTCTGCTGGCGGCGGGTGACCGAGGCGTGGGTGTGGAAGATGTGCTCGCGCTCGGGCAGCTTGGCGAGCTGGATCTGCCCGGCGGCGACCCACTCCGCGTAGGGGTGCTCGGCGGCGAGGGAGGACTTGATCTCCTCGTCCCCGACGATGCGGCCCTCGGCGGTGTCGACGAGGAACATCCGGCCGGGCTGCAGGCGGCCCTTCTTGGCGACCTTCTCCTGGTCGATGTCGAGCACGCCGACCTCGGAGGAGAGGACGACGAGGCCGTCCTCGGTGATCCAGTAGCGGGCCGGGCGCAGGCCGTTGCGGTCGAGCACGGCGCCGATCTGGGTGCCGTCGGTGAAGGTGACGCAGGCCGGGCCGTCCCAGGGCTCCATCAGGTTGGAGTGGTACTGGTAGAAGGCGCGGCGGGCCGGGTCCATGGTGGCGTGGTTCTCCCACGCCTCCGGGATCATCATCAGCACCGAGTGCGGCAGCGAGCGGCCGCCGAGGTGGAGCAGCTCCAGGACCTCGTCGAAGGAGGCGGAGTCGGAGTGGTCAGGGGTGCAGACCGGGAAGATCCGCTCCAGGCCCCGGCCGTTGCGGTTGGCGGGGATGAGGTCGGTGGCGAGCTGGGACTCGCGGGCGCTCATCCAGTTGCGGTTGCCCTTGACCGTGTTGATCTCGCCGTTGTGGGCGACGAACCGGTACGGGTGGGCGAGCGGCCAGCTCGGGAAGGTGTTGGTGGAGAAGCGCGAGTGCACCAGGCCGACGGCGGAGGCGTAGGAGCGGTCCGACAGGTCGGGAAAGAAGGGCTCCAGCTGGCCGGTGGTCAGCATGCCCTTGTAGACGATGGTGCGCGCGGACAGCGACGGGAAGTAGACCCCGACCTCGCGCTCGGAGCGCTTGCGGACGACGAAGGCGGTCCGGTCGAGCTCGATCCCGGCCAGGCCCTCCTTGGCGAGGAAGAGCTGCCGGAAGCGCGGCATGACGCTGCGGGCGGTGGCGCCGAGCAGGTCCGGGGTGACGGGGACGTCGCGCCAGCCGAGGACGGTGAGGTCCTCCTCGGCCGCGATGGCCTCGATCCGGGCGACGGCGTCCGCGTCGGCGGCGTCCTCGTCGGGCAGGAAGGCGATGCCGACCGCGTAGGAGCCGGCGGCGGGGAGCTCGAAGTCGACCTTGCCGCGCAGGAAGGCGTCCGGGATCTGGGTGAGGATGCCGGCGCCGTCACCGGAGTCCGGCTCGGCGCCGGTGGCGCCGCGGTGCTCCAGGTTGCGCAGGACGGTCAGCGCCTGTTCGACGATGGTGTGGTCGGCGATGCCGGTCAGCGTGGCGACGAAACCGACGCCGCAGGCGTCGTGCTCGTTTCGCGGGTCGTACAGGCCCTGAGCGGTAGGTCGCGCATCCGGAACGAGCGCGTACGGCTGGCGGGCTGCGCCGGCCTGGGGCTCGTTGGCGGAGTGCATGGATGCAGGCAGCATCGGCTCTCCCGTCGTCGTCTTTCGGCTGTGTGGTGCAAGGAGGGACGACGTTGGCCCTGATGCGATTTCGTGCAAGTTACATGATGCCCAAGATCCCGGGAAGTGGAATATCTCGTCCACATGGCGGACTGATCCGCAGGTCAAGGGGGGAATGAGAGGACGCGCCACAATGCGCGTCCCCTCGATTGTGCCCGGCGGTCGGCCGCCTGAAACAGGGGCGAAACCCGATCGCCACACGGGACGATCAAGGACGCCTGTGAATCGATCCCGAGGGCTCGGCCACGGATGCGAATCCTCGGCCCCGAGGCCCGAATGGTGAGACTAGGCCAGGCGCCACCCGGCAGTCATGTGCGGAACGTCACGCACTTCCCGGCATAGTCATGCACTCCACCGGGTCGTCACACACCCCGGCCGAACGAGCGCACCCGGGTCCTGTCCGGCCGATCTTGCCGGGCCCGCGACGCCGGGCAGGACCTAGCCGCAATGCCAGTGACTTTGGGGTGCCTGTCTCGTTGGTTGTGGTGTGGCGAGAGTGGGGCAGGTCAAGTCGCCTGCGAGTGAGCGGTTGTC
>NZ_JBEOUK010000089.1:0-10044 GCF_040304045.1 Kitasatospora sp. NPDC094016
GACAGCTACCTCGCAGGCCTCCACCTCCGTGGCGCGATGATCTGGATCAAGGACCTCACCCGGACCCGTTGATCACGACCGAATACGCGCCCTAGTTGGCCCGCGCGGTGAGGCCCTGCGGCCAGTGGCGGTGGTACTGGTCGATGACGTAGTCGTGGCCGTGGAGCCAGCCGTCCGCGGCCGGGTGGGCGTCGGTGAGGTGGGGGTGGCCCGGGGGCAGGTCGGCGTGGACGTGGTCGAGCCTGGCGGGGTCGCGGGCGGGCCAGATCGCGGTGGCGGCGGTGGCGGCGAGCAGGGCGACGGCACCGAGGACGACGGCCGTCGCCGGGAGACCGGCGCCGGCGGCGAGCCAGCCGGCGAGGGGGTAGGTGAGCAGCCAGCAGCTGTGCGAGAGGGAGAACTGTGCGGCGAAGGCGGCCGGCAGGTCCGCGTCGGCGGCGGAGCGGCGGATCAGGCGCCCGCCCGGTGTGAGGACGGCGGAACAGGCGGCGCCGATCGCGGCCCAGGACGCCAGCAGTGCGCCCCAGGACCAGCCGCCCGGGGCTGTGGCGGTGACGGCGGCGACGGCGGCCAGGGCGGCGGGGAGCGCGAAGGCGGCCGGGAGCATGACGGCGCGGTCGGAGAGCCGCCGCAGGAGCCGGGGCAGGAGCAGGGCGGTCAGCATGGAGCCGGCTCCGTAGGCGCCCAGGGCGAGCGAGACCGCGCCGGCCGGGCGGTGGAAGTGCTCGCGGACCGCGACGACGGTGTCGACGAAGACGATCGCCCCGGCGGCGGCGACCGCGAGGTCGAGCGCGAGCAGGGCCCGCAGACGGGGGGTGGCCCAGAACAGGCGGGCGCCGAAGGCGGCCTTGGCGTAGGCGCCGCCGGTCCGCTCGACGGGGGCGGGCTTGGGCAGGGCGACGGAGACGACCAGGGTGGCGGAGGCGAGGAAGCCCGCGGTGGTGCCGGTGAACAGCCAGGTGTACGGGACGAGGGCGAGCAGGCCCGCAGCGAGCGCGGGGCTGAACAGGGACTCCAGGTCGTAGGCCAGGCGGGACATCGACAGCGCCCGGGTGTAGTCCCGTTCGGCCGGCAGGACCTCGGGGATGGTGGCCTGGAAGGCCGGGGTGAAGGCGGCCGAGGCGGCCTGGAGCAGGAGGATCAGGACGTAGATCTGCCAGGCCTGGCCGACGAACGGCAGGGCGAGCGCGACGGCGGCACGGGTGAGGTCCATCGCCACCAGCAGCGTTCGGCGCGGAATGCGGTCGGCGAGGGCGCCGACCACCGGTGCGACGGCCACGTAGGCGACCATCTTGACGGCCAGCGCGGTGCCGAGGACGGCCGAGGCGTCGGCACCGGCGATGTCGTAGGCGAGCAGGCTCAGCGCCACGGTGGCCAGGCCCGTGCCCACCAGGGCGATGACCTGGGCTGCGAACAGGTGGCGGTAGGTGCGGTTGCGCAGTGTGGACAGCATCGGCCCCGTCCCGGTCGGCGGCGTGGTGCGGCGGCACCACCGTATCCAACACGTGCACACGTGTGCACGTATTGGCTACGATGGTGCGGCCCTCGCTGTCCTCCTGGTCCTGGTCCTGGTCCTGGTCTGCGGGGGCGGGAGCGGGTGGGTCAGTCGTGCGGCGGCAGGGAGCCGATCTGGTGGTCGGCGACGTTCAGTGCCTCGTCGACCAGGCGCCGAAGGTGTCCGTGGCGCAGCGAGTAGACGACGCGGCGGCCGTCCCTGCGCGTGGTGACCAGGCCCGCGAGGCGGAGCTTCGCGAGGTGCTGGCTGACGGACGTGCGCGGGGCCCCGCACGCCTCGATGAGGGAGGTGACGTCGGCCTCGCCCGCGCCGAGCCGGTGCAGCAGCGCGAGCCGGGTGCGGTCCGCGAGCAGGGCGAGGACGGACGCGGCGACGTCCAGCCGCTCGCCGCCGTCCTGTCCCTGCCCCTGTCCCTGCCCCTGCTCCTGCGAGCCGTGTGCAGCTGCCAGGTCGGTGCTTGTGCTCATGTGCCCATCGTAGGTCGGCGTGAGCTCGATGCGTGCACGCATGCGCACGTGATGGCCCCGCGCTGTCGGGGCCGCCGGAGAGGACCCGGTTCAGCGGCCGGGGCCCCAGCGGGCTTCGAGCCGGCGGGCGCCGTCGGGGGCGGTGACGGCCCGCCGACTGGCCCGCATCCGCGCCGTGCGGCGGGCGGCGCCGGTGCCGCTGGAGGCGGTCGGCGCGCCCACGGCCTGGAGCACGGAGTTGTCCAGGGGGCTGTCGGCGAGCCTGCGCACGATCGCGGACAGGGTCGCGGCGACCGGGCCTCGCGCCGGTGCGGCGAGCGCCGCGGCGGGGAGGGGGTGGCGGCGGTGGAAGGCGCCGAGAACGGCCACGGGGACCTCACCTTCGTTGACGTATCGTCCGACACGGCGGATCGATCGGGTGGCGGCTGGGGGTGCTCCGGAGGTCGGTGACGGGGCGCTGGGCCCGCGTCAGCCGGGCGGGGACGGGTCCGAGCCTAGGTCGCGGACCCCCGGGGGGCGGGCGATCCTGACGCCCCCTTGACTGCGCGGGCGTCGTCACTGACGGTGTCCTGACGGCGGCCCCGCGTGTCGACGGCCTGCGGCCCGGAAGCGATCGCGCTCCGGCGGGCGGCCGCGTCGCGCGGGCGAGGGGAGGGAGAACCATGGCAGGCCGGTCAGACGGCGTCCGCGCGGTCCGCGACGGCCGGGGGGCGAACGATTGGGACGGGACGGGTTCGTTCACTAACATCGACAGTGGCCCTGGATATAGGGAACACATCCGTTCATTACGGACAGCCGGTGAACGGGCGTGTCGAGAGGTGGAACCGAAGAAGGTGCGCAGCCATGCCCGCTGAACCCGCAGTCGCGCGCGGACCGGCGACGGGCGCCCCGCTCCGCAGGCGCGGCGAGGCGCTGGAGAACGCCATCTTCGAGGCCGCCCTCCAGCAGCTCACCGCCGACGGCTACGCCCGGCTCACCATGGAGGGGGTCGCCGCCGCCGCGCAGACCGGCAAGGCCGCGCTCTACCGGCGCTGGCCCTCCAAGGAGGAACTGGTCAAGGACGCGCTGCGCGCCTGCCTGCCCCCGGCCGGCCCGCCGCCCGACACCGGCGGCCTGCGCGGGGACCTGCTGGAGGTGGTGACCAGGCTGCGCGCGGCGATGCTGAGCGAGTCCGGGGCCGCCGTGCGGGCCATCATGGGCGAGCTGGACCGGCAGCGGGCCCACACCTTCCTGGCGATCGTGCTGGAGCGGGTGGTGGAGCCCACCGCCGCGCTGATCGCCGAGGTGCTCGCCCGCGGTGCCACCCGGGGCGAGGTCCGCCCCGGGTCCGTCACCCCGCTGGTCACCGACGTCGTCCCGGCGCTGATGCTGTACCGGATCAAGATGTGCGGCGGCGCGTCGGAGCAGCTCGACCCGGCGGAGATCGTCGACGAGGTGCTGCTGCCGATCGTCCGTCCGTGACGGGCGGTCGGGCCGGTGGCTGACGGCCGGTCAGGGGTGGGCCCCGGACCGGCCGTGGTCGTGCGGGCGGGCCGTCAGTCGGCGTCGGACGGCGCCTGGGCCGGGACGGCGGGCGCGGGCGCGGAGCCCGCCTCGGCGGCCCGGGCGGCGGAGGCCTCGAAGAAGCGCAGCAGCTCCACCGGGAACGGCAGCACCAGCGTCGAGTTCTTCTCCGCCGCGACCTCCACCACCGTCTGCAGCAGCCGCAGCTGCATCGCCGCCGGGGTCTCGGACATCGTGACAGCGGCCTCGGCGAGCTTGGCGGCGGCCTGGAACTCGCCGTCCGCGGTGATGATCCGGGCCCGGCGCTCGCGGTCGGCCTCCGCCTGGCGGGCCATCGAGCGCTTCATCGAGTCGGGCAGGCTGACGTCCTTGATCTCCACCCGGTCGATGTGCACGCCCCACCCGGTGGCCGGGCTCTCCAGCATGACCTCCAGCCCCTGGTGCAGGTTCTCCCGGCCGGAGAGCAGGTCGTCCAGCTCGCTCTTGCCGATGATCGAGCGCAGCGAGGTCTGGGCGACCTGAAGCATCGCGAAGGAGTAGTTCTGGACGTCCACCGTGGCCTTGACCGGCTCGACGACGCGGAAGTACAGCACGGCGTCGACGCTGACGGAGACGTTGTCCTTGGTGATGCCCTCCTGGGCGGGCACCGGCATGGTGACGACCTGGACGTTGACCTTGCGCATCCGGTCGACCACCGGCACCAGCAGGGTGAGGCCCGGCTGGCGGACCTGCTCGCGCACCCGGCCGAGGCGGAACACCACACCGCGCTCGTACTGCTGCACCACCCGCACGCCGGTGATCAGCCAGAACAGCGCCAGCACGACGACGAGAACGACTATTGCCACGTTCGTCCGACCTTCCCCGCAGCGGCGCAGCCCGGGCCGGGTCCGGAACGGGCCCTGTCGCGCGGGTGCGAGCCGCGCAGGACAGTATGCGCCCCGGCAGTGGGGATCGACAGCCGCGTGCGCCGGGGATCCTGACGGACCGTCCGCTCCGTCGGCCCGGCCGGTCGGCGACGTCGGGAACGGGGCCGACCGGCGGCCGTCCGGACCGTGCCGTCGCGGGGTGAGGACGCCGCCCGACCCGGCCGCCGCCCGCCGCGCGCCGACACGCACGGCGCCCCGCCGTTCCTCGACTTGGCGCATGCCGGGCGCTTGGATGGATCCGGCCTGGTCACCGCCCGGACACGACCCGGGACACGCCCCCGGGCGCGACCCAGGGCACCCGCCGGCAAGCCGAGGAGCCACCACCGTGAACGACACCCCTGACGCCGTCGACCAGGACGAACCCGCCGCCGTGGCCGGCCGGATCGCCGAGCGGCGCGAACAACTCGGCCTCAGCGAGGACGACCTCGCCCACCAGGCGGCCATGGCCCCCCGCTACCTCCACTACCTGCTCAAGGCCGGACCGGACTTCGACCCCGGCGGTTTCGTCCGGATCGCCGCCGCACTCGGCCTCAGCCGCGGCGAACTGCTCGAAGGCCGCGCCGACGCCCCGCCCGGCCAGGGCGGCCCCGGCCCGCACCCGCGGCTGCTCGGCCTCACCGAACCCGAGTGCTGGGAGCTGATCGGCACCCACGGCGTAGGCCGCATCGCCCTGCCGCTCCAGCCGGGCCCGGTCGTCGTCCCCGTCAACTACGTCGTCGACGACCGCACCGTCGCCTACCGCACCACCGAGCGCGGTGCCCCGCCCGAGGGCACCTCGCTCTCCTTCCAGATCGACCACATCGACGAGTACCTCGGCCGGGGCTGGAGCGTCCTCCTCCTCGGCACCGCCCACCACGTGCACGACCCCGCCGCCCTGAACCACCTGGCCGGCCTCCCCGGCGCCATCCCCTGGGCCGGCGGCGACCGGACCTGCTGGATCCGGATCAGCCCGGACGAGATCACCGGCCGCCGCCTGGTCAGCGACTGAACGGTCCGTTCCGGTCGCCGGGAATCGCGGTGCCGAGCGGCCGAGTCGGCGGTGTCGTACCTCTGTCGCGGACCGGGCGGCGTGGCTAGCATGAGGCGCCAACCGCAAGGAACACCGGCCCAGGCCCCCTCTCGCGGGTCACGTCGGATCAGCGTGCCCAGGTGTCCCGCGCGCCCGGCGTGATCCGCGAGAGCAGGTCCAACCCCCAAGGGAGGAACCACCCATGAGCGCAGTGGTGACCGAGATCCGCGACGCAGGCCTGCTGGACATCGACGAGGACGCCATCGTCTTCGAGGACGAGCACGACGCGGACCTCGCCCCGGTCGCATGTCTCGCCGACCCGTGGGTCACCTACGTTCCGACGCGCTTCGACTGCGCCGTGGACTGCTGACCCGTACCGAGGAGGCGGACCGGGGGAGGGCGGACCGATGACCAGACCAGCCGACCCCGGCTCCGCCGAGGCACTGCGCCGCCGGGTCGCCGACCTGGCGGCCGCCGCCCCCGGCCCGCGCCGCCCGCTGCACACCGACGGGCACTGGTGGTACCTCCAGGACCCGCGGATGCCGGCGCGCGCCCACGGCTGGAAGCTCCACCTGTCCGCCCGGCAGGGCCGACTCCCGCAGCTGCTGGACGCGGTGGTCCCGATCCTGCTGCGCCGCACCTGCGACGCGAAGTTCGCGGCGGGCGCGGCCGTGCTGCGGGAGCTCAACAGCGGTCTGCGCGGCCCCGCGGCCGTGGGCAAGGCCGTCACGGTCTACCCGGACGAGGCGGACCTCGTCGCGCTGGGAACGGAGTTGGCCCGGGCGCTGGCCGGCTGGGCCGGGCCCCGGGTGGTGAGTGACCGCCGGCTCCGGCCGGACGCGCCGGTCTACTACCGCTACGGGCTGTTCCGGGTCACGGACGACGGCGCCGACTACGGCATGACCGGCCCGGACGGGTCGGTCTTCCCCGGCCTGGCCGAAGCCCGCTACCGCCAACCGCCGTGGGCGAGCGACCCGTTCACGCCCGTCGCGGCCGCCGCCCGGCCGTCGACCCGGGTCGGCGAGGGCCTGTACCGGATCACCGCCGGGATCACCCGCTCGCCGAACGGCCACGTCTACCGCGCGGTCGAACTCGCCACCGGGCGCGAGGTGGTGGTCAAACAGGCCCGCGCCCACGTCGGCGAGGACGGCGCGGGCACCGACGCGCGCGGCCGGCTACGGCACGAACGCCGGGTGCTCACCGCCCTGGCCGGGGTGCCCGGGGTGCCGGCGCTGGTCGACTACTTCCGGCACGGCGCCGACGACTACCTGGTCAGCGGCGCGTGCGGGCCGCGCGACCTGCGGCGCGACGTCCTCGCCGCGGGCCCGTACGACCCGCGGCCGGGCACCGGCGGGCGCGACTGGTGGGAGCTGGCACGCGGACTGCTGCGGATCCTGGACGCGGTGCACGCGCGCGGCGTGGTGGTCTGCGACCTGAAACCCGCGAACGTGGTGCTCGACGCCGCCGGCCGCTGCTCGCTGGTCGACTTCGGCGTCAGCGCCCTCGACGGCGCCCGCCCGCCAGGGGCCACGGCGGGCTACGGGCTGCCCGGCGCCACCGGGGCCGACCCCACCGAGGACTACTACGCGCTGGGCACCACGCTCCACCACGCCCTCACCGGCCTCGACCCGGTGGTGATCGACCCCGATCCGGCGATCAACCGCGACCGCACCCTGGCCTGTCTGCGCGCGGCCTTTCCCGTCCCTTCGGACCCGGCGGATGCAGCGGTGGCCCTGGTCGCGGGCCTGGTGAGCCCGGACCGGGACCGGCGCTCGGCGGCCGCCGCCAGCCTGCGGGAGGGGAGGCCGCCCGGCCGCCCCCCGGCACGGCGCTCGGCCGGGCCGCGGCGGGCGCCGCTCGACGAGGCCGTCGACCACACCGTCGGCACCTGCGTGCGGATGGCCCGCGAACTGGTCGCCACCGACCCGCGCGCGGGCGAACCCCGCACCCTGCTGTCGCTCTACGACGGCGCCGCCGGCCTCGGCCTCGAACTGCTGGAGCACGCGGACCGCCCCGACGCCCGGGCCGCCGCCACCGCCCTGGCCGACTGGACGGCCGCCCACCCGGCGCTCAACCGCCTCGACGGCTCGCTCTACCAGGGCCGGGCGGGCGCGGACCTGTTCCTCGCCCGGGCCGCCGCCACCCTCGGCACGGAGCCGCCCAGTACGGAGCCGTCCAGTACGGAGCCGTTCGGCCTTGAGTCGCCGTACGTCCGCCGCCACGAGCCCGTCGGGGCCGACCAGATCGCCGGGGCGGCCGGGTTCGGCACCGCCCACCTGCTGCTCGCCGCCCTCGGCCGGGACACCGACCGGCACCTCGCGGCGGCCGCCGCGTGCGCCACGGCACTGACCGCCCGGCCCCTCGACGATCCCGGCGAGGAGCCCAACCCCGGTACCGCCGCCCTCGCCGAGGGCTTCGCGCACGGCCGCGCGGGCATCGCCCACTTCCTCCTCGCCCGGCCCGACGAGGCCTCCCGCCGGACCGCCCGCCGCATCGTCGACGGACTCGCCGCCGACCTCCCCCGCCTCAGCGCGGACGCCCTGCGGCCGGGGGCCACCCGCCGCTACCTCTCCTGGTGCCGGGGTCTGGCCGGCCTCGGCACCGTCCTCGTCCAGGCCGGGATCCAGTACGGCGACGACGCCCTCCTCGCCCTGGCCGCCGACGCGGCCGACACCTGCCGGACGCTCGCCCCGCGCACCGCCCTGGTGGTCCGCTGCTGCGGCCTGGCCGGAGTCGGCGACCTCCTCGTGGACCTCGCCACGGCCACCGGCGACCCCCGCCACTGGCAGGCGGCGGAGCAACTGGCGGCCCTGCTCCTCACCCGCGCCGGCGGGCCGGCGGGTCGCCCGGTCTTCCCCGGCGGCGACCCGACCGCCGAGTCCCGCGCCTGGGCGGTCGGGACACCAGGAGTGCTGACCTTCCTGCGCAGGCTGTCCCGGCGCGGCGGACCGGTGCCCGGACTGCTGCCGCCGGCCTGAACCGGTCGAGGTCGGCGATGGGGTCGGACAGGCGGACGGGCGGACGTTCTGCGGCTGGTCGACCGGCGCCCGGTGGCCCACCGCTCAGCTGCGGTCGAGGAGTTCGATGATCCGGGCGGTGACCACGTCCGGCCGCTCGCCCTGGATGAAGTGGCCGGCGTCGACGGTCTCGTAGCGGCCGTCGGGGAGGGTGTCGGTCCAGCGGCGCTGGTGTTCCTGGAGGGCGGGGTGGGTGCGCTCGCCGCCCCGGCGGGGGCGGTCGGCGGACAGCAGGACGGTCGGGCATCCGGGGGGTGCCGGGGGTTCGGCGCGCAGCCGGGGGACGGCGGCTGCGACGGCACGGAACTCGCGGCGGGTCTGGGCGAGGCCAGCCGGGACGAAGTCCTCGGCGAGCATGGTCTCGTAGGTGTCGGTGGGGAAGACCCGGCGGGCGGTGCCGCTGAGTAGGCGGGCCACCAGGCGGCTGCGGACCAGGGGTTGGCCGATGGCGAGCGTGCGGTCGACGCGCCGGGCGATCTGGCCGATGGCGTCGAAGGCGGGCGCGGTCTCCGGTGTGGTGTCGACCATCAGGATGCCGCGCAGCCGGGGCGCGAGGCGCTGGTAGGCGAGGCGGGCGACCAGGCCGCCCATGCTGTGGGCGACCAGGACGAACCGGTCGGGGACGACGGCCTCGGCGAGGGCGACCAAGTCGGCTGCCAGGTCGTCGAGGTCGAGCGGGGCGTCGGTGCGGGCGCTGCGGCCGAAACCGGCCCGGTCGTAGGCGATCAGCCGGGCGCGGGTCGCGAGCAGCGGCAGGACCGGGTCCCAGGAGACGCGGCCGAGGCCCTGGCCCGATTCGAAGAGCACGACGTCCGTGCCGTGGCCGGACTCCTCGACGTAGATTGACCGCCCGTTGACGGTGATGGCCCGCCCGTTCGTTCGGCGCATGGTGGTTCCCCCCTGGGTCCCGGCGCCCGGGTCGTCTCCCGGGCTCACTGTTTTCATCTTTGATAAAGGTAGCGGATGTGAAATCGTAGGGCAATGGACCTCGACGCGGTAGACCTCCTCCTCCATCCGGTGCGCCTGCGCGTGGTGCACGCCCTCGCCGGCGGGCAGGTGCTCACCACCTCGCAGCTGTGCGAGCGGCTGTCCGGCGTGTCGAAGGTGACGGTGTACCGGCACGTCGCGCTGCTCGCCGAGGCCGGCTTCCTGGAGGTCGCCGAGGAGCGCCGGGTGCGCGGCGCCGTCGAGCGGCACTACCGGCTGCGCGAGGACCGCCCGGTCGTGGACGCCGCCGCGGCCGCCGCGATGACGCGGAAGGACCACCGCCGGGGCTTCGCCGCCGCGATGGCCGTCCTGATCGCCGAGTTCAACGCCTACCTCGACCGCGAGGACGCCGACCCGGCCGCCCAGGGGGTGGCCTACCGGCAGGGCACGTTCTGGCTCGACCCGGCGGAACTCGCCGAGTTCGGCGGCGAGTTGCGTGCCGTCCTGGAGCCCCGGTTGGCGAACGGGCCGGGGCCGGGCCGGGAGCCGTACCTGCTCAGCCCGATCCTCTTCCCCGCCGCGCCGCCGGCCGTCGACACGCCCCCGGCGCAGTAGCGCGAAACGGCGGCGGCGGGGGGGGGGGCGCGGCGCGGCGGGGGCCCCCCCGGCGGGGGCGGGC
>NZ_JBEOUK010000090.1:0-8402 GCF_040304045.1 Kitasatospora sp. NPDC094016
TTGGCCGGGTTGTAGCGCAGCCGCCACGTGCGCACCGCGTGGTTCAGAGCGTTGCGCAGCGTCGAGACCACCCGGTAGACCGTGACCCGCCCGCGGTTGGCCTTGCGCTGCGCGGCCACCCAGGCGTCGACGTGCTTGGGCCGCAGGTCGGGCAGTCGGCACTGGCCGAAGGCGGGGACGAGGTCCCGCTCGACGCAGTCCTCGTACCCGGCGTAGGTGTTCGGCGCGAGTTCTTCCTTCTTCGCCGCCAGCCACTGCCGCAGGAAGCTCGCCACCGTCGTACGGCGGTCCTCGTAGACGCCCCGCAGCTCACCGTTCAGCACCGCCTTCATCTCCCGGGCCGCCTCGGCGCGGGTGGCGAACCCACCGCGTCGGCGGGTCTTCCGATTCCCGTCCTCGGGGGCAAGGTCGACGCAGTACGTCCACCTCCCGTGCTTCAGATCCCCGGCCAGCCGCGGACACCACGGCCCCAACTGCTTCCCCGAACCGTCCGAACAACCACACCGCCGGTACACCCGGCCCCGCTGCGCACGCTGTCCCATGAGCTTCCCCTTCTCTCGGACTGGGTGGTGCCTCTGGGGTAAGAGTGGCTGCCGTGTCGGGTGTGGCGGCAGAGCGTGCAGGGCGGTGCGCGAAGCACTCAGAACCAGACGGCGAAGACACGCTCAAGACGACACACCGCCCGGAAGATCACCATCCGTAGCCGGTGGGTAGGCGACCGTGATCCGCCCGCAGGATCCGGACCTGCAAGCTGGCCAGCGCCGTCGATGCAGCAGCTGTTGGGATCGCACGGCGGCGCTTGCTGAAGGACCGACAGATACCGGTCACCGGCAGTAGCAGCGGCGGGGTCGCTGACCCTGGGACCACTTTGGGACCACACCCGATGAGCGCCCATGAACGCCGATGGGCGAAAACGGACGCTCGTGCGCAAAGTAAACACTGAGCCACGGTCAGCATCTCGTGGTACCGCTTCCGCTGAAAGTCTCCAACTCACTTGCACCTCAGGGTAGTTGACCAACAAAAAAGCCGGGACCTTGAGGTCTCGGCTGTCGACAATAGTTGAACCCCTTGACTGGGGGTCAAGGGGTCGCAGGTTCAAATCCTGTCGTCCCGACTTGCATAATCGCAGGTCATAGGCCGTTTCCGCTTCTGGCGGGAGCGGCCTTTTTAATGTTCTGTCGGCTGGTGGCCGCAGGGTGGTCGCCGGGCCACATCGGCCAGGTGGCGTTCGGTTCGATTTCCTGTGGCGCCTGATGGGCTGCCAGGCGGTGGTGGGGGCGCGGGTTCTGGTGCCATGGGCGCCGGGCGCGGCAGGTGGGCTCGCCGAGGACTGCGCGGTCGGCGATGGTGAGGGTCCAGGCGATGGCGTCAGCCCGCGGCGCGGGCGGCGAGTCGGGTGAGTCCCGCGTAGATGTTCGCGGTGGTCGACAGGGTGCGGTGGCGCAGGGTCTTGGAGACGACCGGCAAGGCGACGCCTGCGGCCATGGCGAAGCTGGCGGTGAGGTGGCGCATGTCGTGCAGGGCGATGCGGGGGACGCCGGCCTTGTCGCAGAGCAGATGGAAGTGGTCGAGAACGTTCTTGGGGTGGAGCGGGCGGCCGTGGCGGTGGAAGACGTAGCCGGCGGCGGGGGTGATCTGGCCGAAAGCGCGTGAGCCGGCGCGGTCCTCCAGGGCGGCGGCGACACGGTCGGACAGGGCGACCCAGGCGCGGCTGCCCTTGGTCTTGGGGGCGGTCAGCAGGAGCTGGTTGTTGTCGATTGTGGAGAGCGTGGCTCGGACGAAGAGGGTGCGCTCGGGCAGGTGGACGTCGTCCCAGCACAGCGCGAGGACTTCGCCTTTGCGCATGCCGGTGCCGATCATCAGCTCGGCGAGGTCGGCGAACATCGGGTCGGTGACGTGGGTGAAGCGCAGGAAGTGGGCCGCCTGTTCTTCCGTCCACAGGTGTCGTTCGGCCGGGGCGGGCCTGGAGATGAGCGGGGGTTTGGCGGGGTTGCGGGGGAGGCGTTCGCCGGTGACGGCGTCGCTGAGGGCGCTGGAGAGGGTGGCCATGATGCGGTGGACGGTGACTCTGCCTCGGCCGTGGTGGAGCTGGTCGGTGACGAAGACGCTCAGGTGGTGGCGGGTGAGGTCGTCGAGGGGGATGGTGCCGAGGGCGGGGATGAGGTCCTGGGTGATGTAGGCGCGGTAGCGGGCGATGGTGGTGGGCTTGAGGTGGAGTTCCTTCTCGGTGAGCCAGGTGGTGAGGTATTCGGCGGTGGTCTGGCGTGGGTCGATGATCACGCAGGCGGGCAGGGACTGGTTGAGGCGTCGCAGGGCGATGCGAGCGTCGAGTTCGTCGGGGAAGCCGGATCGGCGGATGGTGTGGCGGTGGCCGTCGACAGGTGGGGAGTCGACGGCGAAGGACCAGCTGCCGTGACGGGGGTCGGTGGCGAGGTGGGGGGCAGTGGGTGCCGAGTTGGCGGTGGTGGTCGTCGCGGCAGCCGCAGCGCCGGTAGACGCGTCCCCGGTCCCGGTTGCCGGAGGGATTCGGTGAGCAGCGCATGGTGATCGCCTCGAAGGATCGCGCGCGAGTCGTCCTTCTCCCAGTCTGCCTCCGCGGGGCGATCACCGTGCGACCGTGAGCTCATGGAAAGGGCTGTGACCTGCGGATCTCCCTTGACCGTAGACAAAGGGAGATCCGGCTGACCGACGGGCGTCGGCGGCCGGCCAGCCTTGGTGGGGTAGGCGGTCAGGTGAGCCGGTCGCTGTTGGCGGCGGCGGTTTCGCGGACGAGCTGGGCGAAGCGTTCACGGCTTCGCTGCTGGTGCTGCTCGGCCTGCTCGTCGTCTTAGTTTTTGGCATCTGCGTTGAGGCTGTCTTCGTCGTCGAGTTCGTCGTACTCGCTTCGACCGCCCAGCTGGGGGTTGGGCAGGGAAAGCTGCCAGATCTGCTTGCCGTATGACCGTATTCCAGCAGGTCAAGGGCCTTGCAGCGATCACCTGACCTGTCATCGGAGGCTGAGTCTCGCCCATGGCCGTGCGGCCTGGAACGGCTGCTTCCTTTCTCCGCCTGCGGCCCGACAGCGCTACCGGGCCACCGAAGCGGGCAACGGGCCGGCTCTCGTGTCAGAAGGCGCGGCACCCGCGAGATAGGTGGCATTCAGTTACCAACTGAGACTTTGAGTGATGATATCGGGTGGTTCTGATCCCGTTGCTCCTTCCGGGGCGGCTTGTTCCGGGCCGGGCGACCCCTGATCTCGCCGTGTTCGAAGGAGAAGCTCATGCGGGATGCAGCGGTCGGGGACGGGGACTTCGCCGACGAGGCCGGCGTCAGGACGCGGGAGCCGGCGGCCGGTTCCGGGGGCCTGGACGGCGAGGCCGTCAACGACGCTGCCGGAGGTGAGTACGAACTGCTCCCGCCTTCGCAGGACCGGCAGCCGCCCGCACCGGCCGAGGAGGACTATCCCGACGCCCGCCCCCGCTGCGGGCCGTGGAGCAGAGCGCGCCGGCGGAGGCCGAGACGATGTTGTCGGCTGCCGCGGCGATCCAGCCGGACCGGCTGCTGCGGACCTGGATGTCCCGGCTCCCGGACACCCTGGACCTGGCCGACCTGATGATTCCCGGCACGCACGAGTCGTGCGCCCGGGGCAAGCCGGTCGGGTGGGCCAACTGCCAGACGAAGGACCTCGACTGGCAGCTCTACAACGGGGTCCGGTTCCTCGACCTGCGCTGCCGCCGTGTCGGCTCGGGGTCGAATATGAGCTTCACGCTCCACCATGGCGACTACTACCTCGACATGATGCTCGGCGACGCCCTGAACCACCTCTGGGGCTTCCTGCAGTGGCATCCCACCGAGACCCTCCTGCTGCGGATCTCCCAGACGAAGTCCGACGCCTCCGCGGCCGACTTCCGGCGCACCTTCGAAACCAACTACCTGCCCAACTGGCGCAACCTGTTCCATATCTCCCCGTGGATCCCGAACCTGAGGAGCGTCCGCGGCAAGGTCGTCCTGATGACCGGCTGGCCCTACATCGGCGGCCTGGCACTGAGCAGCACCGCGGTGTTCGACACCCAGGACGAGTGGAACGCACCCATGATGGATCGCAAGAAGGCCGAGGTGACGGGCCACATGAACCGCGCGGCCAGCGCCACCGCTCCCCGGCGCAAGATCTACATGAACTACACCAGCGCCAACGACAAGCCGCCCTTCGGCGCGACCCCCTGGAGCTACGCCGAGAAGCTCAACCCGCACACCCTCGCCCAGGTCAACGCCCGGCCGGGCAAGTGCCTGGGCATCGTTCCGATGGACTACATCAACCGCCACAACGGCAGCACCAACGGCGACCACGTCGACCTGCCCCGCGCCCCCGTCAACCGCAACGCCGTCCGCCAGTACCAGACGCTGACGATGAAGCCCTCCGGAGAAGTCGTCTGCGAGCCCTACAGCGAGGCCGCGACGCATAGCTTCTACCTGGTCGACCAGAACGACGGATCCGTCGGCATCCGCCACCAGGGAACCAACAGGGCGCTGTCCCTGAGGCACGACGGCATCGTCCTGGGCGAGCCGTACGTGGGATCGCAGCACCAGAGCTTCCGCATCATCGAGCACGGTGACGGCTCCCGAGGTGTCCGGGGCCACTACAACAACCTTGGCCTGACCCTCGTCACCGACACCGGCCAAGTGCACGGATCCCCCAACACCACGGGCATCAACATCACCAAACAGGCGGACGGATCAACCGGCTTCCGCCACTACTACAACTGACCCTCTCTGCAGACCGGACCACCACCCACACACCGGGCCGCCCGCGGCGGACGCCCGCACCGACCGACGTGATCTGTGCGGGCGCCCCACCGCGTCGCGCGAGGCCGTACAGCTGGCTTACCGTCACTCGCTGGTCGGCGCTGCGTAGCTTCCGTTGACGCGGGCCGCGGTGGATCCGGGCTGTCCCGTGGTTCGGCCGGAGGCGCGCGCTTGGAGGTAGGCGGTCCAGTCGGTGGCCGCGCGGGAGCGCCAGCTGGTGACGGTGTTCAGGTGGAGGCCGAGCATGGGGGCCAGGGCCGCCGGGGCATGTCCTGGGCGAGCTGCGCAAGGGCGGTTGCCCGGGCCGGTCGGCTGGGGACGCCGTGGGCGGTGAGGCGGCGGGCCAGGGCGCCGCCGGTGATGTGCTGGCTGGGCTTGGCCGAGGGGAAGCGCCAGCGGCTCGGGTGGTTCGCGACGCCGAGCGATGAACGCGCGGGGCCCTGCGGGAAGCCGCGGGCCGGTGCTCTACGCGTCCTGCAGGACAACTTCGTCGAGCACCGTGGCGGCATGCTCGGCCCGCTGGGCGTCAGCCTGGTTGAGGGCGGTGGCGAGGGCGTCGACGGCCTGCTCGGCGGAGTCTTTGAGGAGGTGGCCGTAGAGGTCGGTGGTGATGGCGAGGTTGGCGTGGCGCAGGGTCTTGGACCGTCGAGCCGGCCGAGCCCGCGCCGCAGACGATCACGTCAACTCGGCCCGTGCGTCTCGCCCACCCGCGGCGAGGACGGCCCTGCGTCACCTGTCGTTGCCGTTCGTCCACGGCGCTCGCTCCTCTGCCAGGGCCCGTAGGATCGGGCCGTTGGCGTGGTTGTCCCCGCTGAGCGGAGCGGCCGACCCTGGTCGGGCGGGCAGTTCGGCGCTCCTGACCCGTGGCCGGCTCACGGGGTAATGCGGGGCTGTCCGCTGGAGGCGCGGAGGCCGCCGTCGACGGGGAGCTGAGCACCGGTCACGTACCGCGCGTCCGCTCCGGCGAGGAAGGCGACCACGGAGGCGATCTCCTCGGGGAGGGCGACGCGGCCGAGCGGGATGCGCTCGGCGAAGGCCCTGACCACTGGCGATTCGGCGGTCAGGCCCGCTGTGATGCCGGTGCCCAGTGTGAATCCCGGGTGGACCGCGTTGACGCGCACCTCGGGGGCGTGGTCCAGGGCCATGGCGCGGGTCAGGTTGACCACGGCGCCCTTGGCTGCGTTGTAGGCGGCCATGCCGTAGTCGCCGCCCAGGCCGCCGGTGGAGCCCACGTTGACGATGCATCCGTGCGCGGCCCGCAGCGGCCCGAGTGCGGCCCGGCTCGCGTGGAAGACCGCGTCCAGGTTGAGGGCCATCGCGGCGCGCCAGGCGTCGGGGGTCACGGCGTCGACGGCGCCGAAGGCGGGCGCGCCCGCGTTGTTGACCAGGACGTCCAGCCGACCGAGTTCGCCGGCGATGTCGGCGAACAGCGCGTCTACCTGGTCGGGCACGGTGAGGTCGGCGGTCCGTACGAGCGCCTTGACACCCTTGGGTGCCCCGGCGGCCGTGTGCTCCAGCTTCTCCCGGGTCCGTCCGACCAGGACGACCGTCGCGCCCTCGGCGGCGAAGCGGTGGGTGATCGCCGCCCCGATCCCCGACCCGGCTCCGGTCACCACCACGACCCGTCCGGTGTCCGTGCTCACAATGCCCTCCTCGGTGCAGCCCGCGCGAACCTGCCTTGCTCCTGGCAGGCCGGGAACCCGGCCTCCCACGACGACATTCACCTTAGGAGGGGTGTGTGCCTGTACGCTTGGACGTGAGAGCCACATCGCGGGGACTTCAGCGCCAGCCCGGGGAGGCGACGGTGACGGGGACGAGCGGGCCGGGCAGTGGCGGGAGTTTTTCGGCCGACGTGACCGCCCCGGGCGCGCCGGAGCACGGGTTCGACCGGTTCCGGCAGGGCTGGGAGAAACAGGTCGGCGAGGCCTACCCCGCACCCGCCTTCACACCGGGGGCCGCAGGAGAGTTCAGGATCAGCGCCCGCGCCGTCCTGGTCCACCAGTCCGTGCTGGCCGACGTGCACAGCCACTCGCTGGCCGGTACCAACGGCAGCGCCCTCGACCAGGGCGACGACATGGTCCTCTTCCACGCGGTCACGCACAACGTCTGGGACTTCACCCGGCGCCGGGAGGGCCGACTCACCGTTCCAGCCGGGGACTTCATGCTCCAGCGCAGCGGACCGCCGACCTTCGAGGCCGCCCGGCAGGCCAGAGCGACGGTACTGATCCTGCCCGCCCGAGGCCTCGGCCCGCTCATCGGCGACCGGCTGGTCACCGGCTCCTCGGCCAAGGCCGAGACGCGGTTGCTGCTGGGGCACGCACGGCTCCTCTCCCAGACCGCGGGGGGCCTCTCCCCGGGCGGCGCGCAGGCCGCCCACCTGGCCCTGATCGAGCTGGTCCGGGGCGTGCTTCGGCAACGGCCCGACGCCACCGAGCCCGCCCACGCGCCCGCCCTGGCCCAGGCCGCCCGGGAGCTCGCGGACGTCCGCCTCGCCGATCCGCAGCTCTCTCCCGCCCTCGTGGCCAGGGAACTCGCCGTCTCCGTCCGGACCCTGCACCGGGCGTTCGAGGGCGGCGAGGAGACCGTCGCTGGCTACATCCGCCGTCGCAGGCTCGAACAGGCCAGGGCTGCGCTGTTGTCGGCGATCGGCCGGCCCAGTATCTCGGAACTGGCCGCGTACTGGCAGTTCGCCGACAGCAGCCACTTCAGCCGGGCCTTCAGACGCCAGTACGGCCAGAGTCCGGCCGAGTTCGCCCGCGCATCGGCGAGCCGCCCGGGATCGGGCGGGCACGGTGCGTGACCCCTCGGCCCCGTAGAGGCGCCGCCGTGGACGGCGTGCTCCTGTCGGCCGACCCCACCTGACGACGATGCCGTATCCGCACTGTACGTGGCGGCCGCCCGCAGGCCGGTGGCCCGGCAGTGGGGTTCGGCCGGGTCCGTTGAGCGGCTGCTGCCCGCCGCGGTCATCGGTGTTCTACGGGGCTGCAGGCATGGGCAGTGGCTGTTGGGTCCAGTGGTGTCCGTCCCAGTGCTGGGCCATGACGATGGTGGTGCTGGGCAGCGCTGTGCCGATGGCCGTGCAGTCGGCGGGCTGGGAGCAGGAGACGGTGGTGAAGTAGCCGGTTCGGGCGCCCGGCGCGTCGAGCGGTGTGTCGGTGGTCCAGGCAGCGGCGTTCAGGATCTCGGCTGCGGAGCGGGTGTGCCTGTCGGTTGTGGTGCTGCCGACGCCCAGGCACCTGGCGGGGGTGGCGCAGGAGATGTCGGTGAGCGTAGTGGTGGGGCTGTTGGTGGTGGCCGGGGTGAGGAGGTGCCAGCCGGTTTCGTCCGAGGTCTCGGTCAGGGCGGTCAGGTTCGGGCCGGTCACGGTGAAGCCGATCGCGGTGCAGTGGGTGGTTGACGGGCAGGACAGTGCGGTAAGGAGGGTGCTGGTGGTGCCAGGGGTTCGTCGATCTGCTGGGTGGTCCAGCGGTTGCCGTCCCAAGTGGTGACGTAGGCGTGTTCGGTGTTGCTGGTGGGGCCCGGGTCGAGGTTCCCCCGAGGTGCGGAAGGTTGCCGGACATGGCCTGATAGGTCGTGAGAAGGGAGCCTCTGTCATGGCTGCACCGATGAAATACCCGTCC
>NZ_JBEOUK010000091.1:0-7893 GCF_040304045.1 Kitasatospora sp. NPDC094016
CACGGCCCACACCTCGGGCCGCACCGCCCGCACGGCCCGCCTGGCCAGCCTGGCCCGGACGTCCTCGACCGGCCAGGCCGGCTTCTTCGGAGGCCGAGCAGAGGACATCGGAATCACCCCGTCGCCGTCGATGCCGGGGGGGAGCCAGCTCGGGCCGCTCGGATCTCCGATCCAGACCCGCTGGTCCTCGCCGCTCGCCGTGAGGCCGAACTCGCCCGTCTCCCAGCGTTCGAAGGCACGTTCCACCGTGTCCCAGAGCGGCGGTGGCCCGTGCTGGTGGACCGTGTCGGCAAGCCAGCGCCGGACACCTCGGTCCACGCCTGTGAACCGGTAGCGGTGTCCAGCAGGATCATCTGTTCTGGACAGGCCCGGCTTCACCTGCGGCGCGGCGGCCATATCGGCCGGCACGGCCATCGAGCCGTGGGAACGAATCGCCTCCGCGCTCGGCGGCAGCCTCATCGATCAGATGTCCGTAGACCCCCTGGCCTCGATCACCACACGACAGTTCGAGTACGAGGAACACATCCCAGCTCGGCTGCTCGCCGCCAAGCCGTCCACACACGTCGACCGCATCACTGCGGTCCTTCCGAACGCTGGCACCCACCGGGTCGCGCTCACCATCGCCGCTGGAGAGACCACGGCTCCGGCCGGATGGACCTACGGGACCTGGGCGACTACTCGCGCGCCGGTCACTACTACCGGACGGCTCGACTCGCGGCCGACCGCGCCGGACACGGCCCGCTGCATGCCCTCGCCCTGGGCTACGCCTCGTACGGGGGTGGATGCAGCAACGACTCGACAGATGCTCGCCGCCGCACAGGAGAATGTCCGGGGCCGAGGCCTGGAAGCGGCCCGAGCCTGGCTCGCCGCACGGGAAGCCGAGGAGGCCGCGGCGAACGGCGACGGGAAGTCGGCACTGCGTGCACTGGACCGCGCCCGGACTGCCTTCGACTACGCGGAGCCCGACACCGCTCCGGCCTGGATGTCCCTCTTCGGCGAAGCGCGCCTCAGCTCAATGACGGTGGCGACCTACGCCAGGCTGCGACACCGAGACCTCGGCGCGGCCACAGACCAGACCCTGGCCGACCTGGGCGAAGACGACCGGAAGATCAGGGTCGCAGTGCTCGGAGACATCGCGGCCGGCTACCTCACGGCGGGCGCCGTCGACCAGGCCATCGAGATCGGGCGCCGCGCCCTCGCCGCCACGCTCGAAGCCGAGACGACCACAGGTCGAGTACGGATGTCCACACTGGCCGACCGGCTCCCGGCATCGCCGACGGCCCAGGCCTTTCGAGCCGAGATCCGGGCCTCCTCGGAGTAACTGCCGATCAGCTTCGCGTCTCTGCGGCCACCCAGTCCAGGTAGGCGGCGGATCCAGTGATCACCGGCACCCCGACGACCTCCGGCGTGTCGTAGGAGTGCAGCTCAACGATGCGCGCGGACAGCCGATCAGCCAAGCTCGCCCGGGACTTGAAGTCGATCCGCCACTCGGCGGAGTCCTGCACCGCGCCGTCCCACCAGTAGACGGACTGGACGCGGTAGACCTGCGCACACGCGGCCAGGCGGTCACGGATCACCGCCGAGGCGAGATCACGGGCCTTCGTCTCGTCGTCATGGGTCGTCGTCACCACAACGAAGTCACCGATCGTCATACCGTGACGGTACCCGGCATCGACCGCCGCCCGCACTCTGCCCAATGGACTTACCCCACAACGCGCCCAGCCAGCTCCTGACCTCGGGCGGGTACCGCTGCCAACAGTCCTCAACCGTCCCACGTGCGAGTACGCTTCGAGAGCGTAGGCCACGACACTGACAACCAGCCCTGGGGTAAGGAGAGATGGCAACAACGCATCGGCTGTTCGACGGGGCCTCTACCGATCGAACTAAATCAATCAGGCCCCTCGGCCGCTAATCACCGCAGGTCAGGAAGTATCGGCCCCGCGCTCGCGGGGGTTGCTCCGTAGTGATGCCCCACCAGGAGGAGGGCATGGCATCGGCCCCGCGCTCGCGGGGGTTGCTCCGGTATCCAGCCCACGTTCGCCGGGATCGCCGCATCGGCCCCGCGCTCGCGGGGGTTGCTCCCCGACCTGTTCGGCGAAGCCCGCACTCCATGGATCGGCCCCGCGCTCGCGGGGGTTGCTCCCCGGCCAGGGCGTCACTGGTCTGCCTGAAGTCATCGGCCCCGCGCTCGCGGGGGTTGCTCCGCACCAGCGGCGGAAGCGGCGGGTGCGGTCGGATCGGCCCCGCGCTCGCGGGGGTTGCTCAGCCACCTGCCGGACCGCCTGATCACCGGCACGATCGGCCCCGCGCTCGCGGGGGTTGCTCCGCCCACGTCGAGCGTGCCCACTCCGGCGCCACATCGGCCCCGCGCTCGCGGGGGTTGCTCCAGCAGAAGTCCGCCGGCGGGCACCGAGACGTAATCGGCCCCGCGCTCCCGGGGGTTGCTCCTTCCGATCAGATCGCACTCGGCGTCGGTGAGGATCGGCCCCGCGCTCGCGGGGGTTACTCGACCTACTTCGACGGCGACGGGGAATACGACTAATCGGCCCCGCGCTCGCGGGGATTGCTCCGGCCACCCCGTGGCTTGGCCGATCCGCTCCCAATCGGCCCCGCGCTCGCGGGGGTTGCTCCGTCGTCCGCCACGTGATCACCGTCCAGGTCACATCGGCCCCGCGCTCGCGGGGGTTGCTCCCAGGGACACGAGATGGCGGCGGTCATCGAGCGATCGGCCCCGCGCTCGCGGGGGTTGCTCGGGCTACCAGGTATGAACATCAAGGCGACGGCAATCGGTCCCGCGCTCGCGGGGGTTGCTCCCCGCAGACGTTGTGGTAGCACGAGCAGGGTGAATCGGCCCCGCGCTCGCGGGGGTTGCTCCCGCTGAGACCACGCTCAGAGAGGTACATCTCGATCGGCCCCGCACTCGCGGGGGTTGCTCGCTGAGGAAGGCAGCCGAGGCCCTGACGGACGCATCGGCCCCGCGCTCGCGGGGGTTGCTCTGCGGGACAACCGGGCGGGCGTCGATATCGACAATCGGCCCCGCGCTCGCGGGGGTTGCTCTCTGTTGGAGGGTCAGGTCCCGTCCGGGTTCATATCGGCCCCGCGCTCGCGGGGATTGCTCCTCCGGGTCGCCGAGCGGGGAGTACTCGCGCCCATCGGCCCCGCGCTCGCGGGGGTTGCTCCACGAGGGCGCCTCGGGGGTCGAGCCGGACGTCATCGGCCCCGCGCTCGCGGGGGTTGCTCCAGCGGGGCGGATCCGCACACCACCCAGTGGCCATCGGCCCCTCGCTCGCGGGGATTGCTCCGGCCTCGTCACGCTCGACCAGCTCAGCACGGTCGGGATCCCGCCCTGGCGCCTGTTCCTCGACGAGTAGCACTGGCCGACCGCACCGCCGTACGGCCGACCGACCGGGGAGTCACTTCTCGGGGTTCGGCGGCGGGTCGGCCGGCGGCGGCGGGGTCTTCGGTGCCGCCGGCGGTGCCTTCGGGCCGCCGATTCCGCCCGAGCCGCCGCTGAGGTCCTTCTGCGGGGTCATGTCGTCCTCCTCGATCTCCTCGTCCGCCGGGATCGGGATCTCGCCGGGCGGCGACATCAGGGGGTGCCGCCCGCGGTTCGGGCCCGCGGTATCACGGCGGCCCCGGTTCCAGGCGCCCTGGCGTTTAGGGGGGATGGTGGCGCTCATGGCGTCCTCTCTGTGGCTGTCCTGCCGGGTCACCCATGATGGGGCCTCAGCCCCACCCGTTGCCGAACGTCCCCACCGGATGGCCGGGGTCCGCACACGGCGCACAGATGACCCGCGAGTACAGCACCGCGGGGCCGCGCACGATCGACTCGACACCGCCCAGCAGCGACGCCGAACCCGCCGGAGACTCGCAGGTCAAACAGGTCCGAGTCGCTCGGGCCGCAGTGTAGCAGGACCAGCAGACGACTCGGCGCGGGTCCTCGGTCAGCAGCGCCATGGTCTGGATGCTGGTCAAGTGCGCGCAGAGCCGCAACGTGCCGTCTTGCCGGGCCTGGTCCATGGTGGTGGTGGCGTCTCGCACCCACTGGCTGGCCTCCTCCATGGGGACCGCTCCGGTCTGTCGGACGCCGGCCTCCGCGAGCAGTCTGCCCTTGTGGGCTGTGCTCGCGCTGGCCTGGTCCCACAGGGAGGTGAGGAAGGGGTCCGACGGGGTCACGAGGACTCCCGCGGGACATCCAGCGGCAAACAGTGCTCCACCTCAGCGACGAACGCGGTGAGGTCCCGCAGGAACCGGCCGCAAACCCGGTTCCCGCAGACGAGGCGCAGGCCCAGCTCGACCCGCTCCTCGACGCCGACCGGTGTTCCGCCGGCGGCGCTCACTTGGCAACCCTGAGGCATCCGGGGTGAGCGACAGCGGGCCGGCTGTACCGCGCGTTCCCGGGCGGGGCGTCGGTATAGGTGCGTCCGACGTAGACCAGGTGTGTCCAGTCGCCATCTGTGCAGGCGATACAGGCCTGGCCGTGCAGTTGCTCGGGGGTCACCCGGAGCTGTCGAGGAACACCGGCGTAGGGCCTGAATTCCACGATGGTGAAATCCGTGGCCAGGGGATGCTGCTCGCTCACTGGTCCTCCGTCGAGATGGTTGGGCATCCCGAAGTACAGGCCACAACCGGCCCGCCGAGCGGCGCCGTGGTCGGGCCGGTCGACGTGTAGACGTGGCCAGCCGCTATCAGAGGCGGCTCGGGCATGCCACAGCAGATGCACGCTTCTCCGTGGAGCCGCGCGGGGCCTGTTGACTCCGGCTCGACAACCTGTTGCGTCGGTGTCCCTGTCGTGCCTCTAAGCGTCCCCGTCGGGCACCCCCGGAAGTGCCACAACCGGTGGCACCCCCCCTTACACGGCCTTGGCCCACCGAGCGAAAGCGAGCAACTGCTCGTCCCGACCGCGCGACAGCCGGACCATCGTGGCCAACTCCGTCCGCACCTGGCCGTGCTCGCGAACGTGTTGCGGGGCGATTTGCCTCGCAACCAGCAGTGATTCCTTCGCGTGCTGCGGTTGCCCGAGGAACATCTGGGCCCGGCCAAGGTCGATGTAGTAGTGCGACCGGCGCTCAGCTGGCAGTTCGCGCGGTGGTGCCCAGCGGGCCGCCGCCACTACCGCGTCCCGGAGATCCTGCGGATTGCCCAACTCCACGGCCACCGACAACCGGTGGACCTCCAGGCTGTCAGGCCCGACCGCCGTACCGTCGTAGAGCCGCTCCCGCACCCGGCTGGCCAGCGCCTCGGCGGCTCGCAGGTGCTCACGCGCCTCGTCCGCGCGCCGCATACGGCCGGCAGCAACCGCCGCGCGCATGTGCAGGGCGGCAGCAGCCGCAGCGAGCGGCTCCGTCGTCGGGGCTGGCATCCGGTCGACGGCGGTCCGAAGCGACCGCAAGCCAGGGCCGAGCTGGCCGACAGAGAAGAACGTCTCCATACGTACGTACGCCGCGGCGGCTTCGAGGGCGGGATCAGCGGCGATCGATGCCGCCCACCTCATCAGCTCGATCAGTCGGCCCGAGAGGTCGCCGTAGCCGTACTTATAGGCCACCGCGTCCGCCGACCTGATCGCCAGCGCGAGGAGGCGGGCGGCCCGTTCGCGGTCAGTTCCCCGAGCCTGGTCCACTGCGCGGAACAACTCGCTGAGCAACTGCGGCATCTGTTCGGCGAGATGTGCGTACCGCGACTGCACGCGGTCCTCGACTGCCCGTTCGACGTCCGCCGCGAGTAGCGGCAGCGACCGGACCGGGCCGTCCTCCGGCAGGTCGTACGCGGCGATCGCGCGCTGCAGGGTGGGGATGGCCTCGTGCACCCGGCTGTCGGTACGACCGGGGCCGCCCAGCAGATCCTCCGGAGTGCGGTCGAGAGCACGGGCCAGCGCCTCCAGGATTCCGTCACCCGGGGACCGCTCGCCGCCTTCGACCTTGCGGATCGTGCTGTACGAGACGCCGGACAGCGCCTCCAGCTGTCGACGCGTCAACCCGCTGGCCAGGCGGGTGGTTTCGATTCGCTGACCGAGTGCGGTGGCGGTGGTTCCGGGCATAGTGTGGCTCCGTTCCGTGGTCGCACTCGGAACGGTACCGGCGCTTGTACGGCGTCGGGCGGATTCGCCCCGGCGGTCACGCCGCCGGGGCGGTCCTGCTACTGGCCGACCAGCACCTCGGCCAGTTCGGTCAGCGAGTTCACGGTCCAGTCCGCAGTGGGCGCGGTCGACGTGAGCCCGATCGGACCGCGGCGAAGGTGCGCGGCCCGGAGGCCGGCCGCCCGAGCTGGCGTGACGTCGTTGGCCGGGTGATCACCGACGTACACGATCTCGTGAGGCTCACCCGGCGCCCAAGCCGTCACCCGATCGAAGAAGGCTGCGCTCGGCTTGGATACTCCCCACTCGCCGGACGTGACGATCGCAGCGGCCGGCAGGCCAAGACCGTACAGCAGCTCGGTCACCGCAGCGTTCTGGTTACCCGCGATCCCCACCCACAGCCCGGCTTCCTGAAGACGGGCCAGAGCCGGGCGGACGTCTGGGTAGAGGTCGGATTCGTCGAGGAAGTCGCCCTGGCCAGTTTCCTGCCGGGCCTGCCACTCTGCGGCCACGTCCACGCCGGGCCGGACAATCCGGATTGCGTCCGCGTTGTCTCGGCCCTGAGCAAGTACGGCCCCGACGAGGGCCGACATCGTGTGCGTGGGGACGCCAAGCCACCGGGCCCAGTCTCCCCAGTAACGGGTGTCGCTGGTCAGGGTCTCGCCGATGTCGAACACCACCGATCGGAGGGGCATGAGGCCGAGCCTACGCCGGGCAGTCCCCGTTATGTTTTCAGCGGCCCTGCAAGAGGGCCGCTGGCCTCCGGGCCCGGCATGACTGTGTCCCCTGTCGAAGGCATGACCTGGGGGTGGTGTCACCGGGTCTGGGGGTGTTCGTCGGAGACGCTGATCAGAGGTCCGGCCACCGCCCGGTCCGGCGGCGTGCGCCCTTTAGGAGCTCGCGTTTGATCACCGGCACCCGGCGACCTCCGGCGTGTCGTAGGAGTGCAGCTCAACGATGCGCGCGGACAGCTGATAAGCCAAGCTCACCCGGGACTTGAAGTCGATCCGCCACTCGGCGGAGTCCTGCACCCCGCCGTCCCACCAGTAGACGGACTGGACGCGGTAGACCTGCGCACACGCGGCCAGGCGGTCACGGATCACCGCCGAGGCGAGCTCACGGGCCCTTGTCTCGTCGTCATGGGTCGCCGTCACCACAACGAAGTCACCGGTCGTCATACCGTGACGGTACCCGGCATCGACCGCCGCCCACACTCACATCCGCCCGGCGGACTCACCCCACAACGCGCCCAGCCAGCTCCCGACCGCGGGCGGGTACCACTGCCAACGGTCCTCAACATCCCACGTGCGAGTACGCTTCGAGAGCGTAGGCCACGACACTGACAACCAGCCCTGGGGTAAGGAGAGATGGCAACAACGCATCGGCTGTTCGACGGGGCCGCTACCGATCGAACTAAATCAATCAGGCCCCTCGGCCGCTAATCACCGCAGGTCAGGAAGTATCGGCCCCGCGCTCGCGGGGATTGCTCGCGGCGGACGCCCCCGGGCAGCGCCCGGCGGAGATCGGCCCCGCGCTCGCGGGGATTGCTCCCTGGGCGGGGCGGCCGCCGTTGGTGATGTCGGATCGGCCCCGCGCTCGCGGGGATTGCTCCGGGTTTTCAGTTCGGATGCCCGGGGCTGGGTCATCGGCCCCGCGCTCGCGGGGATTGCTCCCCGCAGACGTTGTGGCAGCACGAGCAGGGTGAATCGGCCCCGCGCTCGCGGGGGTCGTGTCCCCTGAAGTGGTGTAGCGGTCGTGGACCAACGGTCATGAAGTAGGTGGGAGTTCGTTGCGGCCGGGCTCGTTGGGGTAGATCTTCT
>NZ_JBEOUK010000092.1:0-6510 GCF_040304045.1 Kitasatospora sp. NPDC094016
GGGGGGGGGGGCGCGGGCGGGCCCGGGGGGCGCGGGGGGGGGGGGGGCGGGCGCCCCCACCCCGCCCCGGCAGCGGTAGTCTCGCGGCTGCTGTCGACCTGTGGGAGGGCATGTTCATGGCCAAGCTGATAGTCCTGCTCGCCGCGATCTCGGTGGTCTTCTCGATGATCGCGTTCAACGGCGGAAACGCCCCGGTCGGTGTGCTGTTCGCCGTGGTGGCGGCGTCCCCGATCCTCTTCCTCGCCTACGCCGTGGCAACCAGGAAGCGCGCCTCCACCGGCGCCGCACGGCAGTTGACACCCGGCCAGCGCAAGGGACGGACGATCGCCGCACGGGTGGTCGCGCTGGCGATGGTCGGAGTCCTCGGGTACGGCGTCTACTGGGTGATCTTCGAGCCGAAGGCGAGCGACAAGGCACTCAGCCGGATCTCCGACCTCGACGCCGGCTGCGCCTCCGACATCGCGCGCAAGTACTTCCCCAAGACCGCCGAGCACACCGGCGCCGGGCCGCACCCGGTCGCGATGTTCACCCTCAGCGAGTCCGGCACCTCGCACCCCGCCTCCCCCACCGCCGGCTCGCCGGACTACTGGAGCGGGACCCACCTGGACCCGTACCGCGTCCAGCTGATCGCCTGCCTGGGCTCACCCGACGAGGGCGAGTTCCTCACCGACTGCAAGTTCACCTCGGACACCCTCAAGCTCTACCGTGGCACGTACGAGGTGACCGTGTACGAGGCCAGGACGGGGAAGAAGGTCGGCACCGAACAGCTGCTCGGCAGCGCCAAACCCAGCTGCCCCAGCATGGTCTACCTGAAGAAGGACGTCTCCAAGCTGCACAGCGAGCCGGAGTTCGCGGACTACCAGCAGGTACTGCGCAAGTACGTCGAGCCGTAGCCCGGGAGCCGGCCGCACCCACCGCCGCAGGTCACCTCAGCCCGTCGAGGTGAGCGCGGAACAACCCGCCGAACCGATCGACGGCGGCGGATGCGGCCCGGTTTCGGCAGGCCGCGGTACCCGGACACCGTGTCCGAGCCGCCAACCTCCCGGCCGGATCACCTCGGCTCCGGCGGGCCGAGAAGATCGCCTCCGATCCGACGCGCCTCGGCCCGGATCGTGCTCTCCCACTGGTCCCACAACGTCCGCAGCCTCGATGTCACGAAGACGAGATCGACCGAGTTGTCCGGCAAAGCGGTGCGCAGCCCGATGGCATGGCTCACCTGGTACGCGGCTTTCTCGACGACCTCACGATCGAAGTCGAACAGCTCGGCGGTGGCCAGCCAGTCCGGCACGTCGTCGCCACAACCCAGAACGGCTATCCGGGCGTTTCCCGCCATGTGGCGCAGCTGCGCCAGTTCGTCGGTGACGTCGACCGATCTGGCCTTGGCGACCGCGTCGAGGACGAGCAGGTACTCGTCCTCGACGTTCCAGTCGTGGTGGATCTGGAACTGGGAATGCTGTTCACGGGCGAACCAGGACCACAGGAGTTCGACCACGGTGTCCGGGTGTTTGTGGAGGACCATCAGCATGTTGGCGCTGCCGCTGCTCAGGTTCGGCACGACCGTCCTGGGGTGCGGCGCCTCGATAGCCCACGCGGCCCGGCTCACGACGAATCGCGCGCCGCGCCCGAACAGCCGGTACGCCAACTCCGTGTCCTCGCCTCCCCAACTGCGGAAGTCCTCGTCGAATCCGCCGGCCGCCCAGAAGTCCGCTGCGCGCACCGAACAGTTCCCCGACCAGAACCACTGCCACGGAACCGCGCAGTTCCCGAGGTCGAAGCCGAAACGCTCGAACGCGAGGTGCCGAGCATCCCGGAACTCCGGCGAATCGCCGTAGTTCCGGATCAGCTGTTCGGGGTCCAGGGTCCACGTGGTCTCGTCGAGTGCGGCGACCGGGCCGTCCGGCTGGTAGCCGAAGATGTACCCGGCCACGGCCGAACCCGGCAGCTGAGCAGACAGGTGGGCGGACAGGTGGGCGGACAGGAAGTCCGGACCCGGCAGCACACCCGCGTCGAGGAACACCAGGATCGGTGCGGATGTGCGCCGGGCCCCGGCGTTCCGCGCGGCCGAGGCCCGGAAGCCGAGGTCCTCCTGGAAGTGGTACTGCAGCCGGAGTCGGTCGACGAAACCGGCGACCGTGTCGCTGGTGTCGTCCGAGGAGCCGTCGTCGGAGACGACGACCTCGAACTCGCTCACCGGAAGCCGCTGCCTCGCCAGCGCCGCCAGCGTGCTGCGCAGCAGCGCGGATCGGTTGTACGTGGGGATCACGACCGCGATCCGGGGCTGGTTCGCGCGTTGCGGTGACATCGCTGCTCCGATCTGCGGCAGGTGGCGACGGGGGTGGGCGCGACGGTGGCGGGGGCGCGGCGACGCAGTGGGCGACCCGCCGTGAGTTCAGGATCCCGGGTCGGGGAGCACCGGCCACAGCGTGTCGACGCCCACGAAGGCGTATTCCTCGGAGAGGAACTGCTCGATGATCCCGGGCAGGGCCGCCACGGTCTGCGACCGGTCGCCGCCGCCGTCGTGCAGCAGGGCGATGGGCCCGTGGTGGACTTGCCGGACGACCCGCTCGGTGATCTCCGCTGCCCCCGGCGCGGCCCAGTCCCGGCTGTCGTTGTCCCACAGCACGCAGACCAGGTCCCGCTCGACGAACCAGTCCAGCACTTCGGGCCGGCCGGCCCCGTAGGGCGGGCGGACCAGGCGGGGCCGCAGCCCGGTGATCCTGGAGATCGCCGTGGCGGTCGCCTCGACCTGGAAGGCGAGTTCGTCCTGGCCGAGGTCGGGCAGAAAGGGGTGTGACCAGGTGTGGTTGCCCAGCGTGTGCCCCTCCTCGGCGATGCGCCGCAGCGTCGTCGGGTAGCCGACCGCGTTCAACCCGACGCAGAAGAAACTGGCCGTCACCCGGTAGGACCGCAGGATGTCCAGGATCCGGTCGGTGTAGGGCGGGCACGGGCCGTCGTCGAAGGTCAGCGCGACCTGGAGCGGCTGCCCCCCGCCGCGTTCCGGCAGGGTGCCGGCGGGAGTGGCGCGTCGCTGGAGTCCGGCCGGAATGCGCATGTGGTGGTCGGACGCGTCGGTGCGACCGCTGAGCATGCCCGCACCGGCCGTCAGCCGCGTGATCGCGGTCGGGTCGGCCGCGGCTGCCCTGGCCAACTCGGTCGCGGGCACCGAGCCGTCGACCGGCCTGCCGGGCAACAGCCCCGGATCGGCCCGGCACACGGTCAGACCCGCGGTCAGCAGGTGCAGGTCCAGCGTTCCGTTGGTGCTGTCGATGACGCAGCTCAACCCGCCGTCGGCGGTCGCCGTCCGCTCGCGCAGAAAGGCGATCAGGGCATCGAGCGAACCCGGTGGGAAGTCCCGGGCGAAGACCTCCTCGCCGGTCGCGTCCACTCCGGCGGCGCGGTATCCCACCGCCCCCCAGGAAATTCCACAGAAAAGCATCGGATCCTCCAGAAAGCGCTGCCGGGCAACGGAATTCACCGGCCGGGCCGGGGCAGCACCCGTCCCGGTCCCGTCGGTCAACCGCTGCGACGCTGGTAGAGCGTTCCGGCGCTCCAGACGCGGTCCACCTGTCCCCACTCGATGGCCGAGGCCACGTCCGGGAAGAATCCGCTGCCGTTGAGATTGGCACTGGTGTTGCACAGCACCGGAATCCCGCTGAGCCGGTGGTACTCGACGAGCACCTCGCCCAGGACCGGGTCGTCGGCCGGGTCGACCGTCTGCAGCCGGGCGGTGCCGTCGAGGTGCACGACCGCCGGGATGCGGTCCACCCAGTCCGGCCGCACGTCGTGGTCGAAGAGCATGTACGGGTCCGGGACGCCCGGGTCGAAGATCTTCGGGGCGGCGTCGACCAGACAGATCGGGGCGACCGGACGGTAGGGCTCGCGCGCCTTGATCCGGTTGAGTTCGTCCTTCATCCCGGGATCGGTCGGCGCGGCGAGGATACTGCGTCCGCCCAGGGCCCGTGGCCCCAACTCCGCGCGCCCGCTGAGCACCACCACCGGATCGCCGGTCTCGTGCAACAGCCCGGCGAGTTCGGCCGGTGAGCACGGACGGGCCGACCAGCCGCCGGGGATGTCCGACACGGGAAGCAGTTCGGGCCCCAGCCGGGTGGACCAGTCGAGGGCCGAAAGCTTCGCGTGCGCGGCCCGACCCAGCGCCGCGGCGCCGATGGCCGAGCCGGAGTCGTTGGGAAACGGGGGCACCCACATCTCGCGGACGGCCGGCAGCGCGCGGAGTGCGCTGTTCCACTTGATGTTCAGCGCACAGCCGCCGGTGAAGCACAGGTTCACCGGCCCCGCCGCGCCGGCCGCGCGCAACGCACCGGTGATCCGCTCGCAGAGCAGGTCCTCGAAGAACTGGTGGATGCTGGCCAGCACGTCCTCGTCGGACACCGCGGCCGGGTCGGTCCTCGTACGCACCGCGGCGTAGAACTCGTGCACCGGCGGCATCGAAGGTTCGAACGGGCTGCCGAACCCGCCGGTGCGGCGCCGGTATTCCACTGCTTGAGGTTGTTCGCTCTCGAAAATGCGGTGGAACTCCTCACGCAACACGGCGAGCACCGGTTCACGGGGTGTGCCGAGCGCGATGTAGGCCATGAGTTTCCCGGCCACCGTCAGGTCCCAGGTATCGGGCTCGCCGGGCTTGCGGAACGGGCCGAAATGCTGGCCGGCGACCGCGTAGGCGTGTCCCAGCACCGGGAACAGGTCGCCCAGATTGCGCACCCCGGTGGCGGGATCCACCGAGTACAGGGCCGGGAACAGACCACCGTCCCAGATGAGCACGAACGCGGGCTCCCCACGCCGGGCGAAGGGGCTGGTGCAGTAGGTGCTGGACAAGTGGCCGGCGGCATGCGTGTAGCTGGTGTACTGGTAGCCGTGGCCGTCGATGGTGAACTCGTCGGAGTAGCCGGGCAGGAGCAGATCCGGGCAGGCCTGGCACTCGCGGTACGGCGCGACGGTGATCTCGACCGGTTTCCCGTTGTCGTGCATGGTGAAGAAGAGCGGCCTGGGCTGGTCACCGTCCCAGCCGTCGATCACCCACTCGTCCACGTCCTCGGGCCGGTAACCGAAATCGGCGAGTATCCCGGGGATGATGTTGAGGTCGGTGATCCAGCTGAACCGCTTGCCGTTGCCGATCTTCTCCATCTCGACGCTGAACACCAGCCGGTCGCCGTCGATCAGCGCCACGGCGCCGTCGTGGGTGAGCTTGAGTCCGCAGGAAATCATGCATCACGCTCCTTGTGCGATGACGGTGGAGCCTCGACGGGGCAGCGGTGAGTGGCGTCCGCCTGCCGGCGCCGCAGATCGCACCGGACCATGGGTTCTACGCCGTGCCGGTGTTCGGGTTGTCCAGCCGCGGTGCCCGAGCGACCAGCACAGTGGCCTGGTCACCCACGGCATGGGGGCGGCGCGCGAAGTGCTCGCGCAGCGCCGGTTCCAGAGCGCGCCGCATGTCGGCGGCACGGGCATGGCCCTCGAACCAGAAGTCGACCAGCGTCGCCGCCGCGGCGGTGATCCGGTCCGGCTCGGAAACCTCCGGGAAGTGCAGCGCCGCCTCGGTACGCAGCAGGCTGAACTCGGAGAACCCGTGGTCGGAGAAGACCCGGGCGGCTTCGGCGAGGAGGAAGCCCTGGTGATCGGGCTGCTCTCCGGCGATCGGAACGCACACGTCGTTGAGCAGGCGGACGAGTTCGTTGTCGGGGGATCCACCGACTACGACGATCGTGGCATCGGGGTTGGTGTCGTCGCAGACCCGGGCGATCTCTTCGAGGGCCTGCTGCAGGTCCTGCACGTAGTGAAGGACCCAGGCGGTGTACACCAGGTCGAAGGAGCGATCGGCGAAGGGCAAGGCCTCCGCTCGGCCGGGATGCACTTCGACCGCGGCCGCGGCCGGCCCCCCGGCGTCGAGGACGGCCACCCTGTCACGGTGTGGTTCGACGGTCGTGCACTTGCCGATCTGCGCTGCCACGGCCCGGGTCAGCTCGCCGGTGCCGCCGCCGACGTCGAGGACACGGGCGTGGCCCGCGGTGAGCGACAGGATGGTGGCGATCTCCTCGGATCGTTCCAGCCGCTCGGCGAAGTTCGCCCATCCGTTTCGGGAGAGCTGATGGGGTCCCCGGTACTTTCGAGGTGCTTGGTCGACCGGTCCGCAGCGGGGATGGGTACGAACAGCGTTCGCGTCGAGCGTGTGCGTTGCAAGGGTGCTGTTGCCTGGCCACATCTCGGAACTCCTCGGGCGATGGGGATTGCGGGACCGACAGGTGTTGCCGGGGTCCGTCGTCAAAGTGATCTCGGATGGTGGATTGCGGGGTGGTGATACGCCGCCATGAACCGGCCGATGCCGAGTGGGAACCCGTCCACCCGTCGCACTGCTCGTGGAGTGGGCGTGGCACTTCGACGGCGGCTCCTAACGGCGACTCCTAGGGCGCGTATTCGGTCGTGATCAACGGGTCCGGGTGAGGTCCTTGATCCAGATCATCGCGCCACGGAGGTGGAGGCCTGCGAGGTAGCTGT
>NZ_JBEOUK010000093.1:0-4104 GCF_040304045.1 Kitasatospora sp. NPDC094016
TCGGCGGTGACGGGGCGCGCCACTCGGCCTCGTCCCGAAACCGGCGTCCGGCAGCGCCGCCCTCACGCCGACCTTGAGGCAGCCGCAGGCGACCGTGTCGTCCCCTTTCCCGGTGCTCGCGCCGACCTGTCTTCGAACTTCCCTAGTTCCGTCTTGCGGCGGGTACCGCCGCCGTCTCCATACGCCAGATTCGTCACACGTAGCCGGAATTTGAGGCCGATCGACTTGGCACTGAATTCAAAAGGCAACTCCTGCTCGACGCTGTACGACTCCCGGTTGGCGATCTGATAGAGATCGGGCACGAAGTACGAGTCACCCATGTGGTAATCGATGCCGTCCCACAACTGGTAGAGTTCGATCTTGAAGGGGTCGCCCTGCCCCTCACCGCTGTACCGGTGCCTTCCTTCGAGCGGCGGGTAGACGCTGCCGTCCGGCTTGATGTCGCCCCGCCGACCGTCGAGCTTGAGCCAGTACTTCCTGACCGGCTCCTCCGTCACGCCCAGGATCTCCAGCTTCAGGTCGAACACCGCCGGCTCGTAGCGGATCTCGTCATAGGCCGTCGTCTCGCTCATCCGCGCGGGAACGTTGGTGTCAAGCGTCTTGAGGACGAAGCCCATGGGGCTGTAGTCCGCCAGTGTGGGGAATGCATCGAAGTACTTTTCGAGCTTCCGGCTCTGGAGGAGTTCCTGGACGGGCTTGGCACTGCCTCCGATGCTGATGAGGCTGATCTCCGCCTCTCGGTTGATCTTCTTGTACTTTGCCTCCAGTTCCGCGTTGACTTGCCCTCCTGCCCCGCTGTAGCCGAAGTTGAGGGCGGCTGTCATTTCCGTGACAGACTCGGACGAGGTGAACGTGAACATCAGGATCCTGCCGTAGGTCACCGAGGCGACCACCAGCGGGGGGTTTTCCACCCCGATACGGCCGTTCTTCTTCAGCTCCTCCAGATCCTGGTAGGTGAAGCTGTCGTTCATCCAGTCGTTGGGGAGCCGACTGGTGTCGCAGGACGCCGTGAAGGCCGACTCTCGCAGATAGGCGACGATGGTGTTCTTCTGCTGCCTGCGACTGGCCGAGACCTTGGTGCTGCCGGAGAATCCGGAATACGATGCGGAGAAGCCGAAGTTGAGGGCGATCTCTTCGTCACTGAACGCTTCGCGCATGTTGAAGACCAGATTGCGATACCCGCCCGAAACTCCTTGCACCATTCCCTTGATGGCGTCCGTCACCGTGCCGGTGTCCGGATTCGCCACCAGTGTGGAAGGCTTGGACTCCAGGTTGTCGATCGTGATCCGCACCGGTGTGCGCTGGCGGCCGGTGATGCCGATCTCCCTGAGCAGACCGTTCTTGGCCGTCTGCCCGGACACCAGGGCACCGGGCCACAGACCCTCCGCGTTCGGGTTGAACGTGATGATGTCTTCAGGTGTTCGGGTGAGCGAGTACGACTTGCGCACCTCGGAGACGTAGCCCTTGTCGGTGGTGAGGTGCGTGGTCTGCGTCTTGCCGAGCTGCTCCTTCTTGTCCGGATTCTGCGGGGTGATCTGCTGCCACGTCCTGAGGCTCCTCAGGTACTCGCCGAAGTCCACTGCGGCCTTGGGAGGCCCGGGAAGAACGTCCTTGCAGCCGGTCAGCTCGCCGGATTTCGAGAACGACGCCAGTACGTACTCACCCGGCCCGCGCTTCCCGTACTTCCGGTCGATGATCCCGCCGCCGCTCCCATCGGCCGCGCTCGCGTCGGCCGCTTCGGTGTCCACGGGCTCCGGCAGGCCCTCGCCGGGAATCCACCACAGGTGCCACGGGCCACCGGCCTGCACGTCGCTTTCCGGGACCACTATCTGGCCCTTTCCCCCCTCCGCCACCCAGGTCGGGAAGCCGTCGGAATCGGAGCGGTCCATGGTGTCGTCCGGTCCTCGCGCGTCGTCATAATCTGCCATGGTCATCACTTTTCGCTAGAAAAGAAGGGCAACACAGTCATGTGCTGCCCTTCTGTACTTCTGGGTGTGCGATCCGGCGTCAGCCGTCGCCGAATGCCCCTCTACCCATTACCGCCGGACTTTGTCGACCGCGCGTCGACAACAGTGACGGTAATCGATTCGGTGTCCTGCCGACCGTCGTACCCGTCAAGGGCGGCGATGATCTCCGGGTGGGACGTCTCGACGTTGACGATGTTGATCGACCCGTGTCCCGGTATATCCCAGCCGATCTTCACCCAAGCCGACTCGTCACTGTCGACCTGGTACACGACCAGCCCCTTCACATAAGGGCTTCGACCTTTGGGTGTTACCTTGATCTCGTCCGACCGCGTGCGTCCCGGGATGGTTTGCGGACTGGGATCCCAGAGCCCCAGGGTGGCTTTTTCGCTCTTCGGCCGAAGTTCGTCGTACGCGAGGTTGTTGATCGTGTAGGTGAAAGGCGCTTCACTCATCGATTTCTCCTTCCCGCTGTTCTATCCGCGTCTACTTGATGCGGCCCACGTTCATGGTCACAGTTTCTGTGCTGCCGCTGCCGACAAAGCCGTCAGTTTGTACAACAATGTACTTGCTCGAAGTATTCACCTTCAGCGTGTTGTTCGCCCCCGGGGCCCATGGAACGTCCCAATAGATCTCCACCGTCGCGTCCGAATCGTCTCCGAACTGATAGACGACCGTACCCTCAGTCCCAGAGGAACTTGACTGCCGACCGCTGGTGCGGAATGCCTGCAGGCGCTTACCCGCAGGGATCTCTACGGGCTTGTGGTTTCCCCGGTCCTCCCACTTGCCCCATTCAAGATTCACTGATTTCACCTTGAGCGGGGTTGCCGTGAGATTCTCGATGGTGCACGCAAACACCAGTGTCTCAGCCATTACCTCTCCTTCCACAGAAAGATTCGAATGCGCCAGGATTTGGTTCTAGGCGCACGAGCCGATCGAATTAAGCGCCCAGGTCAGCGGCATGCGCCATGAGGGTCCAGTACGCTGCTTACGGTCCGCGAATTTAGCCCGAATGGGTAGAAAATCACAGATCGACCATTCGATCGGATTCAGAAAATTGCACCCGCAGAGTACCCTCGATCTCCGGCAACCGCTTCGCCGAGGCGATGGTCCGATGACCCGCGCCCGGAGGCGTTCTTGCGATGCGAGGCCGATCCCCTTGCGGCAGGAGGTGGAACCTCCGTTGCCCTCAGGAAAGCACACCTGAAGCCATCTCACACCTTGAGGCAAGGGAACCAGTCTCATTGAATTTGGAACAACTTCGTCAGCGAACACTTTTCGATCCGAAACGATGTGCGCCCCGGATCGTCGATCCCTGCGTGAACCTGATGCGAGATGCATGGCACTTGCCACTGCCGATGCGGGAGGGCACGTCCGCCCCTCTCACAGCCGCGCCTTCCTCCGGTGGCGGGCTCGGCCGAGCCGGGTGAGAGTGGGTGCCGGGGGTGGTTTGTGTACTATCTCGGGTGGCGAGGCGCGTGCCTCTGAGAGGCCTACAGCGTCGCGACTCCCGATCCGCCCGGGGAAACCCTTGCACTATCGGTGCCCACCGCATCAAATCCGTCGGCGTGCGCCCGCAAGGACGGCTCGAGCCAGGCCGGCTCCCCGGACGTCAAACCTTCAGGGCAATGGACAAGGAGTCGCGATGTCGCACTCGCGAAGGTTCTCAACGATGACGGTAGCTACCGTGGCGGCCCTGAGTTCCGCATTGACGGTACTCTCCTCCGCACCATCCGACGCGGCTGTCGCCTCGCCATCGGCTGCGCCGCGGGCACTTGCGTCGAACGTCACGAAGGCGTGCGCGATCTGGAACGACCTGAAATGGCCCAGCCAAAAATCCCGCTACGAGTACACCCTGGATAACAATAGGGTGATTGTGACGGGCGGACTCTTTAAGAATACAGAGGGTCACCTCTCCAAGGATGGCGACTACCGCGAATACGACGTCAACTCGTCCAAACCGAGCCAGGATGCAAGCCGAGGAAAGGAACGCCTGGTGCGCGACCGCAATTCCATGGACGTGTGGTACACGGATACCCATTACGACAGCTTCACCCTCATCACGAAGCAGTGTTACGCAGCCAAGATGTCCTATCTGAATGACTTCGGGCATCACCACCACCACCATCATCAGCCTCAC
>NZ_JBEOUK010000094.1:0-4094 GCF_040304045.1 Kitasatospora sp. NPDC094016
CGGCGGAGACCACCACGGTGTGGGACACCCCGGGGGTGTTGTCCACGAAATTGGTGATCAGCCAGTTCAGGTTCTGTGCGGCCTGGCTCATCTGAGTCAACTCAACGCTCCTGGTGGTTCGAGCCGCCGAAGAGATCGGTGCTTCGGTTCTGTCCGTTGCCGGACGGGTCTACCTGATCGGGGTCGATCCGGAAGCTTCCGGTGTTACCGGCACTGCGGCCCTGCTCCACGCCGCGGCGCAGGTTGGTGAGCCGGCCGCGGACCTCCTCGGGGCTGCGGGAGACCTGCGGCCCTTCCTGCGGAGTGGGCTTGGCGTTCCCGGCCACCAGGTTCTGCTTGGGCACGCGCCGCGGCAGACCTGCCCCGGTGGTGCCGCCGGAGGCGGGCTCGCGGGTCTGCTCGGCCTGCTGCCAGGCGCCGTCGTTGGGCGACTGCCAGGGCGAGTTGGTCGGGCCGGTCGGGCCGTAGCCGCCCAGCGCCGACACGTCGTGGCCGCGTGGCTCGTCGACCGCCGAGGTGTCCTTGGCGCCGGCGAACCAGTTCGGGGTCTCGCCGCCGGAGCCGCCGTCCGCCGGAGCGGTCGGGGCGCCGAAGCCGCCACCCGCCAGCTGCTGGCCGGGGCGGCGCTGCGGCAGCCCGGACGGCAGGGTGGCGGTGGGTTCGGCGGCGGGCAGCGCGGGCGGCTCCGGGGCGTACGGGTGGCCGGCCGGGGCCTCCTCGGCCTGCTGGCCGTACTGGTCGGCGTAGCCGTCCTGGTAGCCCTGGTAGCCGTCGCCCTGGTAGTCCTGGTGGCCGTACTGGTCGTCGGCGTAGCCGGACTGGTCGTAGCCCTGCTGCGGGTACTGGCCGTACTGGTCCTGGCCGTACTCGTCCTGCTGGTAGCCGTACTGGTCGTCGGCGTAGCCGGACTGCTGCTCGTAGCCCTGGGGGGCGTACTGGTCGTAGCCCTGCTGGTACTCCTCCTCGACCTCGGCGTCCAGCACCGGCGGCTCGCCGTCGTGCGGGCCGCTCTCCAGGGCCGCACGACGGACCTGGTCGAGGCGCTGCGAGCGCTGGACGGCCTCCAGGGCCGGGCTGAAGCCGCTGGATCCGGCGTTGCCGGTGCCGGTGAGGTGGTCGTCGAAGCCCAGCTCGGCGGCGCTGCGCGGCTGGCCGCCCGGCGCCCACTGGGAGGTCGGCTCCTGCTCGGCGAAGATCCGGGAGACGGTGAACTGCTCCTCGGGCTCCGGCGCGGCGCCCGACCGGGTGATGAACGGCGGGATCATGACCAGCGAGGTGGTGCCCGCGGACTCGCCGGACGGGCGGAGCTGGACGCGGACGTCGTGCCGCTGGGACAGCCGGCCGACCACGAACAGGCCCATGCGGCGGGAGATGGTGGCGTCGACGGTGGGCGGCTCGGCCAGCTTCTCGTTGATCTCGGCGAAGTCGTCGGCGGTGAGGCCGATGCCCTTGTCGTGGATCTCGACCAGCACCCGGCCGTCCGGCAGGCGGGTCGCGTTGACCAGGACCCGGGTCTGCGGGCTGGAGAACGAGGTGGCGTTCTCCAGCAGCTCGGCGAGCAGGTGGACGAGGTCGGTCACGGCGGCGCCGACGACCTCGACCTCCGGGATGCCGGACAGCTCGACGCGCTCGTACTGCTCCACCTCGGAGGAGGCGGCGCGGAGCACGTCGACCAGCGGGACCGGGGTGTTCCAGCGGCGGCCGGCCTCCTCGCCCGCGAGGACGAGCAGGTTCTCACCGTTGCGGCGCATACGGGTGGCGAGGTGGTCCAGCTTGAAGAGGTTCTCCAACTGGTCCGGGTCGGCCTCGTTGTTCTCCAGGTCGGTGATCAGCGCCAGCTGGCGCTGGATCAGGCCCTGGCTGCGACGCGACAGGTTGGTGAAGATCGCGTTGACGTTCCCTCGCAGCAGGGCCTGCTCGGCGGCGAGCGCCACGGCCTGCTGGTGGACCTGGTCGAACGCCCGGGCGACCTCGCCGATCTCGTCCTTGCCGTGCAGCGGGATCGGGGTGACGGAGGTGTCGACCCGGTCGGGGTCGGTCTTGGAGAGCTTCTCGACCAGGTCCGGCAGGCGGTGGTCGGCGATCTCCAGGGCGGCGCTGCGCAGGGTGCGCATGCCGAGGATCATCGAGCGGGCGACGTAGCCGGTGAGCAGACCGGCCAGGATGAGCGCCGCGACGACGATGATCGTGTTGAGGATGGCGTCGTAGAGCGCGTTGTCCTTGAGGCCGCGGGAGTCCGTGAGGACGTCGTTCAGCAGCTGGACCTCGGTGTCGCGCAGGGCCTGGATGTGGGTGTTGGCGGCCTGGTTCCAGTTCTCCGGGGTGAGACCGGAGTCCTTGGCCTCCTTGTAGGCCTGGTCGGCGGCGGCCTTGCCCTTGCTCTGGCCCTCGGCGGCGGCCTGGCTGTAGGCGGCGCCGAGGGAGAGCAGGGTCTGCATGGAGGGCGCGGTGCCGTTCGGCATCTTGTAGGCCGAGCGCTCCTGCGCGGCGGCCTGGGCGACCTGCGCGTTGGCGTACTTACGGGCGTCCTCGGGGGCGCTGCCGGTGTTGAACTCGGTCAGCGAGACCTGCTCCAGCCGCTCCGCCACCAGGATCTGCTGGATCACGTCGGCGTTCTCGAACCGGGTGGTGGCGTTCTGCGAGATGCCGACCAGCAGGTGCAGCATGAGCGCGCGCTGGGTCGAGGCGGAGGCCTTGGCGAGGGACATCGCGTAGATCGCGCGGCCCTTGCTGGCGGCGTTGCTGGAGCCGATGCCGACCGAGTTGTCGTAGGACAGCAGCGGGGCGAACATCACCGAGTAGGCGTTGACGGTGGCGCCGGCGAACAGCTCGGCGCCGTACGCGCTGGACCGCAGGTGCGGCAGGTCGACCACCAGGGCCTGGAAGGCCTCGTGGCGGCGCGGGAGTTCGCCGGACTTGTCGGAGGCCGCGTAGGCCGCCTCGTACGCCTTCAGCGCGGCGTCCGTGCTGGCGCGGATCTTGGCGACCTTGCCGTCCGGGTCCTGCTTGGTGAGCAGGGGTATCAGCGTGGTGTCGCGCTCGATCTCCAGCGCTTCGGCGAGCTCGGTGGCCGCCTTGGCGAGCTCGGCGGTCTTCTCGGCGCGGGAGGCCTTGATGTAGCCGTCGACCGAGGTGTTCACGCGGAGGCCGCCGAAGACGAGGCTGATGATCACGGGGATCAGCAGGATCGCGATCAGACGGGTCGGCACGCGCCAGTTGCGCGGGCGGAGGAAGTCGTACCGCTTGGAGGCGTCGCCGTCCGGACCGCCGCTGCGGGGTTCCGTGGACGCGGCCGGGGGCTGCGGGGCCGGGGAGGCCTGGGAGCGCTCCTCGGTGGGGGTGAAAGCGGAGAATCCGGCCGGGTCCGCTGCGGTACCGTTCGGCTCGCTCCGGCGGGGCTCGGAGCGCCGCTGCGGGGCGGGTTGCTGCTTACGCCTCACTCGACAACTACCTCTCGGCCGACTGTCGGCCATGGATCAATCCAGCGCTACCCCCGGGCCCTGGCCCGTCACCGGTGGGCCGGCGCGAGGGTTTCAGGGGTAGCTGGAATTTCAGCACGTGCAGGGATGGGGGACAAACAGCCGCAGGATGGCCCCCGCGTCGGCGCAATAGGGACATTCACCGACATGACGGAGCAAAACCGTGGTCTTCTGGCGCTGAGTGACGCTAGTTCACCACGCAGAGTCACTGTTGATCACAAAATGCCTACCGAACTGTTATCCGCTGCTTATACAGCGGGTCTTGCGCGATGCCCCTGGAGGACATCGGCCGGTAGCGGCTCCGCCCCGGGGGCCGTCACGCCGACGGCCCCCGGGCTCCGGATGTCCGGCCCGTCATCGAAGTCGGGCGAGGAGGGCGTGCTCGACGAGGGTGATGAGAGCGCTCTTGGCGCTGTCGCGGCGGCGGGCGTCGAGCGTGACGACCGGGGTCTCGGCGCTGAGCTGGAGCGCTTCGCGGACCTCGTCGGGGGTGTGGGGCTGGTGTCCGTCGAAGCCGTTTAGGGCGACGACGAAGGGGAGTCCGCTGTTCTCGAAGTAGTCGAGGGCGGGGAAGCAGTCGGCGAGGCGGCGGGTGTCGACGAGGACGACGGCGCC
>NZ_JBEOUK010000095.1:0-4058 GCF_040304045.1 Kitasatospora sp. NPDC094016
GGTACTGCAGGGGGGACCCTGTGGGAGAGTAGGACGCCGCCGAACAATCATTCACAGAGAACCCCCATCCGGGAGACCGGATGGGGGTTCTCTGCGTTGTGCTTCACTCGTCCTGGAATTCTTCATCCTCTTCCCACGGCCGCGATTGTGCCTGGGCCGATGTCCGGCCATCGGGTTGGGGCGGTACCGCCGCCGTTCCCCACGCCGGCCGGGTCAGCCAGGCGTCCCTGTCGTTGGTGAGCCGGGCGATTCCCGTCCCGTCCGGCCGCATGGTGTAGAGGTCGGCCTCGGAGCCGGCGGGGGCCTGGGCGAACACGATGGACTTGCCGTCGGGCGCGTAGGACGCGGTGCCGTAGAAGACGTTGGACGGCGCGGGGGTCAGCGCGCCGATGGCGGTGCCGTCGGGGTGGACGGTGTAGATGCCGCCGCCGGGGGCGTCGGCGCGGCCGGCCGGGTAGGTGGTGAAGAGGATCTGGGTGCCGTCGGGTGACCAGTTGGCGCGGTCTCCGGCGCGCAGTTCCCAGGGGGTGAGCTGCCGCAGCCCGGTGCCGTCCGCGGCGACGACGTAGATGGCGCGGCTGTTGGCGGGCTGACCGGTGGCACCGGTGCGGTACTCGAAGGTGAGTTGCTTGCCGTCGGGGGACCAGCTGGGGTTGCTGACCTGCCCGGAGTACGGCTTGTCGTTGGTGAGGAAGGTGAGCCGCTGGACGTCGGTGCCGTCGGGGCTCATCAGGTAGAGGTCCGAGTACTGGATCTGGTTTCTGTCGGCCTGGTCGAGGGCGCCCCAGGAGCGGCTGAAGGCGAGTTGCTTGCCGTCGGGCGAGTAGGCGGGGGCGCGTTCGTCCTCGTTGGTGCAGTCGGCGGTGCCGGTCTCGCAGAGCTGGCCGATCTGGCGGGCGCCGTCGCCGCTGGTGGAGACCGTCCAGAGGCGGGCGGCGCCGCTCCGTGGGTCGGTCCGGTCGAAGGCGATCGTGCTGCCGTCCGGGGACCAGTCGGGGCGGTCGTCGCGGGTGCGGTCGGGCGGCTGGGTGACCTGGTGCCAGTCGGTGCCGTCGGGTGCGAGGGTGACGATGGCGCTGGTGGTGCGGGCGGCGTTGAGGAATTCCCCGCCGACGATCAGACCGTTGTGCGCGGGGGCCGCAGGTGTTCCGGCGGCGGCGCCGACCACGCCGGGGCTCGCGGCGGCGGTCGTCGACTCGGGTGCGGCGGAGGGGGCGTCCGCCTGGATCTCCGACAGGGGGATCTCACCGGGTTCGGCGCCGCACCCGGTGAGCAGGGCGCTCAGCAGCAGAAGGCCCGCACCGGTGCTGGCGCGGGTGCGGGCCTCGGGTGTGGACCTGGGGGACTGCCCTGTGCGGGTCATCCGTGTCATATCCGCTCCGACCTTTCCGACCTCTCCGGCGTTCGCTCCGTCTCCGATGCAGGACGAAGGCCCCTCAAAGGGGCTGTCACTGTGTCAGACGGGGAGCGTCGGCGACCGGGCGACACGCGACGCCTGGCGTTCGGTCGGTCACACGGAGTAGAAGGTCTCGCGGAGTGGCGAAGCGGGGCGCCGGTGCGGGGCGGAACAGGGACGGGGTGGACCCGGGGCGGGGCCGGTCAGCCCCGGGCGGCGCGGCGCTCGGCCTTGGCGAGGGCCTCCGCCTCGTCCTCGGCCTCGGCGACCTCCAGGGTGGGCGCGGTGCCGTCGAGGTGGGTGGGCAGCCACCAGGTGTCGTCCGGGCCGGAGGGCTTGCCGGGGTACTCGCGCTGGGCCTGGTCGAGCATCTCGCTCATGGCCGCACGCAGCCGTCTGGTGACCATGACGGGCTTGTCGTTCGGGCCCAGGTGAATCGGTTCGCCGATCATGATGGTGACGGGGACGTGGCGCTTGGTCAGGGTCTTCGGGCGGCCCTTGGTCCAGAGCTGCTGGGTGCCCCAGAGGATGACGGGCAGCAGCGGGGTGCCGGAGTCGGCGGCCATCCGGGCGGCGCCGGTCTTGAACTTCTTCAGCATGAACGAGCGGCTGATGGTCGCCTCGGGGAACACCCCGACGACCTCGCCGGCCTTGAGGGCGCGCACGGCGGCCTCGTACGCGGGCTGCCCGTCGGTGCGGTCGACCGGGATGTGCTTCATGCCGCGCATCAGCGGGCCGGAGACCCGGTGCTTGAAGACGTCGTCCTTGGCCATGAAGCGGGTCTTGCGCTTGCCGCCGCGGTAGGCGCCGAGGCCGGCGAAGAGGAAGTCCAGGTAGCTGATGTGATTGCTGACCAGTACGGCTCCGCCCCTGGCGGGGATGTTCTCGGCGCCTACGATCTTGATCCGCACGTCGAGCGCACGGAAGGCGGTGAGTGCGGCGCCGATCACCGGCGGGTACACGAACTCTGCCACGGTCAGTCCTGACTTCCACGGGCCGGAGCCCGGTACGGCGGGTACCCGCGTCGCTGAGCGGGGGCCGACCGGAGCGCGGCACGCCGCGGCGGTCACGGGTGATTCACGGAGATGATCCCCCGAACGAGTGCCTGCTGTCACCTGAGCCGTGCGGTCAAGCGGATATTCGAGGTGTGATCTCCGTGATGAGTTCGGGTGGGAACTTTTCCCTTCCCGGCGACCTGGAGGCCCGCTCCGTCCCGGAGGCCCAGGGACCCGAGGGGTGGCTAGGCTCCGGCGCCGAGGCGTCCCTGGGCGCGGCGGACGAAGGGGTAGACCTCACGGCCGAGGCAGTAGCCGAACGCGGCGTTGAGGAAGGCCGCGGCCAGGGCGAAGGCCGTGGCCAGGAGGCCGAGCCAGGCCACCCCGGTGAGGAAGCCGAGGGCGCCGACGACGGCGAACACCAGGCCGACTCCCTGCGCGAAGCGGGGCGGCCGCTCGTCCTCGGTCTCGGAGGGCGGGGCCAGCCGGGGGAGGAGGAGGGCCTGGTAGAGCCAGCCGTAGGGCGAGAGCCGCAGGCCGCCGAACGCGCCGAGTGCGAAGACGAGGGCCTGGACGGCCAGCAGCACGTCGCTGCCGGTGATGAGGGCGGCGGCCAGTACGACCGAGGTGAGCGCGGCGGCGAAGCGGGGACCGCGGGGGTCGATCTGCACGAGGGCTCCGGGAGGGTCGCGACGGGCGGCGGCGGGGCGCGTCAGCGACAGCGGGTGGTGGTGGCCCGGCCCAGGTCGACGACGCGACGGGAGGTCAGCAACGGCGGTGCGGTGCGGTCGGATTCCACCCGGCGATCGTACGCGGGCCCGGCCCGGTGGTCGACCTCCCTTTTGAGGCCCGGGGCCGCTGCCGCAGACTGGGGACGGCCGGGTTGGGTGGTGTGCGTCGTCGTGGCGGCGCCGGTGACCGCCTTCGGGCTGCTACGGGCACGGCACGACGGGAGGCTGAGGGTGCGCACCAACGGCGGGGCGGTACGGCTGTCGGAGGCGGAACTGGGCGGGGCGCTCGGCGAGCGGGCGACGCTGGTTCAGTTCTCGACGGCGTTCTGTCAGCCGTGCCGGGCCACCCGCCGGGTGCTCGCGGAGGTGGCCGGCATGGTCGACGGGGTGGCGCACGTCGAGGTGGATGCCGAGGAGCGGCTGGAGCTGGCTCGCCGGCTGGAGATCCTGCGGACGCCGACGGTCCTGGTGCTGGACGGGGGCGGCCGGGTGGTGCGCCGGGCGGCCGGACTGCCGCGCAAGGTGGATGTGATCGCGGCGCTCGGCGAGGTGGTGTGAGCCGGGGGCCCGGGCGATCCTGCGGCGGATATGTAGTCCGATCAGGTGGTGCCGGGGCTGCCCTGGGGCAGGATGGGCGGAGACGGAAGTGCAGCCGCCCGGCCTAAGCTACTGGCCAGTAGTGACCACTGGACTACTGCCGAGTATGCTGCCAGGAAGTTCCGGACCGGCACGGGAACCCGCTGCCCGGAGCGGGCGCGCACCGTGTTCGCGCCCCGCTTGCACAGCCGCAGCCGCCGGACGAGACCAGTACAGGAGACAGGCCGTGAGCTTGAGGATCGTTGTCTGTGTGAAGTACGTGCCGGACGCGACGGGTGACCGTCGGTTCGCGGACGACCACACCACCGACCGGGAGGGTGTGGACGGCCTCCTGTCGGA
>NZ_JBEOUK010000096.1:0-3835 GCF_040304045.1 Kitasatospora sp. NPDC094016
TACCCGGCGCCGACCAGCAGGTGGCGGGCGCCGCCGTCCTCCAGCAGCCCGGTGTTGCGGGCGGCGGGGGCGGCCGGGTCGAGCGGCAGGTAGGCGCCACCGGCGCCGATCACGCCCAGCACGCCGGTGATGAACGGGACGCCGGGCTCGGCGAGCATCGCGACCACCGAGCCGGTGGTGACCCCGGCCTCGGCGAGGCCCGCGGACAGGCCGCCGGCCGCCTCGACCAGCTCCTGGTAGGTCAGCGAGCCGGCGCCGTCGGTGACGGCGGTCGCCTCGGGGGTGCGGGCGGCGACGGCGCGCACCCGCTCGACGACGCCGAGGCTCTCCTCGGGGATCGACGGGTCCCAGGCGCCGAGCAGTCCGCCCAGCTCGCCGGGGGTGCCGGTGCCGGTGAGGTCCGCCGGGCCGGTCACGTCGACCTGGGCGAGAGGCAGTCCGGGGCGCTCGGCGACGGTCCGCAGCAGGTGCTGGAAGATCGCCGAGACCCGCTCGACCTCGGCCCGGCCGAACAGGCCGGGGTTGTAGTCCAGCCGCAGGTGCAGGCTGTCGCCGGGGTGGACCACCAGGCTCAGCGGGTGGTGCCGGGCGTCCAGGGCCTCGGTGCGGACGATGCGCGGGCCGTCGGCGACGCCGGTGTCGAGGCCGTTCTCGTCCAGCGGGAAGTTCTCGAACAGCACCACGGTGTCGAAGACCTCGCCGGACAGCCCGGCGGCCTGGTGGATCGCGGCGAGCCCGAGGTGCTCGTGCGGGAGCAGCGCGGTCTGCTGGTCCTGGAGGGCGTGCAGCAGTTCGGCGAGGGTGGCGTCGGGGCGCAGCCGGGCCCGGACCGGCACGGTGGTGAGGAACATGCCGATCATCGACTCGACGTCCGGGACCTCGGCCGGGCGGCCGGAGGTGACGGCGCCGAACACCACGTCCTGGCGGCCGGTGAGCCGCCCGAGCAGCAGCGCCCAGCAGCCCTGCACCACGGTGTTGACGGTCAGGCCCTGGGTGCGGGCCCAGCCGGCGAGTGCGGCGGTCAGCTCGCGCGGCACCTCGGCGAGCACCGCGTCGGGCAGCACCGGGAGGCGGCTCGGGTCGGCGGGGACGAGCAGGGTGGGCTCGTCGACGTCGGCCAGCACCTCGTGCCAGGCGGCCCGGGCGGCCGTGCGGTCCTGCGCGGTCAGCCAGGCCAGGTACGAGCGGTACGGCGCCGGGTCGGGCAGCAGCGCGACGTCCGCGCCGGGCGCGCAGAGCGCGAACAGCTCGCGGACGAGCAGCGGCATCGACCAGCCGTCGACCAGGATGTGGTGGCTGGTCCAGATGAACCGGTGCCGGCCCTCGCCGTGGGTGACGAGCGCGAAGCGCAGCAGCGGCGGAGCGGCGAGGTCGAAGCGGCGGGTGCGCTCGGCCTCGGTGATGCGGCTCAGCTCGGCGGCCCGGGCGGGCTCCGGCAGGTCGGTCAGGTCGGCGTCCAGCCAGGGCAGTTCGGCGTGCTGGGCGATGACCTGGACGGGCTCTCCGGTGGCCCGGGCGCGGAAGGCGGCGCGCAGGTTCGGGTGCCGGTCGAGCAGGGCCTGCCCGGCGGCGCGCAGGGCGTCGGCGTCGAGGTCGCCCTCGATGTCGGCGACGATCTGCAGGGTGTAGACGTCGACCGCGTCCGCGCCGCCCCCGGCGGCGGTGTCGTAGTCGGCGTGGAAGAGCATGCCCTGCTGGAGCGGGGTGAGCGGCAGGACGTCGGCGAGGGCCGTGCCGGCCTCGGCGAGTTCGGCCTCGTACTCCTCGATCTCGTCCTGGGCCAGGGTGACCAGCGGCAGGTCGGAGGGGGTGCGGCCGCCCGCACCGGGGGTGGTGGCGTGCCGGGCGAGCAGTTCGAGGGCGCGGAACCAGGTGGCCGCGACGTCCTGGGCGTCCTCCTCGGCGACGGTCCGGCCGGCCCAGGACCAGTTGGCGATCAGGTGCGGGCCGTCGTGCCGGTCCTCGGTGGCCGGGGTGACGTCGAGCAGGTGCGGCAGCGGCATGCCGGGGTGGGCGCCGGTGCCGACCACGCCGTCGCCGCCGGCCGGCTCCCAGAGGCGGGCCTCGCGGGCGTCGAAGCGGCCCATGTAGTTGAAGCCGATCTGCGGCTTGTGGTGGCCGGCCAGGGCGCGGGCGGCGTGCGGGTTGAGGTAGCGCAGCAGGCCGTAGCCGACGCCGCGGTCGGGCAGCGCGCGCAGCTGCTCCTTGATCCGCTTGAGGGCGGCGGCGAGGGCGGGGCCGCCGGCCCAGAGCTCGTCCCAGTCGAGCGTGCCGGGGTCGAGGCGCATCGGGAAGGCGCTGGTGAACCAGCCGACGGTGCGGGACAGGTCGAGGCCGTCGCCGAGCTGCTCGCGGCCGTGGCCCTCCAGCTCGATCAGGGTCTGGGCGTAGTCGGCGCGGCCGTGCCGGCGGCGCCAGTCGGCGACGGCGAGGGCGAGGCCGGTCAGCAGGACGTCGTTGACCTCGGCGTGGAAGGCCGCCGGGACGTCGGTGAGCAGCGGGCCGGTGACCTCGGGGCCGAGCTCCAGGCGCAGGGTGCGCTGGGTGCCGTAGACGTCCGTCTCGGGGTCGAGCCGGTGGGTGCCGACCAGCGGGTCGGGGCCGGTCAGGATCGACTGCCAGAGGGCGAGTTCGGGGCCGCGGACCTGGGTGCGGGCCTGTGCGGCGAGCAGCTGGGACCAGGCGCGGTAGGAGGTGCCGACCGGGTCGAGGGCGGGGGCGCGGCCGGCCGCCAGCGCCTCGCAGGCGGCGGCGAGGTCGGGCAGCAGGATCCGCCAGGACACGCCGTCGATGACCAGGTGGTGGGCGGAGAGCACCAGCAGGGCGGTGTCGGCGCCGGGGGCCGCGCCGATCAGCACGGCCTGGATCATCACGGCGGCGGCGGGGTCGAGCCGGGCGCGGGCGGCGGCGGCCTGCCGCTCGGCGAAGCCGAGGGCGTCCTGGTCGTCGGTGCCGTTGCCGGTGCCGTGCTCGGCGGTGGCGACCAGGCGGACGCCGGCGAGCGCGCCGGGGGCCAGTGCCTCCAGGTGCCACAGGCCGGGGGCGGGTTCGGTGGCCCGGGTGCGCAGCGCGTCGTGGTGGTCGACCAGGGTGTGCAGGGCCGCGTCGAGCAGTTCGGCGTCCAGGGCGGCGGGGACCCGGACGACCACGTGCTGGCTGTACTTGACGACCGGGCCGGTGAGGCTGGTGGTGTCGTCGTGCAACTGGCCCATGATCGGGGTGAGTTCGTACGGGCCGGTGCCGCCCGCGTCCTCGGCGGGCGCGGTCGCCGCCGTGGGGTCGGTGCCGCCCGCGATCCGGGCGAGGGCGGCGGCGGTCTTGTGGGTGAAGATGTCGCGGGTGGTGAGGGTGAGTCCGGCCTTGTGGGCGCGGCTGACGACCTGGATGGAGCGGATGCTGTCGCCGCCGAGGGCGAAGAAGTCCTCGTCGATGCCGACCCGGCCGGTGCCGAGGACCTCGGCGAGGATGTCGCAGAGGACCCGCTCGCGCTCGGTGCGGGGGCCGCGCAGGGTGTCCTGCTCGGCGAGGGCGGGCTTGGGCAGGGCCTTGCGGTCGAGCTTGCCGTTGGGGGTGAGCGGCATGGCGTCGAGGACGAGCCAGGACGCCGGGATCATGTAGCCGGGCAGCAGTTGGGAGAGTTCGGCCCGGACCTGCGCGGGGTCGACGTCGGGGCCGGTGAGGTAGCCGATGAGGCGGGGGTTGCCGGAGGCGTCGGGGAGGACGGCGACGGCGGTGTCGGTGACGGTGTCGAGGGAGCGGATGACGGCTTCGATCTCGCCGGTCTCGACGCGGCGGCCGCGGATCTTGACCTGGTGGTCGCGGCGTTCGATGAACT
>NZ_JBEOUK010000097.1:0-3404 GCF_040304045.1 Kitasatospora sp. NPDC094016
CGGACCACGTCGCCGGTGCGGTACATGCGGCTCCCGCCCGCCTCGAACGGGCAGGCGACGAACCGACCCGCCGTCAGACCCGACCGGTTCAGATATCCCCGCGCCAGACCCGCGCCCGCGACGTACAGCTCCCCCGGCACGCCGGGCGGTACCGGGCGCAGCCGCTCGTCCAGCACGTACACCCGTGCGTTGGCGATCGGTCGGCCGATCGGCGGCACGCCCGAACCGGGCGACAGGGGGTCGCTCATGGTCGCGCACACCGTCGTCTCCGTCGGGCCGTACGCGTTGACCATCCGGCGCCCGGGCGCCCAGCGGGCCACCAGCTCCGGCGGGCACGCCTCGCCCGCCACCACCAGCGTTGACACCGTCACCGCGCCCTCCGGCAGGGCCGCCAGGACGGACGGGGGCACGGTCGCGTGGGTGACCGCGAGGCCCGGGTCGGTCAGCGCGGCGACCGGCTCCGCCGCCGGCGGCAGCACCAGCGCCGCACCGCACAGCAGCGCGGTGAAGATCTCCGACACCGAGGCGTCGAAACTGGGCGAGGCGAACTGGAGCACCCGACTGCCGGGATCGATCGCGAACCGCTCGATCTGCGCGGCCACCAGACTCGCCACACCACCATGCGCGACCACGACACCCTTGGGACGCCCCGTCGAACCCGAGGTGTAGATCACGTACGCCGGATGCCGGACATCGAGCACGACCCCAGGGTCGGTGTCCGGCCAGTCGCCCTCGACCACCATGGCCGAGTCGTCGACCACCAGCGCCGGGCAGGCGTCCTCCAGCATGTACGCGATCCGCGCCGCCGGGTACGCCGGATCCACCGGCAGATACGCGGCACCCGCCTTCAACACACCCAGGACCGCCACCACCGACTCCACCGAACGCGGCAGCGCCACCGCCACGACCTGCTCCGGACCGACCCCACGAGCGATCAGCGCATGAGCGAACCGGTTCGCCCGGGAGTTCAGCTCGCGGTACGTCAACTCCGCGTCACCACACACCAGCGCGACCGCGTCCGGCGTCGCCGCCACCTGCGCCGCGAACGCCTGCGGCACCGGAACCGCGCCCACCTCGCGGTCGGTCGCGTTGCCCCGCTCCAGCAACCGGTGCCGCTCGTCGGAGTCGAGGAGGTCGACCCCCCCGATCGACCGGCCCGGATCGGCGGTGACCGCCTCCAGCAGGAGCGTCCAGCGCCGCACGAGGGCCTCGACCGTCGAGCGGTCGAACAGGTCGGTGGCGTACTCGACCACGCCGACGATCCCGTCCGGGCTCCCGTCCGGACCGAACTGCTCGACCAGGCTCACCCCGAGGTCGAACTTGGCGGTTCCGGTGGCCACCGCATAGGTGCCCACCTCCAGGCCGGGCAACGAGAACCGGCCCATCGGCGCGTTCTGCACGGCCAGGATCGTCTGGAACAGCGGGTGGTGGGACAGCGAGCGGGACGGGTTCAGCACCTCCACCAGGTGCTCGAACGGCACGTCCTGGTGCGCGTACGCCTCCAGCGCCGTCTCCCGTACCCGGCCCAGCAGTTCGAGGAAGCTCGGGTCCCCGCTCGTGTCGGTGCGCAGCACCAGCGTGTTGACGAAGAACCCGACCAGCTCGTCCAGCGCCTCGTCGGTCCGGCCCGCGATCGGACTGCCGATCGGAATGTCCGTCCCCGCCCCCAGCCGCGTGTACAGCGCCGCCAACGCCGCCTGCAGCACCATGAACAGACTCGTCCCGGTACTGCGGGCCAACTCCGCCAGCGCGGTGTGCAGTTCGGAGCCGAGCTCCAGCCCGACGTGGTCCCCCTGCCAACCGGCGACGGCCGGCCTCGGCCGGTCGACGGGCAGCGGGAGCAGCTCGGGCAGGTCGGACAGCTGCCGCTTCCAGTAGCCGAGTTGCCCGGCGAACCGGCTCTGCGGGTCGGCGGCGTCGCCGAGCAGCTCGCGCTGCCACAGCGTGTAGTCGGCGTACTGCACCGGCAGGTCCACCCAGCCCGGCGCCTGCCCCTCGCTCCGGGTGGCGTAGGCCTCGGCCAGGTCGCGGGCCAGCGGGCCGGTGGACCAGCCGTCACCGGCGATGTGGTGCATGACCAGCAGCAGCACGTGCTCGTCCGGCGCGACCGCGAACAGCCCGGACCGCAGCGGCGGTTCCGCCTCCAGGTCGAAGGGCTGCCGGGCGAACTCGGCGAGCCGATCGAACAGTTCGCTCTTTGACACCTCGGTCAGCCCGGTCCGGGGCCGGGCCGCGGCCGGGTCCAGGACGCGCTGGCAGGGCACGCCGTCGAGCTCCGGGAAGACCGTCCGCAGGCTCTCGTGCCGGGCCACCACGTCGGCCAGCGCCTCGTCCAGCGCCGCCCGGTCGAGCGCGCCGGTCAGGTGAAGCGCCAGCGGGATGTGGTAGGTCGCGGCGGCGGCGTCCATCCGGTGCAGGAACCAGAGCCGGCGCTGGGCGAAGGACAGCGGTACCGGGTCCGGCCGCTCGTGCACGGCCAGCGCCGGGCGGGCGTGGCCCGCCCCGGCCAGCACCTCGGCCAGGCCCGCCACGGTGGGCGCCTGGAAGAGCGCGCGCAGCCCCAGCTCCACACCGAGCACCGAGCGCACCCGTGCGGCCAGCCGGGTGGCGAGCAGGGAGTGCCCGCCCAGGTCGAAGAAGTCGTCGTCAACCCCGACCCCGGACACGCCGAGCACCTCGGCGAACAGCTCGCACAGGATCTGCTCCTGCGGCGTCCGCGCCGCCCGGCCGACCCCGACGACGCCCGCCTCCGGCACCGGCAGAGCCGCCCGGTCCAACTTCCCGTTCGGCGTCAACGGCAACGCCGCCAGCACCACGAACACCGACGGCACCAGGTACTCCGGCAACCGCTCGCGCAGGTACGCCGCCAGTTCCGCCGGACGCGCGTCGGCGCCCGGGCGCGGAGCCACGTAGCCGACGAGCCGGTCGTCCCGGGCCACGACGGCGGCCCGGGCAACGGCGGGATGCGCGCTCAGGGCCGCCTCGACCTCGCCCGGCTCGACCCGGAAGCCGCGCACCTTCACCTGCTCGTCGGCCCGGCCGACGTACTCCAACTCCCCGTCGGCCCGGCGGCGCACCACGTCCCCGGTACGGTACATCCGGTCACCACCCGCCCCGAACGGACAGGCGACGAACCGACCCGCCGTCAGGCCCGGCCGATTCAGATACCCGCGCGCCAGCCCCGGCCCCGCGACGTACAACTCCCCCGCGACGCCCGGCGGTACCGGGCGCAGCCGCTCGTCCAGCACGTACACCCGAAAACCCGCGACCGGCCGCCCGATCGGCGGCACGCCCGACCCGGGCGACAGCGGGGCGCTCATCGTCGCGCACACCGTCGTCTCCGTCGGACCGTACGCGTTGACCATCCGCCGCCCCGGCGCCCAGCGCGCCACCAGCTCCGGCGG
>NZ_JBEOUK010000098.1:0-2939 GCF_040304045.1 Kitasatospora sp. NPDC094016
CCGCCGGAGCTGGTGGCGCGCTGGGCGCCGGGGCGGCGGATGGTCAACGCGTACGGTCCGACGGAGACGACGGTGTGCGCGACGATGAGCGCCCCACTGGCGCCCGGGTCGGGCGTGCCGCCGATCGGCCGGCCGGTCGCGGGTTTTCGGGTGTACGTGCTGGACGAGCGGCTGCGCCTGGTGCCGCCGGGCGTCGCGGGGGAGTTGTACGTCGCGGGGCCGGGGCTGGCGCGCGGGTACCTGAATCGGCCGGGCCTGACGGCGGGTCGGTTCGTCGCCTGCCCGTTCGGGGCGGGTGGTGACCGGATGTACCGTACCGGGGACGTGGTGCGCCGCCGGGCCGACGGGGAGTTGGAGTACGTCGGCCGGGCCGACGAGCAGGTGAAGGTGCGCGGCTTCCGGGTCGAGCCGGGCGAGGTCGAGGCGGCCCTGACCGCGTACCCCGCCGTTGCCCGGGCCGCCGTCGTGGCCCGGGACGACCGGCTCGTCGGCTACGTGGCCCCGCGCCCCGGCGCCGACGCGCGTCCGGCGGAACTGGCGGCGTACCTGCGCGAGCGGTTGCCGGACTACCTGGTGCCGTCGGTGTTCGTGGTGCTGGCGGCGTTGCCGTTGACGCCGAACGGGAAGTTGGACCGGGCGGCTCTGCCGGTGCCGGAGGCGGGCGTCGTCGGGGTCGGTCGGGCGGCGCGGACGCCGCAGGAGCAGATCCTGTGCGAGCTGTTCGCGGAGGTGCTGGGCCGGGGCCAGGTCGGTGTCGAGGACGACTTCTTCGACCTGGGCGGGCACTCGCTGCTGGCCACCCGGCTGGTCTCCCGGATCCGTTCGGCCCTGGGGGCCGAGGTCGGGCTGCGCGCGCTCTTCGAGGCGCCGACGGTGGCCGGCCTGGCGGCACGGCTCACCGAGGCCGACCGGGCCCGGCCCGCACTGGCGCCGTACGAGCGGCCGCAGACGGTACCGCTGTCCTTCGCCCAGCGCCGGCTCTGGTTCCTGCACCGGATGGACGGAGCCGCTGCGGCCTACCACATCCCGCTGGCGCTGCGGCTGACCGGAGCACTGGACCGGGAGGCACTGGAGGACGCGCTGGCCGAGGTCGTCGCCCGGCACGAGAGCCTGCGAACGGTGTTCCCGGAGCTCGACGCCGTGCCGTGCCAGCGGATCCTCGACCCCGGGGCGGCCCGGCCCCGGGTGCGGGTGACCGAGGCCGCGGAGGACGAGCTGCCGCAACGGCTCGCCCACGCGGCGCGGCTCCCGTTCGACCTCGCGGCGGAACCGCCGCTGCGCGCCGAACTGTTCGCGCTCGCGCCGGACGAGCACGTGCTGCTGCTGGTCATGCACCACATCGCCGGTGACGGCTGGTCCACCGGCCCGCTCGCCCGCGACCTCGCCGAGGCCTACGCCGCCCGGAGCGAGGGGCAGGCGCCGGGCTGGGTGGACCTGCCGGTGCAGTACGCCGACTACACGCTGTGGCAGCGCGAGCTGCTCGGCGACCCGGAGGATCCGGACAGCCGGTTCGCCGGACAACTCCGCTACTGGACCGAGCAGTTGGACAGCCTCCCGGAGCGGATCCCACTGCCCGCCGACCGGCCCCGGCCGGCCGTCGCCGGCTACCGGGGAGCCGCCTTCGGTCTTGAGCTGACCCCCGAACTGCACGCGGGGCTGGCCGAGTCGGCCCGGCTGTCCGGGAGCAGTCTGTTCATGGTGTTGCAGGCGGGCCTGGCGGCGCTGTACACGCGGCTGGGGGCGGGGACGGACATCCCGATCGGCAGTCCGATCGCGGGCCGGACCGACGAGGCGCTGGACGACCTGGTCGGGTTCTTCGTCAACACGCTGGTGCTGCGCACCGACACGAGCGGGGACCCGACTTTCGCCGAGCTGCTGGAGCGGGTGCGGGAGACGACCCTGTCGGCCTTCGCGCACCAGGACGTGCCGTTCGAGCACCTGGTGGAGGCGCTGAACCCCGCCCGCTCGCTCGCGCACCACCCGCTGTTCCAGACGATCCTGGCCGTGCAGAACGCGCCGATGGGCGAGTTCGCGCTGCCCGGCCTTCAGGTGTCCGCGTTCGCGGTGCCGACCGGGACGGCCAAGTTCGATCTGGGCTTCAACCTGAGCGAGCGGTTCGGCCCCGATGGGAGCCCGGACGGGATCGTCGGCGTGGTCGAGTACGCCACCGACCTGTTCGACCGCTCGACGGTCGAGGCCCTCGTGCGGCGCTGGACGCTCCTGCTGGAGGCGGTCACCGCCGACCCGGACCGGTCGATCGGGGGGATCGACCTCCTCGACGGGGACGAGCGGCACCGGTTGCTGGAGCGGGGCAACGCGACCGACCGCGAGGTGGGCGCGGTTCCGGTGCCGCAGGCGTTCGCGGCGCAGGCGGCGGCGACGCCGGACGCGGTCGCGCTGGTGTGTGGTGACGCGGAGTTGACGTACCGCGAGCTGAACTCGCGGGCGAACCGGTTTGCGCATGCGCTTATCGCCCGTGGGGTCGGTCCGGAGCAGGTCGTGGCGGTGGCGCTGCCGCGTTCGGTGGAGTCGGTGGTGGCGGTCCTGGGTGTGCTGAAGGCGGGTGCCGCGTATCTGCCGGTGGATCCGGCGTACCCGGCGGCGCGGATCGCGTACATGCTGGAGGACGCCTGCCCGGCGCTGGTGGTCGACGATCCTGCACTGGTATCGGAAGGTGACTGGCCGGAGACCGATCCGGGGGTCGTGCTCGATGTCCGGCATCCGGCGTACGTGATCTACACCTCGGGTTCGACGGGTCGTCCCAAGGGTGTCGTGGTCGGTCATGGTGGTGTGGCGAGTCTGGTGGCCGCGCAGATCGAGCGGTTCGCGATCGATCCCGGTAGCCGGGTGCTCCAGTTCGCCTCGCCCAGTTTCGACGCCTCGGTGTCGGAGATCTTCACCGCGCTGCTGTGCGGTGCGGCGCTGGTGCTGCCGCCGGC
>NZ_JBEOUK010000099.1:0-2889 GCF_040304045.1 Kitasatospora sp. NPDC094016
TCCTCGGACTCACCACCGTCACCATCGACGACCGCTTCTTCGACCTCGGCGGCCACTCCCTCCTCGCCACCAAACTGGTCAGCCGCATCCGCACCACCCTCGGCACCGAACTGCCCATCCGCACCCTGTTCGACTCCCCCACCGTCGCCGCCCTGGCCGCCGCCCTGCCCGAGCGCGAGCAGACGGCCGCGCCGAAGAAGGCCCGCCCGGCTCTGCGGCCGATGCGCCGCCCCGGCGGCCCGGCCTGACCTGCCGCCCACCTCGCGGCCCCATCCACCGCAGGATGCGCGCCCGCCGCCGGCCCGGCCGGCGGCGCGGCGGGCGGCGCCCCGCGACCGCCGAACCCCACCAGCCCCACCAACCACAGCAGCCGTAAGTCGCCAGTCGGAGGCAGACCTTGATCCCGTTGTCGTTCGCCCAGCAGCGGCTCTGGTTCATCGAACAGTTCGAGGGCCCGAGCGCCCTCTACAACACGCCGTTCGCCCTCCGGCTGACCGGCGAGCTCGACGCCGCCGCCCTCGAAGGCGCGCTGTGGGACGTGGTGGCCCGGCACGAGGTGCTGCGCACCGTCTTCCCGACCACCGACGGCCAGCCCCACCAGCACATCCTCGACCAGGGGCGCCCGCCGCTGCACCGGGTGCCGGTGGCCGACGAGGCCGAACTGTCCGAGCGGCTGCGCGAGGACGCCGGGCAGGTCTTCGACCTCGCCGCCGACCTCCCCGTCCGCGCCTGGCTGTACGCCCTCCCCTCGCCGGGCGAGCACGTCCTGCTGCTGCTGACGCACCACATCGCCAGCGACGGCTGGTCCGTCGCCCCGCTCTTCCGCGACCTCGCCACCGCCTACGAGGCCCGGCTCGCCGGCACCGAGCCGCAGTGGGAGCCGCTACCGGTGCAGTACGCCGACTACACCCTCTGGCAGCGCGAGTTGCTCGGCGAGGAGGACGACCCGGAGAGCGTCGTCTCCCAGCAACTCACCTACTGGCGACAGGCGTTGTCCGGCCTCCCGGAGGAGCTGGCGCTCCCCTGCGACCGCCCCCGCCCGACCGCGCCCACCCGCCGGGGCGGCGCCGCCGCGTTGGAACTCGACGTCGAACTGCACATCGCCCTGGCCGCGTTGGCCGGCGCGCAGAACGCCAGCCTGTTCATGGCCCTGCAAGCCGCCGTCGCCGCCCTCTACACCCGCCTCGGCGCGGGCACGGACCTGCCGATCGGCACCGTCGTCGCCGGACGCACCGACGAAGCCCTCGACGACCTGGTCGGCTTCTTCGTCAACACCCTGCTGCTGCGCACCGACACCAGCGGCAACCCGAGCTTCCGCGAGCTGCTGGACCGCGTCCGCCGCACCGACCTCGACGCCTACGACCACCAGGACATCCCCTTCGAGCGCCTGGTCGAACACCTCAACCCCACCCGCACCGCCGGCCACCCCCTCTTCCAGTCGCTCGTCACCCTGAACACGGAGCGGGCCGGCGATCTCGCCTTCGGCCCGGTGTCGGCCCGGCCGGTCGAGGCCGGCGAGGCCCAGGCCCAGTTCGACCTGAACTTCAACTTCGTCGAACACCTCGCGGCGGACGGCGACTGCCTCGGCGTCCGCGGCGCCGTCGACTACGCGGCCGACCTGTTCGACCACGCCACCGCCACCGCCCTCGCCGAGCGGCTGCTGCGCGTCCTGCGCGCCGTCGCGGCCGACCCGGACACCCCGATCGGCAGCATCGAGATCCTCGACCCCGCCGAACGCGAGCACCTGCTCACCGGCTGGAACGGACCGACCGCACCGGTGCCCGACACCAGCCTGCCCCGGCTGTTCGAAGCCCAGGCCGCCGCCACCCCCGACGCCCCCGCCCTGATCACCGACGCCGAACAGCTCAGCTACGCCGAGCTGAACGAGCGCGCCAACCGCCTCGCCGCCCTGCTGCTGGCGCGCGGCCTGACCACCGAACAGCCGGTGGCGGTGCTGATGGAGCGCTCCGCCGGGCTGCTCACGGCCGTCCTCGCGATCGCCAAGGCGGGCGGCACGTACGTCCCGCTGGACGACCGCTACCCGCTGGACCGGCTCCAGCACATCCTCACCGACACCCGCACCGGCCTGCTGCTCACCGACCCGGCCCACCACGGGCACCCGGTCCTCGCCACCGGCGGCTTCGCCACCGTCGAGGTCACCGACGCGCTGCTCGCCACGGCCCCCGAGGCGGGCGACCCGGCCGTGCCCGTGCACCCCGGCCAACTGGTCTACGTGATGTACACCTCGGGCTCGACCGGCCTGCCCAAGGGCGTCGCCGTCACCCACCGCAACGTGGTGGACCTGCTGGGCAACCAGCACTTCCGCGCGGGCCACCACGAGCGCGTCCTGCTGCACTCGCCCACCGCCTTCGACGCCTCCACCACCGAGATCTGGGCGCCGCTCGTCACCGGCGGGGCGATCGTGCTGGCCGAGCCCGGCGAACTGGACATCCGGCGCCTCGCCGAGACCATCACCACCCACCGGGTGACGCTGGTCCAGGCGCCGTCAGGCCTGCTGCGGCTGATGGCCGAGGAGACGCCGGAGGCCTTCCGGGCCGTCCGGCAGGTGTGGACCGGCGGCGACGTCGTCCCGCCCGAGGCCGTCCGCCGGCTCTTCCAGGCGTGCCCGGACACCTCCGTCGTCGCGGTCTACGCACCCACCGAGACGACGGCCATCAAGACCACCTTCACCATGACCCCCGCCTCGGCGGTCCCGAACGTGGTGCCGATCGGCCGCCCGCTGGCCAACACCCGCACCTACGTCCTCGACACCGCGCTACAGCCCGTACCCGCCGGCGTGGCAGGCGAGCTGTACATCGCCGGCGCCGGACTCGCCCGCGGCTACACCGGCCGACCCGCCCTCACCGCCGAACGCTTCGTCGCCTGCCC
>NZ_JBEOUK010000100.1:0-2640 GCF_040304045.1 Kitasatospora sp. NPDC094016
CCGTGTGCCCGCCGCGCCGCGCCCGATCCCGTGGTCCGCGCCATACGCGCCCGCCGCGGGCGGGGGGGGGGGCGCGCGCGTATTCGACGGGGCCCCCCCCGCCGGTGCGTCACACGGTGGCCGTCAGCGCAGCTCAGCGCCCCCTCAGCGCGCCGTCTGCGGGACGCGCCGGCCCGGGACGGCCGGCCTGGCGGCCGCGCGGCCGGCGGCCGGGGCGGCGCCCAGGGCGGTGCCCCGGGTCTCCTCGGCCCACAGCACACACACCAGCAGGCCGACCACGGTGGTGCCGGCCGCGATGAGCATGGTCGGACCGGTGCCCAGCCCGGACAGCGACAGCGGCAGCAGGTAGGTGCCGACGGCCGCGCCGATCCGGCTCACCGAGGTCGCCACACCCACCGCCGTCGCCCGGATCTCGGTGGGGAACAGCTCGTTGGGGTAGGTCCAGTCGAGCACGTTGGGCCCGCCGCACAGGAAGGCGTACGCGCACAGCGCGGTCAGGGCGACGGCCGCCGGGGCGGTGGGCCACACGCCCAGCAGGGCCAGCGGGACGGCCATCAGGGCGAACGACCAGATGATGACGGGGCGCCGGCCGCGGGTGTCGATCAGGCGCAGGGCCGGGTAGCAGCCGAGCAGGAAGACGAGGCTGATCAGCCCGGTGCCCAGGGTCTCCATCACGGTGCCGCCGGGCATGCCGAAGGACGAGAGGATCTGCGGGCCGAAGGTGAGCATCGCGAACAGCGGGCCGACCTGGCAGAGGAAGAACAGGCCGCAGAACAGGGTGCGGCGCCGGTAGGGCGGGGTCATCAGCAGGCGCAGCCCGCCGGGGCGGTCGCGCTCGGCCGGGTCGGGCATCAGCTCGCGGCCGTCCACCCGTACACCGAGGTGCTTCTCGACCACGCGCACCGCGTCGCCGACCCGCCCGTTGGCGGCCAGCCAGCGGGGGGACTCCGGCGAGCCGCGACGGATCACCAGGAACACCACGCACAGCACCGTGGAACTCGCGAGCATCCACCGCCAACTGCCGGGCCCGGCCAGCTCCAGGAACGCGTAGCCCACGACGTAGGCGAGCACGGAGCCGGCGTACCAGGCGATGATCTGCTGACCGAGCAGCCGCCCGCGCTTCTTGGCGGGCAGCCACTCGGCGAGCAGGGAGGTGGCGATGGGGTAGTCGGCGGCCACGGCCATGCCGAGCACGAAGCGCAGCACGGCGATCGCCCACACCGTGTCGACCCAGAAGGAGAGCACCGAGCAGGCGACCATCACGAGCAGGTCGGCGGTGTACATCACCTCCCGGCCGATCCGGTCGGTCAGCACGCCGAAGAGCGCGCCGCCGACGAACATGCCCACCAGTGCGGCGGCGCCGATCAGGCTGACCTCCGCGGTGGACAGGCCGAGCTCGGGTCGCATTCCGATCAGGGCGACGCCGACGATGCTCAGGATGTAGCCGTCGAGCAGCGGCCCACCGGAACAGGCGAGGGCCAGTCTCCGGTGGAAGGCGGTATACGGGGCGTTGTCGATGGTCTGGGACATGTGCTGGGGGTCCTCCGGAGCGTACGGCGGCGGATGACCGCTCACCGTGCGCCGGGTAGACGGCAAGGAAAGACGCCGTCCGGCGGACGGCGCCATCACCCGCTCACACCGGGCGACCGTCCACGGTTGCCCGGGTGCGAGGGGGCCGCCACCGGGCCGAAGGTCGGCCGGAGTCGCGACGAAGGTCCCGAAGCGGACAGGACCTCGGACCATGTCGCGACCCCGCCCGCCCAGTCCTGCCGGGCCCTGTCGCCGTCCGGGCGCCCGCCCGCCCGCCGGGCGTGACCCTTCTCACCCAAAGGCCTCCGAGGGCCCCGATCGTGTGACCGGCGCCACATTCGGCCGTTCCGTTCGGTGGGCGCACCGGCCCGCGCCCTGCGCTCGGTCATCCCCTGCCTGCATGGCTCGGTGACCCTCCCGGCCACCCCTGGGCCGGAACTGGTCGCGCTGCTCCGGCGCGAACTGGGCCGGCTCGACGAGCGCATCGGCTGCCTCACCCGTAACCGCGACGCGATCCGCGACTACCTGGAACCCCGGCCTGAATCGGCGGCCGCAGGGGCTCGGTGGGTAAGCGGGACGGCCGGCTAAGCGGAACGGCAGGTTTCGGCCAGTTGTGCCACCGGTGAATACAGACGATCACATCTTCGGCATGCTGACCGCACACGTTGTTCGAGACTCGACAGGGGAGTTTGGCATGCGTCGAATTGCGGCTCTGGGTACCGGGGCGGCGCTGCTGGTGGCCGCCGGAGTGATGGCGGCGCCCAGCGCGTCGGCCACCTCGTACTGCTTCACCAGCCAGGGGGCGAACTGGGGCTCGGTGAGCTGCCAGACCACCGCCCCGAAGAACCACTGGCAGCTGGTCCTGGTCTGCAACAACGACAACGTCAACGGCAGCCAGAGAACCGTCAACGGTGTCTGGCGCACGGGCGACGGCAGCGACACCCTCTACTGTCCGACCGGCTACAGCGCGGCCTACACCAAGGTCAACAACGACAACTGAACCTCCGGGCGGGGGTGTCGGCCCCCATCGCGGGGGGCATGGTGCGACGCGTGCGGAGTTCCTGAGCAGGCTGCCGACCTGATCGCTGCCTCTCGGTCGGCTGACTCGAT
>NZ_JBEOUK010000101.1:0-2572 GCF_040304045.1 Kitasatospora sp. NPDC094016
CCGGGCCTTCGGCTCGGAACTCAACTCCGAAGCCGTTTAGCTCTGTCGGTGGGGAGGCCACGTTGAATGTCTGCGGCGTAGACGTGGCGATGCTGCCGGGGTAGAGCTGGGCGCCTCCCTGACCGATCGATCACATGGTGAACGTGGGAACCATCCGCGGTCGCCCTCCCGCCGGACAGCCGGTCCGGAGGTGGGCAGGTCCGTTGCCGGCTGATGGCCGCGTGATGGGACGGAGGCCCCGTAGTAGTCGCGGGAGTGACGACCCGCCGAGGAGGCCGTGAGAGACGGCCGCAGGGCGAAGGGGGCCAGCAAGTTGGCAGTTGAAGATGCTGGAATGTCAGGAGGTTTGTCGCCGGTGAACACCGACGATCTGGAGTCCGCTCTGTTCGGGGCGGAGCTGCGGGTACTGAAGATCCAGACCAAGCTGCACCGTTGGGCTCGTGATGATGCTCATCGCAGGTTCGATGACCTTTACAACCTCGTTGCCGATCCCGGCTTGCTTTTGGTGGCCTGGGATCGGGTGAGGGGTAACAAGGGTGCCCGCACGGCCGGAGTGGACGGGCGTACGGCCCGTTCCGTCGAGGCCGGGCAGGGTGTCGAGGAGTTTCTCGACGAACTGCGGTCGCAGGTGAAGGACCGTAGTTTCCGCCCGCTTCCGGTACGGGAGCGTATGATCCCGAAGACTGGCGGGAAGATGCGCCGTCTGGGGATCGCTACCATTGCCGACCGGGTGGTCCAGGCATCCTTGAAGCTGGTGCTGGAGCCGATTTTCGAGGCGGATTTCCTCCCGTGTTCCTACGGGTTCCGTCCGAATCGCCGGGCTCATGACGTGGTAGCCGAGGTGCGCTATCTCGCTTCGCGGCCACGCAATTATGAGTGGATCGTGGAGGGGGACATCGCGGCCTGCTTCGACGAGATGTCGCACTCGGCCCTGATGGACCGGGTGCGGCGGCGAGTCGGGGACAAACACGTCCTGGATCTGGTGAAGGCTTTCCTCAAGGCGGGCATCCTCGGTGAGGACTGTCTGCTGCGGGAGACCACCGCCGGAACCCCACAAGGGTCGATCCTCTCGCCTCTGCTCAGCAATGTGGCGCTTTCCGTCCTGGACGAGTGCATCGCCCAGGCGCCGGGAGGTTCGAGTGCTGGGAAGGTGGACCGCGCCAGACGGCACCGCCATGGTCTGCCCAACTACCGCCTTATTAGGTACGCGGACGACTGGTGCTTGATGGTCTTCGGCTCGAAAGACAATGCCGAGGTCCTGCGCGAGGAAATCGCTGAGGTCTTGTCCACGATGGGCCTGCGCCTATCACCGGAGAAGACCCTGATTACCCATATCGATGAGGGCCTGGACTTTCTCGGGTGGCACATCCAGCGCCACCGCAAGAAAGGGGCCAGGCAGCACTACGTCTATACCTACCCTGCAAAGAAGGCCGTCCAGGCCGTGAAGCGGAAGGTCAAGACGTTGTGCCGAGAGGTCGAAGTGAACCAACCGTTGGACGACCTGCTGCGTCGGCTAAACATGACGCTGCGGGGCTGGTGTGCATACTTCCGGCCCGGGGTTTCCTCCGTGACATTCGCATACCTGAGTCACTACACGTGGCAAACAGTATGGCGAGGATGCGGCGCAAACACCGCCGGTCTACCTGGAAGGAACTTCGCAACCGCTATTGCGGCGGCGGATGGTGGCCCGCCAGCGAGAACAGGGAGCTGTTCGACCCCGAGAAGGTAAGCACAACCCGCTACCGCTATCGAGGATCCGTCATCCCGGCCCCCTGGACCATCGCAGGATGAGAATTACCAACACGCAGCCCATTTCGGGACTTGTGGAGAGCCCGGTGCATTGAGAGGTGCCCGCCGGGTTCGGGAAGCGGTCCGGGGAAACGGTCCGGTCGAAAGACCGGAACCGCGCCCCGGGCCGACTTTCACCGACCCGACCCGGCGACGGTACTGAAGCTCGTCGACGAGCACCAGGACCGCTTCGGGGCCGAGCCCGTCCTCCGGGAACTGCACATCCCCGCCTCCACCTACTACCGCTGGCGCCGCGACGTCCACGCGCCGTGCGAGCGCAAGCGCCAGGACACCGAGCTGACCGAGCACATCCGCCGCGTCCACTCGGACTCGGACGCCACCTACACCTCCCCGCGCGTCCACGCCGTCCTGCGACGCGAGGGCACCCGCGTCGGCCGCAAACGGGTCGAGCGCCTGATGCGCGAGGCCGGACTGCAAGGCGTCAGCCCGCGCCGGCCCCGCTCCTTCACCCGCCGCGACCCGGCAGCCGACCTCGCCCCGGACCTGGTCCAGCGCGACTTCACCGCGAACGCAACCAACCGGTTGTGGGTCGCAGACATCTCGCTGATCCCCACCGGCGAGGGACCGTGGTGGCTGGCCACGATCCGCGACGCCTTCTCCCGCCGGATCGTGGGATGGCACACCTCGGAGCGAGCGGACGCCGACCTGGTCCTCACCGCGCTGGAGTACGCCCTCCACGGCCGCCCGGTGGAGCCGGGCAAGCTGATCCATCACAGCGACCACGGGTGTCGGTACACGTCCATCAAGCTCACAACCCGCCTGC
>NZ_JBEOUK010000102.1:0-2447 GCF_040304045.1 Kitasatospora sp. NPDC094016
AACGCTCGGCTGGGAAACCCCAGCCGAGCGCCTGCATAAACTCATCGCGGCCTGATCAAACCGACCACGTGTTGCAACGACCCCTAGAAACCGCCACGTGGACCACGGGGGTTCGGCCCACGCGGCCCCAGGTTCTGGCATGCGGCGGTCTCAGCGTCTGGGCGGCTTCGTCCTCGAAGACCAGCCAGGCTCCGCGAGCCGCCGCAGTGCTTTTACCGTGGACCACACCTCCGTCCTTCACAACTCGACTGCCGCCTCGTCGGATTCAAGCGCCCGGCGGGCCGGCTGCTGCCACGACCAGCCCTGACGCTTGAGCAGGGCCCACGTGCCCTCCACCGTGTAGGTCACGTGGAACATGCGCCCGATGAGAGTCTTGATCCTGGCCGGCGTCCAGTGCTGGTCCTCCCACCCGTGGACCAATGGCCCGCGTTCCAGCTCACGTCGTAGGCGGCCTCGATCATGGCGGTGCGCGAGCCGCTGAGGACCCGGTTGTTGGTGAAGTAGAAGCCCAGGCCGCTGCCGTCGCCCACGCGCTTGAGGGTGGCGTCAGGCTTCGGCCTTGTTGCCGAACCGGTGAAGTTCAGCGAGTTCGGCGGCACCGGCCTCGGCGGCGATCAGACGCAGCGCGCCGCCGAACCCGGCTCTTCAACACGTTCTGGCCGCTGTTGAGCTGGGCGGCGCACTCGCCGCCCGTGTACTCCCAGACGAACTTGCGAAGGTTCTCCGCGGGCTGGCCGAGGGTGAGGACGGCGACTGCGGCGGAGGTGGCGAGCGAAACGACGCGCTGCCCGGCTTGGGCAGCGACGTGGACGTACGCCTGCACCACGGCGATCTTGCCGGAACCGGCCGAGCCGAGGTCTGCAGACAGCTCAGTCTCGAAGCGGAGTTGTGCACCTCCGCGATGGTGGCTACACGCCGGTGCCAGCGACGTGCGAACTCACGGCGCGGCGCGGCGCGGCGCCGCCGTGCGAACTCACGGCGCGGCGCGGCGCCGCCGTGCGAGCGCACGGCGCGAACAGATCGCCCAGCTCCACGTGCCGTGGCCTCAGGAGGACCCATCGATTCAGTTGATGACTGGTCAGAAAAGTCAGCAGCAGGTCCAGCATCGATCCGGTTAAAGGCTGTCGCACCGCCCCAAACACGCGACTCGACGCGACACCCCGCAGGGCCCTTTCACCGAACCAGCGCGCCCCCACGCCCTCCTCGACCCGGCGCACCGCATGATCCGGATCCACCTCTGGAGAAGGCCGCAGGTGCGTGCCTCCCGAGCGCATTTCACCAGGTCAGCGCACGCGCCCCCGCGCCTTCAGCGGGAGGGCGGGGAGCTCCGGCGCCCGCAGCCGGTCGCCGGCGTAGCCGTGGACGTCACCGAAGCGGGCGGTGGACATCCAGTCCTCGCGGGCCTGGGTGATCTCCTCACCGGATCGGCCGATGAAGTTCCACCACATGAGGATCTTCTCGTCGAAGGGCTCGCCGCCGAGGAGGAGGACGGCGGCGTCGGTGCGGGCGTGGAGGGGGAGTTCGGGGCGGCCGCAGCCGAGGTAGAGCATGGAGCCGGGTTCGACGCGGACGCCGTCGACGTCGACGCTGCCGGACATGGAGAGGACGGCGTACTCGAAGTCGGGGACGAGCGGGAGCTTGAGGTCGGCGCCCTCGGTGAGGGCGAGGTCGGCGCCGACGAGGGGGGTGTAGGCGGTGCCGGGCGAGGTGGCGGTGTCGAGGGTGCCGAGGATGACGGTGCCGTGCAGGCCGGGGGCGGTGACGACGGGCAGGTCGGCGTGGTGCTCGAAGGTGGGGGCGGTGTGCCGGTGGGCGTCCGGGAGGGCGACCCAGAGCTGGGCGCCGTGCAGGTAGCGGGCGTGCGGGCGCGGGGATTCCTCGGAGTGGGAGATCGCCCGGCCGGAGGTCATCAGGCCCAGTTCGTACGGGCGGACGGTCTGGAGGCTGCCGAGGCTGTCACGGTGCAGCACCTCGCCCTGGTGGAGCCAGCTGACCGTCTGGAGGCCCATGTGGGGGTGGGGCGGGACCTGCATGCCGGGTTCGTCGGCGATGTCGTCGGGTCCGTAGTGGTCGACGAAGCACCAGGCGCCGACCATCCGGCGGCCCAGGTTGGGGAGCAGGCGGCGGACCATCGTGCTCTCGCCGAGCTGGACCTGGCGTCCGGTCAGCAGGTCCTTGACCGGTCCGGTGTCGGCCTCGCGGCCGCAGGTGGTCGGGGAGGGCTTGCGGTCGAGGTTGCTCATGTGCGGTTCCACCACCGTGCGGAGAGGGGCCGGGCGAGGGGCGTTCGCCAACGATCATCCCTGACGACCGCTGGATCCTCCACCCCTCGCCGGGCCGGGGCCCCAGCCCCCCTAGGGCGCGTATTCGGTCGTGATCAACGGGTCCGGGTGAGGTCCTTGATCCAGATCATCGCGCCACGGAGGTGGAGGCCTGCGAGGTAGCTG
>NZ_JBEOUK010000103.1:0-2446 GCF_040304045.1 Kitasatospora sp. NPDC094016
TCAACTGCATGTTCGTCAGACCCCGGTACGGCGTCACCACACCCTTCGGGCGACCCGTCGACCCCGAGGTGAAGATCACGTACGCCGCCGCGTCCAGATCGGCGGTGCGGCCGAGCGAGGCAGCGGGCAGGGCCGCGAGCTCGGCGGCGATCTCCGGGGAGTCCAGCAGGATCCGCGCGACTCCGGGCGCCTCGGGCATCCGGGCCTCGGCGGTGGCACTGGTCACCAGGCAGACCGGGGCGGTGTCCTCGACCATGAACGCCAGCCGGTCCACCGGGTAGTCCAACTCCAACGGCAGGTACGCCGCCCCCGTACGCAGCACCGCGAACAACGACGCCACCATGTCCAGCGAACGCGGCAGACCCAGCGCCACCACCGTCTCCGGACCGGCACCCCGCGCCACGAACAACCGCGCCAACCGGTTCACCCGCGCGTCCAACTCCGCGTACGTCCACGACACGTCGCCCTGCACCAGCGCCACATCGTCCGGCACCAGCACCGCACGCTCCGCCAACAGATCCGCCACCGACGCCTCCGGCAGCTCACGACCCGTCGCCGCCCACTCCCCCAACAACCCACGCTCACCCGACGTCAACACGTCGAGGCTGCCGATGCGGCGGCCCGGGTCGGTGGCGACCTGCTCCAGCACGGCGAGCAGTCGCTCGACCAGCGCCTCGGCGGTGGCCCGCTCGTAGAGGTCGGCGGCGTACTCGAAGGCGATGTCGATCTCCTCGGCGGAGGAGGTCTCCTCGAAGTTGAAGTCGAGTTCGAACTTCGCGGCGCCCAGCTCGAAGGGCAGGATGCGGCTCTCCAGGCCGAGCAGCCGGCCCGCCTGCCCGTCGTTGTGCTGGTAGCCGAGCATCACCTGGAAGAGCGGGTGGCGCCCGGGCACGCGCGGCGGGTTGACGGCCTCGACGAGTCGGTCGAAGGGCAGGTCCTGGTGGGCGAAGGCAGCCAGGTCGGCGTCCCGGGTGCGGACCAGCAGGTCCGCGAAGGTCGGATCGCCGGACAGGTCGTTGCGCAGCACCAGGGTGTTGACGAAGAAACCGACCAGGTCGTCCAGTCCGGCGTCGGAGCGGCCGGCCACCGGGGCGCCGAGCGGGATGTCGTTCCCGGCGCCGAGGCGGTGCAGCAGGGTCGCCACAGCGGCCTGGAGCACCATGAAGGTCGTGGTGCCGGTGGCCCGGGCGGCCTCGCGCAGCCCGCGGTAGACGGCCGGCGGCACCTGGGCGTACACGGTGTCACCGCGGTAGCCGGCCACCGGCGTGCGCGGGTGGTCGGTCGGCAGCGGCAGTTCCTCGGGCAGGCCGGCCAGGGCCTGCTTCCAGTAGGCCGCCTGGCGGGAGTGCAGGCTCTGCGGGTCGTCGTCGGCGCCGAGCAGTTCCTGCTGCCACAGCGTGTAGTCGGCGTACTGGACGGGCAGCGGCGACCAGGTCGGGGCGGTGCCGGCGGCGTGCGCGGTGTAGGCGGCCGTCAGGTCCTCGATGAAGGGCAGCATCGACCACTCGTCGCCGGCGATGTGGTGGAAGAGCAGGACGACGGCGTGGTCCTCGGGACCGACCTCCAGCAGGGTGACGCGCAGCGGCGCCTCGGCCGAGAGGTCGAAGCCGTACCGGACGGCGGCCTCGACGTCCGCGGCCAGGGTCCGCTCGCCGGAGCGGACCACGTGGACGGCGTCGGCGAGCGCCGGGGCGTCCTGGACCTGCTGGAAGACGGATCCGTCGCGCTCGGTGAAGACGGTGCGCAGGCTCTCGTGGCGTCCGGTCACCGCACGGACGGCGGCGCGCAGGGCGTCGACGTCGAGCGCGCCGGTGACGCGGACGACCAGCGGCACGTTGTAGGCGGCACCGGAGTCGTCGAGGTTCTGCAGGAACCACATCCGGCGCTGGGCGTGCGAGAGCGGCAGGTCGGCGGTCCGCTCGCGGCGGCCGAGCGCCGGGCGCCGCTCGCCGTCGCCGCCCGCGCGGTGGGCCAGGCCCGCCGGGGTCGGCGCCTCGAAGAGGTCGCGGACCGTCAGCGGGCTGCCGAGCAGGGTGCGGACGCGGGTGACCAGGCGGGTGGCGAGCAGCGAGTGCCCGCCGAGGTCGAAGAAGTGGTCCTCGGGCCCGACCTCGGCCAGGCCGAGCACCTCGGCGAACGCGCCGCAGAGGATCTCCTCGCGGGCGTCGCGCGGGGCGCGGCCGGCCGAGGCGGTGTCGGGGACGGGCAGGGCCTTGCGGTCGAGCTTGCCGTTGACGGTCAGCGGCAGCGCGTCCAGCACGACGAACGCCGACGGGACCATGTACTCGGGCAGGCGCCGGGCGAGGGCGTTGCGCACCCCGGCGACGTCGAGGCCGGTGCCGGCGGGGACGAGGTAGGCGGCGAGGCGCTTGACGCCCGGGGTGTCCTCACGGACCACCACCGCCGCCTGCGCCACCTCCTCGTGCGCCGCGATCGCGTCCTCGAT
>NZ_JBEOUK010000104.1:0-1807 GCF_040304045.1 Kitasatospora sp. NPDC094016
CGACTCTGCTGGCGAAGTATTTGATCTGGGTCAGGCCGTTGCTGTGATGCCGTGTTGGGTGCAGAGTGCGTGGACGCGGGTGGGGCGGCGGTCTGGCTTCCTGGGTGCGGTGTCGTAGTGGGCGCCGAGTCGTCGGATGTTGATCGCCATGCCGGTAAGGACGTTCTGGAGGTGGGTTTTGGCGAGGCCCCGGTAGCGGGATCGTCGCAGGCCGGGGCCTCGCACCGCTTGTGAGACGGTGCCTTCGATCCCGGCGCGGGCCCGGTATGCCGCGTGCCACTCGGGCGTGTCCTGTTCGGTCTGCATCCGCGTCCGGGCGGTGTGGATGGGTTCGGGGTGGATCTCCAGGACCCGGCCGAGGTGGGGGGCGGCGGTGGTGCACTGGACGCGGATCGGGCAGGGGCGGCAGTGCGCGCGGGAGAAGGCGACGCGGATCAGGCCGTCCTTCTTCGGCCGCATGGAGATGCTGGTGGCCCCGGCGGGGCAGTGTGTGATGCCGGCCTGCCAGTCGACGTGGAAGTCCTTGGGGGTGAAGGTGCCGTCCCGGGCACCGCGGCCGGTCTGAACCGTGACGGGGGCGATGAGGGAGATGCCGCGTTCCAGGGCGGCGCCGATGTTCGGCCCGCTGGGGTAGCCGGAGTCGAGGAGGTGCTCGCCGGGTTTCAGATCCCGGGCGATGAGTTTGTCCTGGACGGGGGTGACGGCTGTGACGTCGGGTTCGGTGGCGCGGGTGGTGTGGACGTCGGTGACCAGGTTCGGTAAGTCCTCGTCGCAGGACTCGCTCAGGTGGGCCTTGGAACCGGTCCACTCCACGCTGCCGGCGCCGGGCACGCCTTTGGTGCTGTAGCGGGCCTGGGCGTCGTGGGGCGAGCGGATGCGCTCGGCCGAGGGCGGCAGTTCCCTGGTGTCCCGGTAGCGGAGCGTGCCGGTGCGGGTGGTCTCGTAGTGCTGGTCCCACAGTTCCCGCAGCACGCGGACCTGCGGGAGGTCGTTCATCCATGCGGCGGTGGGCTCGGCGTCGATCGCGGCGGTCAGGCTCCGGCCGTCGGCGCCGATCTGCTCGGCGAGTTTGAGGGCGGAGGCGTTCTTGCGGCGCAGGAGCCTTGCGGTCTCGACCTTGCGGCCGTAGCGCTCGTCCCAGCCGGGCCCCAGCAGCGGCACGACGAAGGCGGGGCTGGTGAGGGCGATCTCCTCCAGCGCGGCGCGCAGGGCCTCGCCCAGGCACTCGATCCGGTTCAATCGGCGCACGCATGCCAGCACGTGTGTGGAGTCGGTGCGCTGGCGCCCGCCGGCCCGCACCAGGCCGGCGGCCTTCAACCGCTCCAGCATCAAGGTCAGCAGGGCATCGGCCCGATCCCCGGTCACCAGGCGGGCGCGGAACTCGCACAGCACACTGGCATCGAAACCCGTGTCCTCCAGCTCCAGGCCCAGCGCGTACTTCCAGGAGATCCGGTCGGCCACCGCCACCGCCGTGTCCCGGTCGGACAGGTTGTGCAGGAACTGCAGGACCGTGACCATCACCAGCAGGGCCGGCGAGATCCCCGGGCGTCCCAGGTCCGCGTACATCTCCTCGAACTCGCCCACGGCGAAGTCCTCATCGACGAACAACGGACCCAGCGCGTCCCGCACCCGCATCTCATCCGTCCCACGCGGATGAACCCTGCGAGCCAACGCCACCGTCTCCACCGGAATCCCCGACCCGTCACCAGGACGCAGCACAACCCACCCCCACAAACAGCCAACCCACCCCAACCGGCAGGCACTTACTGTCCCACAGCCACCCCGAACCACTTCGCCAGCAGAATCG
>NZ_JBEOUK010000105.1:0-1702 GCF_040304045.1 Kitasatospora sp. NPDC094016
AAGTCGACGCTGACGTTGTCGAGGGCCACGACGCGGGTCTCCCCGTCCCCGTAGACCTTGTTGAGGCCGGTGGCGCGGGCGGCCGCCAGGCCGGTCCGGACGGCGGTTGCGGTCGGCGTGGTCACGGGGGTGCTCCTTGGTGGTCGCGGGCTGCGGGAGACGCGCTGGGCGCCTGGACGGCCGGGCCGCCAGGGGCGCCCGGCCGTACCTCCATGCTCCGCCGTGTGATCATGAGTTCTCGTCGCTCCGCCGGACGGTTGGCCTGACCACCGCTGGGCGTACGGCCAGGTGACGCCCTCCTCCTGGGGTATGACGCCGACCCTGAGCGCTGGGCGGTGGCCGGAACTCGCGCACTTCGTGGCCGAATTGCGGACTGTTCGTCAGATCGCAAGGAAACATGACAACTTCCCTGGCTGGGAACATGCGAAAGGGTGAGCCGGGCGACTAGGCTCTGGGGTGGCCCGCACCGGGGGTGGAGCGTTTCTTCTCCGGCCGATGGAGGGGCCCGTCCGCAGGACGCCCGGATGGTGGAACGCAGACACGGGCAGCTTAAAACTGCTTGGCCGCGAGGCCGTGCCGGTTCGAGTCCGGCTCCGGGCACCGCTCGACTCGCGGGGGCGCCGACGGCGTCCCCGCCGGGAGTCCTTCAGTGATCCTCCTCGCGGCGTATCCCGATATTTTTGCCAAGCCATTACCCTGGTGGCTGGGCGGTGCAGTGCCGCCACGGAGGGAATGTGCAATGAGAAGCAGCAACCCGGTCTTCTCGCGGGAGGGGTCCTTCACCCGCGAGCCCGGCTACGCGGGGTTCGGTACCACCACGCAGGCCGGGGGCCAGTACGGCAACAACCCCTACGCGGGGACCCCTTACGCCCAGCAGCCGCAGGCGCAGGGCCCGATGACCGACGAGCAGCTGTACGAGATGTACAACGGGCCGTCAGCCGGCCCCGCGGCCACCGGGCGGATGACGCTCGACGACGTGGTCGCGCGCACGGCCATGACGCTGCTGACCCTGGTCGCCGGCGGTGCGGTGGCCTGGTTCGCGCTGCCGTTCGAGAACTACGGCTACGCCATCGGCGCCTCGGTGGTCGCCTTCATCGTCTACCTGGTCATCGCCTTCAAGCGCAGTGTCAGCCCGCCGCTGATCCTGACGTACGCGGCTCTCCAGGGCTTCGCGCTCGGTGCCGTCTCACACGCCTTCAACACCATGCTGAACGGCATCGTGCTCCAGGCGGTGCTCGGTACGGCGGCGGTCTTCGCGGCGATGCTGTTCGCCTACAAGAGCGGCAGGATCCGGGTCACCGCGCGCTACCAGCGGATCGGCATCGCGATCGCCATCGGCTTCGTGCTGCTGATGCTGGTCAACATGATCGCGATGGCCTTCGGCGCCGACATGGGCCTGCGATCGGGCCCGCTGGGCATCGTGGTCGGCCTGGTCGGCATCGGCCTGGGCGCGTTCTTCCTGTCGCTGGACTTCGCGGCGGTCGAGGAGGCCATCGCCCAGGGCGCGCCGCAGCGCGAGTCCTGGCGGGCCGCCTTCGGGCTGACCCTGTCGCTGGTCTGGATCTACATGGAGATGCTGCGCCTGATCGCGATCCTGCGCGGCGACGACTAGGGCGCGTATTCGGTCGTGATCAACGGGTCCGGGTGAGGTCCTTGATCCAGATCATCGCGCCACGGAGGTGGAGGCCTGCGAGGTAGCTGT
>NZ_JBEOUK010000106.1:0-1622 GCF_040304045.1 Kitasatospora sp. NPDC094016
GCCTGGAGCGGTACCTGCCCGGCGTAGGAGACGGTGAGCCCGTCCGCGTGCAGCAGTCGGCGCAGCCGCTCGTAGGAGGCGGGCCCGGCCGACCGGGGCCGGAATGTGATGCTCGTCACAAGCGATCGGAACGGCCCGCCGGCGCCCTCGGGGCGGTGCGGGGCGGCCGGCGCCCCGGCGGCGGCGCCTGTCGCGCCGGAGGGCGGGCGGGCTGCCGCGGGAACGGGCCGCGCCCGCCGCCGCCGGCCGTCCGACCTGGAGGTCGGGACTCGCCGACCGGGAGCCGGTCCCGGTGCCGCTCGCCCGGTTCACCCCTCGGCCCGGCCGCCCATGACGGGCCCCCGCAGCGCATCGCGGTTGTCGCCCCGTGGCGCGAAGCTGGCCGATGCCGGGCTGGTTGGCGGATTCTCGCTGAACCCGACTCAGATGTTCATCCGTAGGTTATGCGACGGTCGACCCGTGGTGGGCCGCTGGACGGAGGGATGGACGATGGGACGAGTTCTGACCGAACTGGTGGGCGACGCGGCGGCGTTCGCCGAGGCGCTGCAGGAGCGCCGGCCGCAGGTGTTCCGCGCCGCGGGCTGGCCGTCGGGGCTGCCCCGGCCGGACGAGCTGGACGAGGCGCTGCGCGGCGGACTGCTGCGGGTGCCCTACGTCGAGATGGTCCGGGCGGGTGAGGTCGTCCCGCCCGCGAAGTTCTGCACGAGCCGGGTGGTCGCCGGGCGCCGGGAGGAGGGCTTCGCCGACCCTGACCGGATCGCCGCCCTGCTGGCCGACGGCGCCACGCTGCTGCTGCCGCAGCTGGACCAGTGGCACGCGCCGGTGCGCGCGCTGGCCACCGACATCGCGGTCGAACTGGGCCGCCGGACCGAGGCGTTCTGCTTCGCGACGGGGGCCGGCCGGCGCGGGCTGGACGTGCACCGGGACGACGCGGACGTGCTGGTCGTCCAGCTCGCGGGGAAGAAGGAGTGGACGGTCCACGAGGCCCCCGCCGACGGGCGCTGGCGCCCGGGGCCGGCCCCCGAGCCCGGCGCGGTGGCGCTCGACTCGGTGCTCGGGCCGGGCGAGGTGCTGTACGTGCCGCGCGGGGCGCCGCACACCGCGACGGGCCATCAGGGCCTGTCGGTGCACCTCTCGTTCACGATCCGGGAGGCGGGCACGGGGCAGCTGCGCGGCGCCGTCGGCGAGTGGCTGGCCGGCGGTGGCTGGGCGGCCGAGCTGCCGGAGCGCCCGGCGACACCGGCGGAACTGCTGGACACGGCCACGGAGGTGCTGCGACTGGGCCGCGCCCGGCTGGCCGAACTGACCCCGCAGGAGCTGCTGCGGCTGGCTCGGGGGCCGCTGCCCGCGCCGGTGACGGACGACGGTCGGGCGGCGCCGGGTCACGGACCGCTGGCCGCCGGCGGCTGAGCCGGGCTGAGACCGGGCGGGGCCCGAACGCACGAGGGCGCGGCTGCCCGGACCGTCTGGTCCGGGCAGCCGCGCCCCGTAGTGCCGGTACTGCTACCGGACTAGGGCGCGTATCTAGTTGTGATCAATCTGAGGGAATCGCCTGCGTCGCGGGACCTGATCCGGTAGACCGTGTTGTGTGACACGAGCGCAACTTTCGGACGCTGAGTGGG
>NZ_JBEOUK010000108.1:0-1525 GCF_040304045.1 Kitasatospora sp. NPDC094016
CTAGTGCTGCTCCGCGCAAGTTCGTGGAGGGGTCAGGTCGCCGGGCTGTCGAGGTAGAGGCCGCAGGCGCAGTCCAGGCATTCTTCGGGGGCGCCGACGGGTAGGCCGCTGGGGAGCACGTTGTCCTCGTAGCCGTCTCGGCTGGCGAGGTAGAGCGCGAAGCCCCAGGTGTGCAGGACTCCAGCGAAGCGCAGGCGACACAGCGGCAGGCGTTCGCCGTCCTTCAACTCGCCTTCCACGTAGGCGAATCCCGTGCGGAAGCGGACATGGACCCGGGCCAGCTGCGGCCAGCGCTCGGCGGCGCGGGCGTTCAGCCGCTGGCGCAGGTGGTGCTGCATGGACTCGGGCGGGTTCTTCGGCACGGCCCCATCCTGCCGTCCCGGCCCAACCCTCCGCCATGATCACTGCTCATGGCGGAGGGTTCGGGGCGGGACACGGCGGCGGCCGTGGTCGTGGACGAAGAGACGCGCGGCGTGCTGCAGCGGATCGCGTCCTCAGCGAAGGCGCAGGTCAGACAGGTACTCCGGGCCCGGATCGTGCTGGCTGCGGCCGGCGGGGCGGGCAACGCGGCGATCGCCCGCCGGCTGGCGGTGAGCGTGAACACGGTCCGCAAGTGGCGTGGCCGGTTCGCCGAGCGCGGGCTGGAGGGTTTGAAGGACGCCGCACGTTCGGGGCGGCCGCGCCGCTACGACGACCTGGTGCGCGTCGCGGTGGTCGCCGCGGCCACCGGCATCCCGACCGGCCCCGCCGCGACCTGGACCCACGCGGCGATCGCCGACCAGGTCGCGGGCACCGTGTCCGCGCCGATCTCCTCCTCCCAAGTCGGCCGGATCCTGGCCGACTTGGATCTGAAACCGCACAAGGTCCGCGGCTGGCTCACCCGCCGCGACACCCCCGACTTCTGGGAACGCGTCAGGGACATCTGCGCGTTGTACCGCAACCCGCCCGCAGGGGCGATCGTGCTGTCGATCGACGAGAAGACCGCGATCCAGGCCCGCGAGCGCCGCCACCCCTCCCAGCCCGCCAGACCGGGCCGGGCCGCCCGCCGCGAGTTCGAGTACCGCCGCCACGGCACCGCCTCGATCGTCGCCGCGCTCGACGTCACCACCGGGCAGACCCTGACCGAGACCATCCGGCGCAACGACGCCGCGACCTTCACCGCCTTCCTGGGCCGGCTCGACCGGCTCATGCCCCGCGACAAGGACATCCACGTGGTCCTCGACAACGGCTCCTCCCACACCGCCAAGCACACCAAGGCCTGGCTCGCCGCCCACCCGCGCTGGCACGTTTGCTGGACCCCGCCGCACGCCTCCTGGCTCAACCAGGTCGAACTCGTCTTCTCCGCGCTGACCCGCGCCGTCCTGCGGCACGGCGACTTCACCAGCCGGGACGATCTGATCGAGAAAATGGACGCCTGGATGATCCACCGCAACGAACATGCCCGCCCGTTCCACTGGACCTACCAGGGCACTCCACTCAAGGAATGGGCCTGACCCCTCCACGAACTTGCGCGGAGCAGCACTAG
>NZ_JBEOUK010000109.1:0-1438 GCF_040304045.1 Kitasatospora sp. NPDC094016
CAATGCCAGTGACTTTGGGGTGCCTGTCTCGTTGGTTGTGGTGTGGCGAGAGTGGGGCAGGTCAAGTCGCCTGCGAGTGAGCGGTTGTCGGACCGGATCGCGATCGGGGTGCTGACCCAGGCGTTTCCGCCGGGTCTGGTCGATGAGGTGATCGCCGAGACCGGGCGGGGTGAGAAACGCAGCCGTCTGCTGCCGGCGCGGGTGGTGGTGTACTTCGTCCTGGCGATGTGCCTGTTCTTCGGGCAGGGCTACGAGGAGGTCGCCCGGCTGCTGGGCGAGGGGCTCGGAGACGGGCGGCGGTCGTGGCGGGTGCCCACGACCGCCGCGATCGGCCGGGCACGGCGGCGGCTTGGGGTCGAGCCTGTCAAGGTGCTGTTCGCGCGGGTGTGCCGTCCCGTGGCGGTGCCCGGGACGGCGGGTGCCCGGTACCGGCGCTGGCGGCTGGTCGCGGTGGACGGCACCACGTTGGACCTGGCGGACACCGAGGCCAACGACGAGTTCTTCGGCCGTCCGGGCTCAGGTCGCGGGATCGGCGCGTTCCCGCAGGCCAGGCTGGTCGCTCTGGCGGAGTGCGGCACCCACACCGTGTTCGGCGCCGCGCTGGGGCCGCTGTCGGTCAGCGAGCAGACCCTGTCCCGGCAGCTGTTCGCCCACCTGCAAGCGGGGATGCTGCTGCTGGCCGATCGCGGTTTCTACGGGTTCGAGCTGTGGCAGCAGGCACGGGCCACCGGCGCGGACCTGCTGTGGCGGGTCAAGAAGAACGCGGCACTGCCGGTGCTGCGGGTGCTCGACGACGGCTCCTACCTCAGCACGATCCACGCCGAGCAGGACCGCAGGACCCGCCGCAACCCGGTGGCCGTCCGGGTCGTCGAGTACACCCTGGCCCGCACCGGCGACGCGACCGTCTACCGCCTGGTCACCACCCTCCTCGATCCGAACGAGGCACCGGCCGCCGAACTCGCGGCGCTCTACGCCCAGCGCTGGGAGATCGAGACCACCCTGGACGAGATCAAGACCCACCAGCGCGGCCCCAAGCTCGTCCTGCGATCGAAGTACCCATGGGGAGTCGAGCAGGAGGTCTACGGCCTCCTGCTCGTCCACTACGCGATCCGACAGCTGATGCACCAGGCAGCCCTGCACGAGGGCATCGACCCCGACCGGCTGTCCTTCACCCGCTGCCTGCGGGTCGTGCGCCGCCAAGTACCCGCCCAGGCGGGACTTTCCCCCCGGCAGACTCGCCAGGGCACTCACCCGCACCCTGGCTGAGATCGCCGAACGCCTGCTGCCCCAACGCCGACAGCGGACCTGCCCCCGCGTCATCAAACGCAAGATGTCCAACTGGCCCCTCAAACGCGCCCAGCACCGCAACTGGCCACCACCAATACCGGCAACCGTCACGATCACCCAGCCGGCAACAACCTAAAGTCACCGGCATTGG
>NZ_JBEOUK010000110.1:0-1176 GCF_040304045.1 Kitasatospora sp. NPDC094016
TGACCGCCGAGCGCGAAGAAGTCGTCGTCGATGCCGACCCCGGCGATCCCCAGGACCTCGGCGAACAGCCCGCAGAGGATCTCCTCCGCCGCCGTCCGCGCCGCCCGGCCACCCGCGAACTCCGCGAAGTCCGGTGCGGGCAGGGCCCGGTGGTCCACCTTTCCGCTGCCGGTGAGCGGCAGCGCGTCGAGCGGGACGACGGCAGCCGGCACCATGTAGCCGGGCAGTGCCCGGGCGACGAACTCCCGCAGGTCAAGGGCGATCCCGGGGATCTGCTCGGTCACCGCGCAGTAGGCCACCAGCCGGCGGTCGCCGTCGTCGCTCTCCCGGGTGGTGACGACCGCTTGGCGGACGGCGTCGTGGCGGACCAACACCTGTTCGATCTCGCCGAGTTCGATCCGGAAACCGCGGATCTTGACCTGCTGGTCGGTACGGCCCAGGTACTCCAGCTCACCCTCGCGGGAACGACGCACCAGGTCGCCCGTGCGGTACATCCTCCCGCCGGACACGAACGGGCAGGCCACGAACCGCTCCGCGGTCAGATCCGGCCGGTTCAGATACCCCCGGGCCAGACCCGCACCCGCCAGATACAGCTCACCCGCCACCCCCGCCGGCACCGGGTTCAACCACTCGTCCAGCACATAGGCATACGTCCCGGCGACCGTACCGCCCAGCACCGGCTGCTCCGTCCCGGCCAGCGGGTGGACGAGCGTGTCCACCGTCGCCTCCGTCGGCCCGTACAGGTTGTACGCCTCCGTCGCCGGCGCCTCCCGCAGGACGGTCCACAGCGCCTGGCCCACCGCCTCACCACCGAGCAGCAACAACTCCGGCGGGCAACCGCCGAGCAACCCCTCCTCCACCAACTGCTCGGCGAAGGACGGCGTCACCTCCAACACCCCGATACCGCACTCGCGGACACGGCGCACCAGCGCCGCCGCGTCCCGGCGCACCTCATCACCGACGAGGTGCAGCTCATGCCCGGCCACCAGCCACAACACACCATCCCACGACGCGTCGAAGCACAACGACGCCGTCAACGCCACCCTCGACCGCACCCGACCCGCCATCACACCCGAGCGATGCGCCGCCAACAGAGCCGCCAGGCTCCCGTGCGACACCACCACACCCTTCGGACGACCCGTCGAACCCGACGTGTGAATCACATACGCCGCGTCC
>NZ_JBEOUK010000111.1:0-1106 GCF_040304045.1 Kitasatospora sp. NPDC094016
CTTAGGTTCTAGGGATCGTTGCAACACCCCAGCTCAAGGGGTGCAATGTTCGAGATCCGGGAGAACCGGATGGCGCCGCAGGGCCGCAGGATCCTGGTCCGTGAGCGGGAGGAATACTTCCGGCTCATGGACCAGGGTCTGAGCAGCCAGGAAGCGTGCAGACGCGTCGGGATCAACTCGCGAACCGGCAAGCGGTGGCGCAACGGCCGTAACGCGTCGGGCGGTGAAAAGGCGTATCCGCCGATCCACGCGCCTTTGCCGGAGGACGGGCCGTCCCGGTACCTGCGCGAGGCCGATCGGATCCACATCGCTGACAGGCTGCGCGAGAAGGCCAGCGTCCGGGCGATCGCCGCCGAGCTGGGCCGCAGCCCTTCGACGGTCAGCCGGGAGATCCAGCGCAACCGGCACCCGGGCAACGGCCAGTACCGCCCTCACGCCGCGCAGGCTCGCGCGGATGCCCGCCGGCCCCGACCCAAGCCCGGGAAGATCGGCCGGAACTCCGAGCTGCGGGACTTCATCCAGAACCACCTGGACAAGAAGTGGAGCCCGGAGCAGATCTGCCAGGCTCTGCGGGACAGGTTCCCCGAGCGGCCGGAGATGCACGTGGTCCACGAGACGGTCTACCAGGCCCTCTACGTCCAAGGACGCGGCGAGCTCCGTCGCGAGCTGGCCGCCGCCTTGCGCACTGGGCGCGCTCGCCGCAGGCCTCACCGCCAAGCGGCCTGCCGCCAGCCGCGGTTCGCCACCCCGATGGTCATGATCAGCGAACGTCCAGCCGAGGCCGATGACCGCGCGGTTCCCGGCCACTGGGAGGGTGACCTGATCATCGGCAAGGACGGCGCCTCCGCGATCGGCACCCTGGTCGAGCGCGCCACCCGCTACGTGATGCTCCTCCAACTGCCCCATGGCCGCACCGCCGAACACGTCCGTAACGCCCTGGTGGAGACCGTCCAGACGTTGCCCGGCCACCTGGTGCGCTCGCTGACCTGGGACCAGGGCAGCGAGATGGCCGCCCACGGCTCGTTCACCGTCGCCACCGGCATCCCGGTCTACTTCTGTGACCCGGCCAGTCCCTGGCAGCGCGGCTCGAACGAGAACACGAACGG
>NZ_JBEOUK010000112.1:0-1097 GCF_040304045.1 Kitasatospora sp. NPDC094016
CGAAGACTTCGAGCCGGCCGTCGGTGGCCTTGCCGAGTTCGATCTCGCTGTCGGCGGGGCCTCCGCCGGTGGCCTCCCAGCCGGACCAGCCGCTGCTGGGTGCCGTCTGGTACTTGTGGAAGACACCGACCGGACCCGAGGCGAAGACTTCCAGGCGGCCGTCCTGGTTGGCGCCGACCGCGATGTCGTGCCCACCGGTGCCGAAGTCCTCCCAGCCGGACCAGGCACCGGAGGGCTGGAGCTGGTAGCGGTGCTGGAAGGTGGAGCCGTTGATCGCGAACACCTCCAGCCGGCCGTCCGCGTTGGGGCCGATGGCGAGCTCGGCACCGGCGGGGCCGCCGAGGTCCTCCCACTCCGACCACCCGCCGTTGATCGCCGTCTGCCAGGCGTGCGAGATGCCGTTCCGGCCGGCGGCGAACACCTCCAGACGCCCGTCCGCGGACCGGGCCGACACCACCCGGCCGGACTCCGCCGGGTACTCCAGCGGCGCGGGACCGGGCTCGTGGTGACCGAGCCGGTCCACGGCGGCCCGCGCCTCGTCCATGTGCCGCAGGTGCGCGCCCGCGCTGTACGTCGACCACTGGTGCCAGTCGAGACCGCCGTTGGAGATCTTGAAGGCCGCGTCGGCGTTGCACTGGGCGTCGTAGGCGCACGCGTCGGAGACCTCGCTGTGCCAGTGGTCGTTGATCTCCCACAGGCCGCGGTCGGTGGAGGTGTTCGGGGTGTTGCCCTGGGTGTTGGACGCCAGCGGGTTGCAGCTGGACTCCGCGAGGCCGACGGCGATCGCGGTCACCAGGGCCTCGCCCCGGAAGCCCGCCCGGTAGCCGACCTCGGCGCACAGGTCGCTGCCGGTGGCGGCCGGCGCGGGGGAGGCGCCGACCATCAGGCCCGCCGCCACACCCAGGGCGGCGGCGGAGGACAGCAGGACTCGGTGGGGCGCCCGGCGGGCGCGTTGCGGGCCGGTCACGGGGTGGCTCCTCGACTGGCGGCGGGTCCGTGGGTGGTGTTCAGCCAGGCCCAGTCGGACCAGGTGGAGAAGCCGGTCTGCCACTTGTGGTGGACGCCGTCGGTGTTGGAGCCGAAGACCTCGATCCGGC
>NZ_JBEOUK010000113.1:0-1088 GCF_040304045.1 Kitasatospora sp. NPDC094016
CTAGGGCGGGTATTGGGTTGTGATCAATGGCTGTTCCGGGTGAGCTCTTTGATCCAGATCATCGAGGCCCGGAGATGGAGGCCGGCGAGGTAGCTCTCGGGCTTCTTGTCGAACCGCGTGGCGATGCCTCGCCAGGCTTTCAGCTTGTTGATCAGGCGCTCGACGGTGTTCCGTTCCTTGTAGAGGTCGGCGTCGTGAGTGACGGGCCGACCGCCCTTGCCGCCCTTCTTCTTCCGGTTGGCGGCCTGGTCCTTCTTCTCCGGGATGACTGCTTTGATGCGCCGTTTGCGCAGGTGGGCGCGGTTGCCGCGGGACGAGTAGGCCTTGTCTCCTGCGACCGCGTCGGGTCGGGTGCGGGGACGGCCGACCGACCCCCGGACCCGCAGCTTCTTGAGCACGGGGATGAACTGCGGGCTATCGGCGGCCTGTCCCTCGGTCAGGAGGAACACCAGCGGGCGGCACTTGCGGTCGCCGGCGCAATGGATCTTGCTGGTCTGCCCGCCTCTGGAGCGTCCGAGCAGGGCTTCCTTCAGCCGGAGCCTGCGCCGGCGCCGGATACGTCGCCGTTCCTCCCGCTCCGGGTCGTTTCCGGCGCCCTGCCCGTCTTGTTCATCCGGGCCGCCCCCTTTTGCCGTGCCTTCTCCGCCTCGTCGGCAGCCTTCTCCAGGGCCTCCATGGCGTCGGGGTCCAGGTGCATACCGGCAGCGTCGTGGTGGGCGCGGACAGTGGTGGAGTCCACGCTGACCAGGGACAAGTCCACCTCACCGCGCTTTGCGGCTTCCGCGATCAGGCCCTCCAGCAGAGCCTCGAAGACGCCGGCGTCGCGCCATTGCCGGAAGCGGTTGTGCACGGTCGGCCAGGCCCCGAACTCCCCGGGCATCTCCCGCCACTGCGCGCCCGTCCTGAACCGCCAGATCACGCCCTCGAACTGCTGGCGCAGCCGCTCGGGGTACGGGCCGTACCTGCCGATCGGCAGGTACGGCTCGATGAACTCCCACTCAGCGTCCGAAAGTTGCGCTCGTGTCACACAACACGGTCTACCGGATCAGGTCCCGCGACGCAGGCGATTCCCTCAGATTGATCACAAC
>NZ_JBEOUK010000114.1:0-1054 GCF_040304045.1 Kitasatospora sp. NPDC094016
CAGCGGGTCCAGTTCCGGTAAACCGTGGTGCGTGACGCGAGCGCAACTGACGGATGCAGAGTGGGTGTTGATCGAGCCGTACTTGCCGATCGGCGAGTACGGCCCGTACCCCGAGCGGCTGCGCCAGCAGTTCGAGGGCGTGATCTGGCGATTCCGGACGGGCGGGCAGTGGCGGGAGATGCCGAAGGAGTTCGGTGCTTGGTCGACCGTCTCCAATCGGTTCCGGCAGTGGAGGGACGCCGGCGTCTTCGAAGCCCTGCTGGAGGGGATGATCGCGGAAGCCGCGAAGCGCGGTGAGGTGGACTTGTCCCTGGTCGGCGTGGACTCCACCACCGTGCGAGCCCACCACGACGCCGCCGGGATGCACCTTGACCCCGACACCATGGCCTCCCTGGAGAAGGCCGTCGACGAGGCGGAGAAGGCACGACAAAAGGGGGAGGCCCGGAGGAACAAGACGGGCGGGACGCCTCAGGTGACCCGAAACGGGAAGAACGGCGACGAATCCGGCGTCGGCACAAGATCCGACTGAAGGAAGCCCTGCTCGGACGCTCCAGGGGTGGGCAGACCAGCAAGATCCATTGCGCCGGCGACCGGAAGTGTCGCCCGCTGGTGTTCATACTGACCCAGGGCCAGGCCGCGGACAGCCCACAGTTCATCCCCGTGCTGAAGAAGGTACGGGTCCGGGTGCCGGTCGGCCGTCCCCGCAGCCGGCCGGACGCGGTCGCCGGGGACAAGGCCTACTCGTCCCGTGGCAACCGCGCCCACCTGCGCAAGCGCCATATCAAGGCGGTCATTCCGGAGAAGAAGGACCAGAGCGCCAACCGGCAGAAGAAGGGCAGCAAGGGCGGCAGGCCCGTCAGCCACGACGCCGAGCTCTACAAGGAGCGCAACACCGTTGAGCGCCTGATCAACAAGCTGAAGGCCTGGCGAGGCATCGCGACCCGGTATGACAAGACCCCGGACAGCTACCTCGCAGGCCTCCACCTCCGTGGCGCGATGATCTGGATCAAGGACCTCACCCGGACCCGTTGATCACGACCGAATACGCGCCCTA
>NZ_JBEOUK010000115.1:0-1030 GCF_040304045.1 Kitasatospora sp. NPDC094016
GGCGAAGCTGAGAACTTAAGCGCCAGTAAACGGCGGTGGTAACTATAACCATCCTAAGGTAGCGAAATTCCTTGTCGGGTAAGTTCCGACCTGCACGAATGGCGTAACGACTTCTCGACTGTCTCAACCATAGGCCCGGTGAAATTGCATTACGAGTAAAGATGCTCGTTTCGCGCAGCAGGACGGAAAGACCCCGGGACCTTTACTATAGCTTGATATTGGTGTTCGGTTCGGCTTGTGTAGGATAGGTGGGAGACTTTGAAGCAGCAACGCCAGTTGTTGTGGAGTCGTCGTTGAAATACCACTCTGGTCGTGCTGGATGTCTAACCTGGGTCCGTGATCCGGATCAGGGACAGTGTCTGGTGGGTAGTTTAACTGGGGCGGTTGCCTCCTAAAGAGTAACGGAGGCGCCCAAAGGTTCCCTCAGCCTGGTTGGCAATCAGGTGTTGAGTGTAAGTGCACAAGGGAGCTTGACTGTGAGACTGACGGGTCGAGCAGGTACGAAAGTAGGGACTAGTGATCCGGCGGTGGCTTGTGGAAGCGCCGTCGCTCAACGGATAAAAGGTACCCCGGGGATAACAGGCTGATCTTCCCCAAGAGTCCATATCGACGGGATGGTTTGGCACCTCGATGTCGGCTCGTCGCATCCTGGGGCTGGAGTAGGTCCCAAGGGTTGGGCTGTTCGCCCATTAAAGCGGTACGCGAGCTGGGTTTAGAACGTCGTGAGACAGTTCGGTCCCTATCCGCTGTGCGCGTAGGAGTGTTGAGAAGGGCTGTCCCTAGTACGAGAGGACCGGGACGGACGAACCTCTGGTGTGCCAGTTGTCCTGCCAAGGGCATGGCTGGTTGGCTACGTTCGGGAGGGATAACCGCTGAAAGCATCTAAGCGGGAAGCCTGCTTCGAGATGAGCACTCCCACCTCCTTGAGAGGGTAAGGCTCCCAGTAGACGACTGGGTTGATAGGCCGGATATGGAAGCCCTGTGAGGGGTGGAGTTGACCGGTACTAATAGGCCGAGGGCTTGTCCTCAG